>RFZI01000073.1 GCA_009920775.1 Paracoccaceae bacterium | reverse complement strand
TGCGGCAGCTTGTGGGACTTGAAAGTAAGGTCGCGGATCGAGACGCCGGGGGCCAGAAGGCTCATGTTGTGGGCGATGTGATCGACGCCGATCTTCATGGCTTCGATCATGTCGGGGCGGGGCTTGCCATCGCCGATCCACCATGTGCGGCTGATATCGACACAGATGCCGTAAGCGCCGATCAGGTCGGTGTCGAAAGCGACGATCTCGTTCTCTTGAACGATCCTCGGCCCGCATTCCTGAAACCACGGGTTCGTCCGCGGGCCGGAGGCGAGGAGGCGGGTCTCGATCCACTCGCCGCCGCGGCGGATGTTTTCGGCGTGGAGGACGGCCCAGATATCATCCTCCGACATATGCCCGCGAGGCACGCCCGCCCGCGCGGCGCGCTCCATCTCGGCGACGGCGGTCTCGCAGGCGTGGCTGGCGCAGCGCATGGCGAGGATCTCGTCGGGGCCTTTGATCGAGCGGGCCTTCTCAGTCAGCTCCTCGCCGGGCAGGACGGTCATACCGCAGGCTTCGAGTGCGCGAAGCCCGTGGATCATTACCTTGTCGACGCCGATCCGCAGATTGCCGCCCGCGTGCTCTTTCAGGAGCTGGCGCACCTCGTTCGAGAAGAGGTCGGCCGCCGGTTCGATCTTGTCGCCGCGGTCGAAATAGAAAAAATCGGCGCCGCTGCGTTGTTCCTTCACCAAGTGGTTGAACTTGCTGAGGAACATGGCGTTCTTGTAGTCCCAGACCACCATATAGCCATCGGCGCAGACAAGGCAGGCGCGGAAGGCGTTGTGGGTGTTCCAGAGCTGCATATTGGTCGAGTCGGTCGCGTAGCGGATGTTCAGGGGGTCAAACATCAGGATCGCGCCATAGTCGCGGGCGTTCACCGCATCAACGAGGCGCTTGTGCCGGAAGGCGCGCATCCGTTCGAGATCGGGCGCGACAAGGCCGGCCGCCGCCCATTCGGCAAAGGCCAGTTGGGTCGGTCCGATTTCCATACGGTCATTGTCGTTCGGGGTGCCATCGGCGAGGCGGGCGCCACGGGCGGGATCGATCTTGCGGCGTTCGCGGTAGGGGGCTTCCATCGGGGGCTCCGTGCTGGTTTGGCCCATGCTGAGACGCTGCGCCGCGCCTGTCCGGCCCGAAATCGACATTTCCGGGTGTGGATTCTCCACCGAGGATGCGGTGAAAGGAGGGATGCAGCCGAATCCGATCCTCCAGACCGTCCTTCCCGAAGAGCAACGCGCCGCCGCCGCGGCACGATTGCCCGCCATGCAGCCCGTCCGTCCCGGCGAGTGGCTTCGGCAGGATGAGGCTTTTGCGGGCCAGTTGGCCGAAAAGGCGAGGCTGATTGCCGGGATGCCTGAGAAAGTCATGGCGGCGCTGCCCGAGGCGAAGGACGCGGCGAGCGAGCTTCTGACCGTGGTCATGGCCGAGTTGGCGCTGAACCCGCGCTACCGGATGGAAGGCGAGGGGGTGCGCCGCCCTGACAACCGGCTTGTCACGATCGACACCCGTGCGCCTTTGCTCACGCTCTCGCGTCTTGTGCAGGAAGATTTCTGCATCCTGCAAAAGCAGGGGGACGAGCACGTTCTGACCGCCGCGCTCCTGTGTTTTCCGTCTGCCTGGACGCTTTCCGAGAAGATCGGCCGGCCGCTCACCTCGATCCACATTCCGGTGCCGAGCTATGATGCAGGGATCGCGGCGCGGGTTCAGCGGCTCTTCGATGGAGTGCAGCCGGGGCGGCCCGTTTGGCGGGCCAATCACCTGCGCTACGACCTGCCGGACCTCTATCAGCCGCATACGGAAGCGAACCCGCGCCCTGTCGGCAATCCACAAAGCCCCTACGAGCGAAGCGAACGCCAGACGGTCTTACGGCTCCCGGGGACGGGAGCCGTGGTGTTTTCCATCCATACGACGATGGTGCAGCGCGCGGGCGCCTGATCAGATCAGGAACGACAGAACACCGTTTCCGATGCTGGTCTGGGCGATGCCGATCAAGGCTCCGGTGACGGCAAGCGCGCGGGCCGAATTGTTAAGGTCTTCCTTGCCCATTGCCGAATAAGCCATCATGGCGACCCCGACGGGCAGCGAGAGGGCGACGACCGAAGCATTCACCGCGTAGATTGCCGCGCGTTCCTGAAGCGAACGCTCTGCGATTATCGCTTTGGCAGCCGATTTCTCGACCGGATCATAGAGCGCCGACCGGACAGAGGCGTGAAATGCGCCTTCGTTGAAGGGGCTCAGGCTGTCGAAATCAGGCAGGTCGGTCTCTGTCGGCGCTGCGACCTCGCGGCCACGGCGCGGTGCATCGGCCATTGCCGCTGGATGCGTTGGGCGGGGACGCGCCCGAGACGGATCGGGAAGGCTGGTCTGGACTTCGTCCGAGGCGACCATGCGCGCTTCAAGCTCGGCGTCGAAGCGACGCTCGAGCGTTGGCAGGATTGAATCGGGATCGACCTGCGGCGAACGCCGACGGTTCGGGGTCTTCGCTGCGGCAACAAGGGGCTCGGGGGTGATATCGACGTCTTCGTATTCTTCTTCGGCTGCAGCCTCGGCCAAGGCAGGCCAAATCTTCTCTAGGACCGTGTCGAAGACGTTTTCGTCGAAAACCTGATCAAGCTCGAGCCAGAGGAAGCGATCGGAAGTATGCTGGGCCTCGATCCGTTCTACGAGGCCGCGGCATACGTCCTGCCGATGCAGGAACAGCGGGCAGCGCTCTTGGGATTCTGGGCTGGAGCCGATTGAAACGATTACCGCCGAGGCATAGCGCTGGGCTTCGGGAAGATCCGGGAAATCGCGCTTGAAATCGGCGTAGGCGAGGCAGATGCGCACCGTCGTCAGGTCAAAGACAACGAAATCCTCGTACTTCGACATTTGCTTGCAGGTGATTCCCTCATGGTCAGAGAGAGCCTGACCGAGTTCGTCGACGAGAGACCGGAAATCCAGTCCGCTCGGCTTGGCGTAGCAAAGCGCGGCGATTGTGCTGGTCGGATGGTCGTTCATCACAAGAATCCTAACGGAGTGGTTCAGGATCAGTCAGCGCGAAGAATGTGGGGGGAATACGGGACAAATGGGGCATTTTCGGGCAGACCGTTCCCGAATGAGACAAAACTTGGGCACCGGTCCCGTCCAAGAAAAACGAAAAAGGCGCCCGAAGGCGCCTTTTTGTTTGGTTTGGTCTGCCGATCAGCAGCTGTAGTACATCTGGTACTCGATCGGGTGCGGGGTGTGCTCGAAGGCATAGACCTCTTCCCACTTGAGCGCGATGTAGCCATCGAGCTGGTCGCGGGTAAAGACGTCGCCGGCGAGCAGGAACTCGTGATCCTTCTCGAGCTCTTCGAGGGCTTCACGGAGCGAGCCGCATACGGTCGGGATCTGGGCCAGCTCTTCGGGCGGCAGATCGTAGAGGTCTTTGTCCGAAGCGGCGCCCGGATCGATCTTGTTCTTGATGCCGTCGAGGCCGGCCATCATCAGAGCGGCGAAGGCGAGATAGGGGTTCGCTGCCGGATCGGGGAAACGGGCTTCGACGCGCTTGGCCTTGGGCGACTCGGTCCACGGAATACGGACGCAACCCGAACGGTTGCGGGCCGAGTAGGCGCGCAGAACGGGGGCCTCGAAGCCGGGGATCAGACGCTTGTAGCTGTTGGTCGACGGGTTGGTGATCGCATTAAGCGCCTTGGCGTGCTTGAGGATGCCACCGATGAAGTAGAGCGCTTCTTGCGAGAGATCGGCATATTTGTCGCCCGAGAAGAGCGGCTTGCCGTCTTTCCAGATCGACATATTCACGTGCATCCCCGAGCCGTTGTCGCCCTTCATGGGCTTGGGCATGAAGGTCACGGTCTTGCCATAGGCGGCCGCGACGTTGTGGATGACGTACTTGTACTTCTGGATGTTGTCGGCCTGCTCGACCAGACCGCCGAAGATCATGCCAAGCTCGTGCTGGGCGGTGGCGACCTCGTGGTGGTGTTTGTCGACCTTGATGCCCATGCGCTTCATGGTCGAAAGCATTTCCGAGCGGATGTCCTGAGCAGCGTCGATCGGGTTGACCGGGAAATAGCCGCCTTTGTGACCAGCTCGGTGGGCAAGATTGCCGGCCTGATATTCGGTGTCGGTGTTCCAGGCAGCGTCTTCGCTGTCGATCTGGAACGAGACCTTTGACGGGGTGACCGAGTAGCGGACGTCGTCGAAGAGGAAGAATTCAGCTTCCGGGCCGAAATAGGCAGCGTCGCCGATACCCGAGGACTTAAGATAAGCTTCCGCCTTCTTGGCGGTCTGACGCGGGCAGCGCGGATAGGCTTCGCCGGTGTCGGGCTCTACCACGTCGCAATGGATGCAAAGGGTCTTTTCGGCATAGAACGGGTCGACATAGGCCGAGGAGGAATCCGGCATCAGTTTCATGTCGGACTGGTCGATCGATTTCCAGCCGGCGATCGACGAACCGTCGAACATGAAGCCTTCTTCGAGGAAGTCTTCGTCGACGAGGTCGGCGACCACGGTCACGTGCTGGAGCTTGCCTTTGGGATCAGTGAAGCGGATGTCGACGTAGTCGATTTCCTCGTCCTTGATCAGTTTGATAACGTCAGCGTTGTTCATCAGATGGGTCCTTCCGAGATGAATTCCGGGTGATTAGACGGCATCGTCACCGGTTTCACCGGTGCGGATGCGAATGGCTTGTTCGACGGGATAGACGAAAATCTTGCCGTCGCCGATCTTGTCGGTCTTGGCCGCGCCGATGATGGCGGCGATGGCGGCGTCGACCTGATCGTCCGAGAGGACAACCTCGATCTTTACCTTGGGCAGGAAGTCGACGACATATTCGGCACCGCGATAGAGCTCGGTATGGCCCTTCTGGCGGCCGAAGCCCTTGACCTCGACAACGCTGAGGCCCTGAACGCCGGCCTCCTGAAGCGCCTCTTTCACCTCGTCGAGTTTGAAAGGCTTGATGATCGCTTCGATCTTCTTCATGGACTTCGACTCCCCCTTATGAGCGGTTCAAGGCGACTGACCACTTCTCTTGCAGGGGAACAATTGGCTAGGGTGGCGGGGAGGGCTCCGCCCGGGTCAAAATCACCGGTTTGCACAAAATTTAGGCAGACAGGCGCGAAAGCAGGCGAAATGAAAACTTTGGAGCGGTTTGCTTGAGCGTTTTGCTAAGAGCGTCGGAGATGCGGGCCGCTGAAGAGCGAGCCATCAGGTCCGGGCGGGTGAGTGGCGCTATGCTCATGGAGCGGGCGGGGCGCGGGGTTTTCGAGGCGATCTGCACGACTTGGCCCGAGCCGGCCGCGGGCGGTGCGACGGCTGCAGTCCTGTGCGGGCCGGGCAACAATGGCGGAGACGGGTTTGTTGTGGCTCGGCTGCTCGCGGATCTGGGCTGGGCCGTGACCGCCTATTTCAACGGAGACCCGAGTAAGCTCCCTGAAGATGCGTTTTCCGCCTTTCGGCATTGGCAGGGGCCAACCCGGCCCCTTTCTGACTACGCTTCAAGCAGTGAGGATATCATCGTAGACGCCCTTTTCGGCACGAGGCTGGCGCGACCGGTTTCGGGTGATTTCCTTGCCGCGCTTGGGGTGGCCTCGGAACGCCCCCGCACATCAAAGCTGGTCGCGGTCGATGTCTTGTCGGGATTTTCCAGCGATAGCGGGCATTTGCCAGAAGGCTCTGAGGATTATCCCGCGCGCTTGCGGGCTGACATGACAGTTACCTTTCAAGCGCCGCGGCTGGGGCATTTTACTGGTTCCTTGCCGGCAAGATCTGGCCGGCTCGTGGTCGTTCCGATCGGGGTTGAGCTGCCGGACGGGGATAGCGTGGTTCGTTTGCTGGAAGCCCCCGAGCCCGAGCAGGTCACCAAAGGGCTGCTGGGCCATAAATATGGGCATGGTCACGCGCTTGTTCTGGCGGGGGGGCAACAAAGGGCGGCGCTGGCAGGCTGGCGGCGCGGGGGGCGTTGCGGGTGGGAGCCGGGCTTGTCACGCTGGGGGCTTGCGAAGAGGCGCTTGCCGAAAACGCGGCGCGGCTCGATGCCATAATGCTGCGCCGGATCGACGGCGGCGAGGATCTTGGTCTGGCTCTGGCCGATCCGAGGATCACCGCGCTTTGCCTTGGTCCGGGGCTTGGGTTGGATAGAGGTGCTGCCGGACTGGTTGGCGCGGCGCTCGATTGGATCCAGCCGCCCGATGCGCCCCTGATTGACGGAACCGACGCGCAAATCGCGGCCCATTTGCGGCGGTATGGGCGCAGAGTTCCTGTGGTGCTCGATGCCGATGCACTCACGCTGCTAGCGTCCGAAGGCGGCTTTGAGGCGAGATTACATGATGGGTGCGTCCTGACCCCGCATGAGGGCGAGTTTGCACGGCTGTTTCCTGATCTGAACGGGCCCGACAAGCCCGAAAGGGTGCGGGCCGCGGCCGAGCGGGCGGGCTGCATTGTGGTTCTGAAAGGGCCGGATACGGTCGTCGCGGCGCCAGATGGTCGGGTGTGGATCGGCGGAGCCTTTTATGAGCGGGCCGCGCCTTGGCTTGCGACCGCCGGCTATGGTGATGTTCTGGCGGGAATGATTGCCGGCTTGATGGCGCGGGGTCTTTTGCCGGTCGTGGCGGCTTGCGCCGCCGTTTGGCTCCATCAGGACGCCGGGCGGCGTCTCGGTGCGGGCCTTATCGCGGAAGATATCCCCGAAGCCCTGCCGGCAATCCTGCGGGAAATAGGGGCTTAGTCTCAGACAGAGTCAGTCGCGATCTCGATTCCGTCGGCATAGATGATGTGCTGGCGGTCAAACATCAGTTCAAAGACCTTCAGCCGCTCTTCGCTACGGCGAAATACGAAATCATCGTCGATCATCATCTTGGAGGGGACGAGGGCGTAGGTCGATCCGATCAGAACCTCGGCCCGCCAGTCGCGAAGGTGGACGAGCGCTTGCGGCGGCACGAGCACATCGCGGCGCGGGCGTGTATGGCCGAGGGCACCTGCCTTGATCGCAGTCGGTGCGAGCTGGATCCAGCCTGATTCTATCCCCCTCAGGACGACGAGACCCGCATCGCGCGAGATGATCCGTGCCCCCGGCGCAAGGTCTTCTACCGGAACCTCGCCCTCGATCGTCATGACCCGCGTTCCGGCAATCAGCCCGGCGGTTTCGACCGCCACGAAATGTTCGGGGGCCGGTGATTTTTCGGCAAGGAGGGGCATGGCAGCGCTCGTCTTTGTCTTCCCAGCCATAGTTCGGGTGCAAATGTGGCGAAATTCGGTTCATGCCCGAAGAGTTTCATCGAAAATTCGGTTGTTTTTCCCCTCGCATCCCGCGCCTGCCTTTGATAGACACCGCCCCAATTCGGGGGTGGGCCCAGACCTGCCCCCTTTCATCATGCGGGTGTGGCGAAATTGGCAGACGCACCAGATTTAGGTTCTGGCGCCGCAAGGCGTGGGGGTTCAAGTCCCTCCACCCGCACCAGGTAACGAAAGAAGGACGACAGATGCAGGTCACCGAGACCCTGAACGAAGGCCTCAAGCGCGGTTATGCCATCATTGTGACGGCAGGCGAGCTTGATGCGAAGGTCAACGAGAAGCTGGTCGAGGCGCAGCCCTCGATCGAGATGAAGGGCTTCCGCAAGGGCAAGGTGCCGATGGCGCTCCTTCGCAAGCAGTATGGCCAGCGCCTTCTTGGCGAAGCCATGCAGGATGCCATCGACGGTGCGCTCAACAGCCATCTCGAGGCCTCGGGCCATCGCCCCGCGGCTCAGCCGGAAATCAAGATGACCAACGAGGCCTGGAAAGAGGGCGACGATGTTCATGTCGAGGTTATCTACGAGACCCTGCCGGACGTTCCTGAAGTCGATTTCAAGAAGATCAAGCTCGAGCGATTGGTTGTTAAGGCCGACGAGGCTTCGGTCACCGAAGCCCTCGAGAACCTCGCCAAAACCGCCCAGAACTTTGAAGACCGCAAGAAGGGTTCCAAGGCCAAGGACGGCGATCAGGTCGTGATTGACTTCGTCGGCAAAGTAGATGGCGAAGCCTTCGACGGCGGCTCGGCCGAGGATTATCCGCTGGTTCTGGGCTCCAACTCCTTCATCCCCGGCTTTGAGGCCGGCCTCGTCGGCGTGAAGGCCGGCGAAGAGAAGGACGTCGAGGTGACCTTCCCGGAAAACTATGGCGCCGAGAACCTTGCCGGCAAAGCCGCGGTTTTCACCTGCACCGTGAAGGCGGTGAAAGAGCCGAAGGCTGCCGAGATCAACGACGACCTCGCCAAGCAGTTTGGTGCCGAGGATCTTGCTGCCCTCAAGGGCCAGATCTCGGAGCGCCTTGAGGCCGAATACACCGGTGCCGCCCGTGCGGTCGCCAAGCGTTCGCTTCTCGACCAGCTCGACAAGGCCGCCAAGTTCGACCTTCCCGCCTCGCTCGTCGAAGCCGAGGCCAGCCAGATCGCCCACCAGCTGTGGCACGAGGAAAACCCGGATCACCACGGCCACGATCACGGCGCGATCGAAACCAAGGAAGAGCACACCAAGCTCGCCGTGCGCCGCGTGAAGCTTGGCCTGCTGCTTGCCGATGTCGGCCAGAAGGCCGAGATCAAAGTGACCGACGCCGAGCTGACCCAGGCCGTGATGAACCAGGCCCGCCAGTATCCGGGTCAGGAGCGCGAGTTCTTCGACTTCGTTCAGAAGAACGCCCAGTTCCGCCAGCAGCTTCAGGCGCCGATTTTCGAAGACAAGGTCATCGACCACATCTTCGCAGAAGCCAAGATGACCGAGAAAGAAGTGAGCAAAGACGCGCTTCAGAAGGCTGTCGAGGCTCTTGACGAAGAATAAGGTTTGCCGAACGGCAAAGGGAACGGGCGCCTTCGGGCGCCCTTTTCATTAGTGATCCGGCTTGGTGTTCAACCCGTTCAAAGCTATGCTGTGTCCAACGATGACCGTGGAGGCAACGATGAGAACACTGCTCCTTGCCGGCGCAGTTCTATTGGGTTCCTTTGGTGCCGCAGAAGCCTGTCCTGACTTTAATCAGTGGGGCGAATCCTATGAGGCAACTGCGGCAGATCTTTATTCCCGTCGAGATTTCGGCGTTGTCGCGGGCGGCGAGAACTATATTTGGGATTGTCCGAGCATCCGGCCCGGCACAGATCGCGGCGCAGGTTATTTCCCGACCGCGCCGGACTTTACCTTCGAATTGTCGAAGATGGCGGGTTACCAGCTGGTGATCAGCGTGGTCAGCGCCTGCGATTCAGCGCTTCTGATCAATACGGCGTCGGTCAATTGGTATTATGATGACGATGACAACGGGGATCTCGATCCAAAGATCGTCTTGACCCATCCGGCCGACGGCTATCTCGATGTTTGGGTCGGCACCTTCGACGGCAATTATTGCGACGCCGTCCTTTCACTCGAAACCTTCAAGTAGCGATACAAATAGCGCAAAGACAAAGGGCCGCGGAAATCCGCGGCCCTTTCTCAATTCTATGGCGAAGATCAGGCTTCGTCGTCTTCGGAGGCAGCGCCGCCGATATCGTCGAAGAGCTCCTGAATTTCGAAATCGGCCGCAGCCTCTTCCTCGGCAGCCAGTTCCTGGATCGACTTGCCCGAAGCCTGAAGCTCGGCCTCTTCGGTCGAACGGGCGACGTTGAGCGAGATCGAGACAGTGACTTCCGGGTGCAGCACAACGCTGACGCTGTGCAGGCCGAGATCCTTGATCGGGCCGGTCAGAACGACCTGCTTACGATCAACGGTGAAGCCAGCTTCGGTGGCGGCTTCGGCGGCGTCACGCGGGGTGACCGAGCCGTAGAGCGAGCCGCCGTCGGACGCCGAGCGAATCACGATGAAGACCTGACCATCGAGTTTAGCGCCGAGGGCTTCGGCCTCTTTGCGGGTCTCGAGGTTGCGGGCTTCAAGCTGAGCCTTGTCGGATTCGAACTTGGCGATGTTCGAGGCATTGGCACGCAGAGCCTTGCCTTGCGGCAGGAGGAAGTTGCGAGCATAGCCGTCCTTGACTTTGACGACTTCGCCCATCTGGCCGAGCTTGGCCACGCGTTCGAGAAGAATAACGTCCATTTGAGACCTCCTTACTTCACGGCGTAGGGCAGCAGGGCGAGGAACCGGGCGCGTTTGATCGCCTGGGCGAGCTTGCGCTGGTTCTTTGCACCGACGGCGGTGATACGGGCGGGGACGATCTTGCCACGCTCGGAGATGTAACGCTGCAGAAGACGGGTGTCTTTGTAGTCGATCACCGGGGCGCCTTCGCCCTCGAACGGATCAGACTTGCGGCGACGGAAAAACGGTTTGGTAGCCATGACTTAGTATCCTTTCGCGATCAACTTAGCGGCGTTCACGGCGCTCGGGGCGGTCACCACGATCGCCACGGTCGCGCTCGTCGCGCTTCTGCATCTGAACCGAGGGGCCTTCTTCGTGGGCGTCGACCTTGATGGTCAGAACGCGCATCACGTCGTCATGCAGGCGCATCAGGCGCTCCATCTCCAGAACGGCCGCCGCGGGGGCGTCGGTGCGGAGGTAGGCGTAGTGGCCCTTGCGGTTCTTGTTGATCTTGTAGGCCATCGTTTTGACGCCCCAATATTCATTCTCGACAACCTTGCCGCCGTTGTCGGCAAGCACGGTCGAGAAATGTTCGATGAGGCTTTCGGCCTGCGCGTTGGACAGGTCCTGACGCGAGATAAAGACATGCTCGTAAAGCGGCATGTGTGCTCCATTCATTTCTGCGGCGCATTTCAAAGGACGGGGCGTTAGACCTTCCGCACCCCATCCACGAGAGACTGCGCGGTTCTAAGAC
>RFZI01000072.1 GCA_009920775.1 Paracoccaceae bacterium | reverse complement strand
TTTTCACGCGGCCCGATCAGCCCGACCTTTCCGACCCAAAAACCACCACCCGCCGCACCGAGCGGCGACTGACAGTGACCCTCTGGTATCCCGCCGCCAAGGGCAGCCCGCAGGGCGGCAGCTATGAGACCCTGATCCGCGACGGGATCACCCGCGCCACGCTGAATGGCCCCGCCCGCGAGGGCGTTGCGCCCGCCAAGGGCTCCTTCCCCCTTGTGATCCTCTCGCATGGCTGGCCCGGCAACCGCTGGCTCATGTCGCCCCATGCCCTGACGCTGGCAAGCCACGGCTATGCCGTCGCCGCCATCGACCATGAAGGCAGCACCTACGACAACCAAGAGCCGGTTGGCGCGACCTTCTATCACCGGCCCCGCGACCAACGCTTCGTGCTCGATTGCCTCGCCGCGCCGGATGCGCCCCTGAAAGGAGTGATCGACACGGATCGCGCGGCGGTGATCGGCTATTCGATGGGCGGCTATGGGGCGCTCGTCTTCGGCGGCGCGGGGCTGTCCGAGGCGGCGATGACACTCGAGGCGTCGCCCGCCGACGACCTTCTCCGCCCGCTTCGCGCCGGAACCACCGAGCACAAGGCCCTCACCGATCCGCGCCTGAAAGCCGTCGTCGCCTTCGGCCCATGGGGCGGCAAGGCGGGGCTTTGGGATGCGGCGGGCCTTGCGGGCCTGCGTGCGCCGCTCCTGCTCATCGCGGGAACTGTCGACGATACCTCCGGCTACAACGCGATGCGCGGCATCTGGCAGGGGGCAACTGGCGTTGCCCGCCACCTCCTGACCTTCGAGATGGCCGGCCACAACGCCGGCGCACCTATGCCCGCCCCCACCGAATCCTATGCCCATTCCGAAAAGCTCGGCTGGCCGCCCTTCCTGCACTATGCAGACGATGTCTGGGATACGGCGCGGATGAACAACATCGCCGCGCATTTCTGTGTGGCTTTCCTCGACCGGCACCTGAAGGGTAACGCCCAAGCCGCTCATTTCCTTGACGCTGGCGGCGACCACTGGCCCGGTTTCTTCGAAAACACCGCGACCGGCCTGAAATTCGAGACCCTTCCCCCCGCGCCTTAGGCAATCAACCGATTGCCCCTGCGCCGCTCTTGAGCCACAATATCGGCCAGAGCAAAAGAAGAACGAGCGGTATGCCAGACGACCTTCTCTCCTCGGCCGGAGCCGATGATTACAACGCATCTTCCATCGAGGTTCTCGAGGGGCTGGAGCCTGTCCGCAAGCGGCCGGGGATGTATATCGGCGGCACCGACGAGCGGGCGCTGCATCACCTTGTGGCGGAAATCCTCGACAACTCGATGGACGAGGCCGTAGCGGGCCACGCCAACCGCATCGAGGTTGAGCTGCACGCCGATTATGCGATCACCATCCGCGACAACGGCCGCGGGATGCCCTTCGATCCGCACCCGAAATTTCCCGGCAAATCGGCGCTCGAGGTGATCCTCTGCACGCTGCACGCGGGCGGCAAGTTCTCGGGCAAGGCCTATCAGACATCGGGCGGCCTGCATGGCGTGGGCGCTTCGGTGGTGAACGCGCTGTCCGACCATATGCGCGTCGAGGTGGCGCGCAACCGCGAGCTGGTGGCGCAGGAGTTTTCCCGCGGCATTCCCACCGGCCCCCTGCAAAAGCTCGGCCAGACACCCAACCGACGCGGCACCACAACGACCTTCCACGCCGACGAACAGATCTTCGGCCACCACCGGTTCAAACCCGCACGGCTCTTCAAGTCGATCCGCTCCAAGGCCTATCTCTTCTCCGGCGTCGAGATCCGCTGGAAATCCGAGATCGACGATGGCGAGACGCCGACCGAGGCCACCTTCCATTTCCCCGGCGGCTTGGCCGACTATCTGCGCGAGACCCTCGGCAACGCCTCGACCTATGCCGACCGGCCCTTTGCCGGCACGGTCGAGTTTCAGGAGAAGTTCGGAACCCCCGGCAAGGTCGAATGGGCGATCAACTGGACGCCGTCGCGAGATGGCTTCATCCAGTCCTACTGTAACACAGTGCCCACGCCCGAAGGCGGTACCCATGAGTCGGGCTTCTGGGCCGCGATCCTCAAGGGCATCCGCGCCTATGGCGAGCTGATTAACAACCGCAAGGCCGCGCAGATCACCCGTGAGGATCTGATCGCCGGCGGCTGTGCGCTCGTCTCCTGCTTTATCCGCGAGCCCGAGTTCGTGGGTCAGACCAAAGACCGCCTCGCCACGACCGACGCCCACCGCCTTGTCGAAGGCGCGGTGCGCGACCATTTCGACAACTGGCTGGCGGCCGATACGAAATCCGCAGGCGCGATCCTCGATTTTCTCGTGCTGCGCGCCGAAGAGCGCCTGCGCCGCAAGCAGGAAAAGGAAACCGCCCGCAAATCGGCCACCAAACGGCTGCGCCTGCCTGGCAAACTTGTCGATTGTTCCGCCACGGCCCGCGAGGGGACCGAGCTTTTCATCGTCGAGGGCGACAGCGCGGGCGGCAGCGCCAAGATGGCGCGCGACCGGCGCACGCAGGCGCTTCTGCCCCTGCGCGGCAAGATCCTCAACGTCCTTGGCGCGGCTTCATCGAAGCTCGGCACCAATCAGGAGATCAGCGATCTGACCCAAGCCCTTGGCGTGGGCCTCGGCACCAAGTTCAACGTCGACGACCTGCGCTATGACAAGGTCATCATCATGACCGACGCCGACGTGGACGGCGCCCATATCGCCTCGCTTCTGATGACCTTTTTCTTCACCCAGATGCGCCCCCTGATCGACCACGGCCACCTCTACCTCGCCTGCCCGCCGCTCTACCGCCTCACCCAAGGCGCGCGGCGCGTCTATGTGGCGGACGACGCCGAGAAAGAGGCGATGATGGCCAAGGGGTTGGGCGGCAAGGGAAAAATCGACGTTCAGCGGTTCAAAGGCCTGGGCGAGATGGACGCCAAGGACCTCAAGGACACGACGATGGACCCCGCGAGCCGCAAGCTCATCCGCGTGACCATCGACGAGGACGAACCGGGCGAAACCGGCGATCTCGTGGAGCGGCTGATGGGCAAGAAGCCCGAGCTGCGGTTCCAGTACATCCAGGAAAACGCGCGGTTTGTTGAAGAGCTGGATGTGTAGCACTGTCCCGAAAGGGGGGCTCTGCCACATTTATTGTTTCTAAATCAGCACTTGAGCCGCCACAATCCCGCCCTTATTGTGCCTTTATTAACGCAAGATTCCTTTTGGGGGGATGTCGGGTGCTTAGAGCCATCGTGCTCATTGTTGGTGTGTTGTTGAGCTCGGCTGCTTCGGCAGCGACGTTCAGCACAAAGACGATCAGCACAGCGCAGTACCTGCCGACAAGTCTTGGCGGCGGTGGCGGTAGCGAAGCGACATACGGCTGGTATGGCTCGGGAACGCAAATCGTGACCCCGCGCGATAGCGTGGGCCTGGAGTCGATCAGCTTCTACATTGATCCGGGAGCAGCCGGAAGGATCTTCAAATTCCAGATCTCGGATAATTCGACAGGGCGTAATACCCTGAAGAGCAAGTACTTCCTGGTGCAAGCCGGCTGGAATACGATTTCGCTCAACCTCACTCTTGAGGCCGGGAAACTCTATAACACCTTCCTGAATTATGGGCGCTACTTCGGGAAATCGACCTATTACACCTTTGGCAGCGTATTGGGGTCATCCGCTGATTTCGCGCCTGTCGCCTTTTTCAAGAGAGACCGCACCCGAAGCAGCTTTTGGGATTGGGATTTCAGCGGAAGAAAATTCAGCGATGGCAAAAGCTATAAGTCGGTCGATCTGATTTATGCAGCAAACTACACCGTCGCGGTTCCCCCCGTTCCCCTTCCTGCAGGCGGTCTGCTGCTGCTCACAGGGATCGGCAGCCTCGTTGCCTTCCGCCGACGCAAGGCCGCAGCCTAGGCGCTAGTCCTGCAAAGTTCCGATGTAATTCGCCAGCGCCAGAAGCCGCGCAGGGATCGGGGTTGATCCGACCATGACGATCCCACCCATATCGCCCGCACCGAATTCGGGCATCTCGAAGGAAAATCCTTCTTGCCGGTGTAGCCCGTCAATCGTGCTCATCACATAGTCGCGGGGATAGGTGCCGTCATAGCGGGCAGCCAGTGTCGTCAGGTCCGCCGGTGCCTTGGCGAGATCACGGGCCATCGGCCCATCACCCTTGCCACTGGTCCCGTGGCAGGCGGAGCAATCCTCGAGATAGGCCTGCTTGCCGTCGACCACATCGGTGGCACAGCCCGAAAGGGCCAGAAGCCCCAGTCCGATCAATCCCAATCGCTGTGTCATTCCGCTCTCCCTACCTTCGTTCATCTTCCGGAGTTTCCCGATGCAATTCCAGCCTGAACGTACCTAGCTCGCCACAGTAATCCGACCCGCATCGAGACGCACCACCCGATCCATCCGCGCCGCCAATTCGAGGTTGTGGGTGGCGATCAGCGCCGAGAGGCCGGTTTCCCGCACCACATCCATCAGCGTCGCGAAAACCCGCTCCGAGGTTTCGGGATCAAGGTTGCCCGTGGGTTCATCGGCCAACAGGAGCTTTGGCTGGTTGGCCAAAGCCCGACAGAAGGCCACCCGCTGCTGCTCGCCGCCCGACAGGGCCGCCGGGCGATGATCGGCGCGGTCGGCTATGCCGACGCGGGACAGAAGGTCGGCGGCGCGGGCTGCGGCGGTCGCCTGCCCTGCCCCATTGGCAAGCTGCGGCAGGATCACGTTTTCGGCCGCCGAGAACTCGGGTAGGAGGTGATGAAATTGATAGATGAATCCGACCTCGGAGCGGCGCACCGCCGTCCGCCGCCTGTCGGACAAACGCGACATTTCCTCGCCGCCAATCCGCACCTCGCCGCCATTTGGTGTGTCGAGAAGCCCGGCGATATGCAGAAGCGTCGATTTGCCCGCCCCCGAAGGCGCCACCAGCGCCACGACCTCGCCGCGCCCGATGGCAAGATCCGCCCCGCGCAAGACTCGCACCTCGCCGGGCTTGCCGAGCTTGTAGCCCTTCTCGATCCCCTTCAGCTCCAGCACCGGCTCACTCATAGCGCAGCGCCTCCACCGGATTCATCCGCGCCGCACGGCGGGCCGGAAAGATCGTCACGACCCAGCTGAGGAAGAGCGAGAGCGACATGGCCGACATGACGTCGGCCAGCTTCAACTCGGCCGGAAGGTAATAGATGCCGCGGATCGAGGGATCCCAGACGCCGCCGCCCGAGACATAGTTGATCGCCGAAAAGATCGGATCGACGTAGATCGCGAAAAGCGCCCCCAGTCCCACGCCCATGATCGTCCCCAAAGTGCCGATCGACGCGCCGCAAATGAAGAACACCCGCATCACCGAACCTTCGGTCAGCCCAATGGTCCGCAGGATGCCGATATCGCGGCCCTTGTTCTTCACCAGCATCACGAGGCCCGAGATGATGTTGAGCGAGGCGATGAGCACGAGGATCGACAGGAGGATGAACATCACGTTGTCCTCGACAGTCAGCGCCCTGAGGAACGCCCCCGCACTATCGCGCCATGTCCAGATCAGGGTGTTCCTATCGCGCCATGTCCAGATCAGGGTGTTCTCGCCCGCCGTCTGAATGAGCGCCGGGATCATCGCCTCAACGTTTTCGGGGTCTTCGACCATGACCTCGATCTCATCGGCCACATCGTCCTTGTCGAAAAACCGCTGCGCCTGCGCGAGCGGCAGATAGACGCGCGTCCGGTCGATATCCCAGCGGCCCGCCGAGAAGATATAGACAACCTCATAGGCATTCACCCGCGGCGAGGTGCCGAAAGCGGTTTTCACGCCATTGGGCGAGATAATCTTGATCTTGTCGCCAAGGCCCACGCCCAATTGCTGCGCCACTCCCGAGCCAATGGCGATGCCTTCGTCAAAGCGGCCGAGATCGCCCATGCCGGTCGTCGGATCAACGATGCGGCGCAGCGAGGCGAGATCCGCACCACGGATGCCGAAAATCTCGACACCCGAATTGGCGTTGCCGAAATTGGCCATCACCTGCCCGCGCGTGAGCGGCGCGGCATGGGTCACGCCCGGGACGGCGGCAAGGGTCGCGGCCAGCGCGTCATAATCGGGGATCGTGCGGTCCAGCTGGCCATTCGCGCCCACTGTGGCGCTGCGATAGACGGTGACATGGGCATTGGCGCCGAGGATCGTATCGACAAACTCCGACCGGAAGCCCGACCGCACGGCAAGCGTCGCCACTAGGGCGAAAACCGCAAGCGTCACGCCGATCAGGCTGATCCATGTCATCACCGAGACGCCGCCCTCCGACCGCCGCGCGCGCAGATAGCGCCAGGCGATCATCCATTCGAAACGGGCAAAGGGGGCGGTTGTAGCCACTGGAACTGCTCTTTCTTTTTGCGTTCGACCTTGCGGTTTTGAAACGCCGAGGTCAAGGCGGATCGGGGGGGTGCAACGGGCCCATCGGCCTGCGCTGCACGCCGCGAATATGCCGGTCCACACCCCTTGCCGGGGCCTTCTATGGCAACCATATCAGGCGTCATTCATTTTATTGCGAGATATTTCCATGTCAGTGCCCCAACAGATGCGTCAGGCCCGAATTCTGGCCTATGGCGGCCCCGAAAACCTGGTGATCGACAGGGTTCCCACACCAAGCCCGAAGCCGAACGAGGTTCTTGTTCGGGTTCTCGCCGCACCCATCACGGCGGGCGATGTGCGGATACGGTCCGGCAATGTGCCGCGCGGAATGCAATTTCTCTCGCGGCTGGCCCTCGGATGGAGCCGGCCCCGCAACCCGCCGGGCTGGTCCTTTGCCGGCGAGGTTGCGGCGATCGGATCCGGGGCCACTGGATTTGACCTTGGCCAAAAGGTCTTTGGCATCGCCGGGATCAAGGGCGGAGCGCACGCCGACTATGTGGCGATCCGAAGCGATGGCCCGATTTTTCCGCTTCCCGATGGCATGAGCATCAGTGAGGGTGCCGCCTTCTTCTTTGGCGGGCTGACGGCCATGGATTTTCTTGTCAACAAGGCAAGGCTGGCAACGGGCGAGCGGCTCTTGGTCAATGGCGCAACGGGGGCGGTCGGCAGTGCCGCTCTGCAAATCGCTGGCCATCTGGGGGCAAAGGCGACGGCTGTCTGCTCAGAAGCCAATCATGCCTTGGCCCGCCAGCTTGGGGCCGAGGCGACGCATGATTATCGGAATGGATCACCCAAGGGCCAATATGAAGTGGTGATGGATGTTATCGGAACGCTGGGCTGGGCGGGCGCGAGGCCGCTTCTGGCACCGGGAGGCAGGCTTTTGCTCATCACCGCCGGGCTTTGGCCCATGCTGGGCGCTCTCTTGCGGCCCAAGCGCGCGGGCCTCAGGTTGATTGCGGGGACATCGACAGAAGCGAAAGACCAGATGGCCAGGCTTGTCGCGCTCTACCATGAGGGCGCATACAGGCCTGTCGTCAGCCAGACGCTTGCCTTCGACGATCTCGCCAAGGCTCATGCGATCGCCGAAACCTTCCACAAACCCGGCAATCTGGTCGTCGAAATGTAGGGGCCCCTCCCCGCCAACAAGAAAGAGGCCGGACCCCGCCAAAGGTCCGGCCTCTTTACGTTCAGATAATGGGAAATCAGATCCCGGCGTAGATCTTGGCGATCCGCTCGATGGCCTCTTCCGGCGGCAGCTCGACGCTTTCGCCGGTGCGGCGCGAGGTGAGTTCGACGACACCGTTCTTGAGGCCGCGCGGGCCAACGGTGATGCGCCACGGCAGGCCGATCAGGTCCATCGTCGCAAACTTGCCGCCCGCTGGCTTCGATGATCGCGCCCAGAAGGCGGCTGACGCCGATCCCGTGGCTGCCCATCTCGACCGGGACCTTGCTGCCATCCTTGGTGACAACCGTCGCGCCCATGGCTTCGGAATATTTGGTGCCGAAGTAGAAGATCTGGCCGACCTCGATGCCGCGGCCCACCTTGCGGTGCTCTTCCGGCACGCCGTTGAACACGGCCTCGTCGTGGGTCTCGTCGGTGCGCGCGTAAAGCGTGGTGAACTCTTCACAGACCTTCGCCACCTGATCCCAGTTGTCGTAGTCGATATCGCGGTTGCCGAGCTTGAGCGCGGTCACGCGGTCGTCGTAGAAGACCTCGCTCTCGCCGGTGGAGGCCAGCACGAGGAATTCGTGGGTGTTGTCGCCGCCGATGGGGCCGGAGGCTGCGCGCATCGGGATCGCGGTCAGGCCCATCCGCTCGTAGGTGCGCAGGTAGCTGACCATATGGCGGTTATAGGCGTGCAGCGCGCTCTCGCGGTCGACGTCGAAATTATAGCCGTCCTTCATCAGGAACTCGCGCCCGCGCATCACGCCAAAGCGCGGGCGGACCTCGTCGCGGAATTTCCACTGGATGTGGTAGAGCGTCAGCGGCAGGTCTTTGTAGCTGCCCACATGGCTGCGGAAGATGTCGGTGATCATCTCCTCGTTGGTGGGGCCATAAAGCATATCCCGCTCGTGACGGTCCTTGATGCGGAGCATCTCTTGGCCGTAATCGTCATACCGCCCGCTCTCGCGCCAAAGGTCGGCCGGCTGGAGCGTTGGCATCAGAAGCGGGATGTGCCCCGCGCGGACCTGTTCCTCATGGACGATCTGCTCGATCCGCTTCAAGACGCGATAGCCGAGCGGCAGCCACGAATAGATACCCGCCGCCTGCTGCTTGATCATGCCGGCGCGCAGCATGTAGCGGTGCGAGACGATCTGCGCCTCGGCGGGGTTCTCTTTCAGAACGGGCAGGAAATAGCGGCTGAGGCGCATGGGATGGTTCCTTGCAGAAAGTCGGGTCGTCCTGCGGTGTAATGGGGTGCGAGGGGGCAAGCAAGCGCCCAAACGCGCGGAACAGGGGCCAAATCCGCCGCTGCGGGGTTGATCTGTGCGCCAGATGTGACGAGATAGACCAAAAGGGAGATTGGGAGCGGACATGGCACTGCCCGTCAAAGAACAGGCGAAATACTGGGGGATTGCGGCAGCGGTCTTTTTCGTCGTGCTTTATGCGCTCGGCAATGTGCTTTTGCCTTTCGTCCTTGGCGGAGCCATCGCCTATGTGCTTGATCCGATCGCCGACCGTTTCGAGAAGCTCGGCTTCAGCCGCGTGCTCTCGGTTGCGACGATCACGGTGATTGCGGCCCTTGGCTTTGTCGTGGCCTTTCTCCTCATCATCCCGACCCTGATCCAGCAGACGACCTCGCTCGTGGAAAGCGCGCCCACCATCGTCGCGCAGCTTCAGCACTGGCTGACCGAGAGGTTTCCCTCGCTGATGGATGCCGACAGCACGATCCGCCACCAGCTGACCGCCGTGGGCCAGACGATCCAATCCAAGGGCGGCGATCTTCTGAACGGCCTTGTCAGCTCGGCGCTGAGCCTCATCAACATCCTTGTGCTTCTCGTCGTTGTGCCGGTCGTGGCCTTCTACCTTCTTCTCGACTGGGATCGGATGGTGGCGGTGATCGACGACCTTCTGCCGCGCGATCACGCACCCGCGATCCGTCAGGTGGCCGCGGATATCGACAAGACGCTCGCCTCGTTCATCCGCGGCCAAGGCACCGTCTGCCTGATCCTCGGGACCTACTACGGCGTCTCGCTCATGCTCGTCGGTCTCAACTTCGGCCTCGCCGTGGGCTTTGTCGGCGGGATCATCTCGTTCATCCCCTATGTCGGCGCCCTTGTCGGCGGGGCACTGGCCATAGGCCTTGCGCTGTTCCAGTTCTGGGGCGACTGGCTTTGGATCGGTGTTGTCGCCGGAATCTTCGGCATCGGTCAGCTGATGGAGGGCAACGTCCTGACGCCCAAACTCGTGGGCGGCTCGGTTGGCCTGCATCCGGTCTGGCTGATCCTTGCGCTTTCGGTTTTTGGCTCGCTTTTCGGCTTCGTCGGTATGCTCGTGGCGGTGCCGGTGGCGGCGATGTTCGGCGTTCTCGCCCGCTTCGCCCTTGTCCAATACAAGGCCGGACGCCTTTATCGCGGATTGGCCGGGAAAGACTAATGGCCGAACAGCTTGCCTTCGATTGGCCGGTGCGCGTTGCGCTGGGGCGCGAGGATTTCTTCATCTCCGAGGCCAATGCCCGTTCCTTCGCGATGATCTCGGCCCCCGACAGCTGGCCTGAAGGCAAGCTCGCGATCGTCGGCCCCAAGGGCAGCGGCAAGACCCACCTCGCCCGCGTTTTCGCGCAGAACAACGAGGCGGTTCTGCTGCGCGCCTCCGAGATCGGCGCCGACTTCGCCCTGCCCGGGGCCACCTGCGTCGTGATCGAGGATATGGAGTCCCTGCCCCACGAGGCGGAGGAAGCTGTGTTCCACCTGCACAACCACCTGCGCGGGCGTGGCAAGCTCCTTCTCACCTCCGACCGCGCGCCCTCGCGCTGGTCCATCGCCCTGCCCGACCTAGCCAGCCGGATGCAGGCCACTACGGTGAGCAGCATCGACGATCCCGACGACCGGCTCTTGGGGGCGGTGATGATGAAGCTCTTTCAGGATCGCCAGATCGCCCCGCCTCCGGCGCTGATCGCCTATCTGGTGAGCCGCATCGACCGCTCTTTCGCCGCCGCGGCGCGGATGGTGGCCGATCTCGATGCCGCGGCCTTGGCGCAGGGGCGCGAGGTCAATGTGCCCTTGGCGCGGGCGCTTCTGGACAATCCCCCCTCAAGCGGCGGATAACTGGTCCAAGAGACACAGGAATTCCAGCCCGCCATGCGCAACGCCGATTTTCTCGAAAGCCCCTTTCCCGATCCGGTCGAGATCGACGCCGACCTCAGCGGGCCGGGCCGCTTCTATAACCGCGAGCTGAGCTGGCTTGGCTTCAACTGGCGCGTTCTCGAGGAATCCGAAAACCCG
>RFZI01000071.1 GCA_009920775.1 Paracoccaceae bacterium | reverse complement strand
GCACAGTCGAGCGCCAGATAGATATCCTCGCCCGGGCGATAGCCGGCCTTCTCGATCGACTTGAGAATGAAATCGAGCGCGTCGCGGGTCGACGACAAGGCAGGCGCAAAGCCGCCCTCGTCGCCCACGCCCGTGGCAAGCCCTGCCGCCGAAAGCTCTTTCTTCAGCGTATGGAATACTTCCGACCCCATCCGGACGGCATCGCGGATATCTTCCGCAGCGACCGGCATAATCATAAATTCCTGAATGTCGATCGGGTTGTCGGCATGTTCACCGCCGTTGATGATGTTCATCATCGGCACCGGCAAGACGCGGGCCGAGGTGCCGCCCACATAGCGGTAGAGCGGCTGGCCCGAGAAATCGGCCGCGGCTTTGGCGGCGGCGAGCGAGACGCCGAGGATCGCGTTGGCGCCGAGGCGGGATTTGTTGGGCGTGCCATCGAGCTCGATCATGATCTCGTCAAGCTCGACCTGCTCCATCGCATCAAGGCCCAGAAGTGCCTCGGCGATCTCGCCGTTCACCGCATCGACCGCCTGCAAGACGCCCTTGCCCATATAGCGGCCCTTGTCGCCATCGCGCTTCTCGACCGCCTCATGCGCGCCGGTCGAGGCCCCCGAAGGGACGGCGGCGCGGCCCATCGAGCCGTCTTCGAGGGTCACATCGACCTCAACGGTCGGGTTGCCCCGGCTATCAAGAATTTCGCGGGCGTGAATGTCGATAATCGTGCTCATGGGAACCTCAAAATGATTTCAGGGGCGCTATAGCGTGGCTTTCGCCGAAGGGGAAGTGCGCCGCAAGCGGGCCTCGCGGGCGAAGGTGTAAAGGCCAGAGGCGACGATGATCGCAGCCCCGATAAGGGTATAGCCATCAAGAACCTCGCCAAAGACGATCACGCTCAAGGCAAGGCCAAAGACGATCCGGCTATAGCGGAAGGGGGCGACAAAAGACACATCGCCGATCCGGTTGGCCAGAATGATGGCATAGATGGCCGGAATTCCGGTTCCGATCGCCCCGCCGAGGCGGAGCCAACCTTCAAGTTCAGGGCAGACAAATGGGGTCCCGCTGACCAAAGCCACGATGATCCCGGTCGGTATCAATGCCGCGAAGGCCGCTGTCGAAATCTGCAACGTGGTGATCGTGCGGGAAACGCGGCTGGTGATCAGGTCGCGACCGGCCTGCAGGATGACCCCGCCAACAACCCAGAGCGCCGTCAATTCGAAGCTGGACCCGAAAGGGCGCAAGACAATCAGAACGCCCGCAAGGCCGATTGCGATGGCGCTCCAGCGCCGCCACCCAACCTGATGCCCAAAGATCAGCGCGGCCCCAAGTGTGACAAGAAGGGGGTTTGCCTGCATCACCGTGGTGAAGAGCGCGAGCGGCACTAGCGCCAGAGCCATCGTAAAGCATAGAGTAGCAAAAGCCTCAAAGATCGACCGCAACAGGGCCGCGCCCCGAAATAGTGTGGACGGTAGCGGGGCTTCCCGTCGCAAGGCGGACCAGAGCGCAAAGATCATGGCCCCGCCGAGGCCAAGGAGTGTGATGATCTGCCCGGTCGGAAAGTAGGCAGAGGCCTGTTTGATGAACATATCCTCGACAGCAAAGATCGCCATCGAGAGCACCATGAACGCCGCGCCTTCAAGGTTTCTCAACTCACTTGTCCTTCTTGACGAGCGGCACGCCGTATAGCTCGAGCCTGTGCCCCATCAGCCGATAGCCGAGCTTGGCGGCAATCTTTTCCTGCAGGGCCTCGATCTCGGGATCGACGAATTCGACGACCTCGCCGGAATGCATATCAATCAGGTGGTCGTGATGCTCGCGGTCGGCGGTCTCATAGCGGGCGCGGCCATCGCCGAACTCGTGCTTGTCGAGGATGCCCGCCTCCTCAAAGAGCTTCACGGTGCGATAGACCGTCGCCAGCGAGATGCGCGGATCGACCCGCGAGGCGCGGTTATAGAGCTCTTCCACATCCGGATGATCGTCGACGCCAAGCGCGGCTAGCGCGGCGCATAAGAGGAAGAACCCGAGCGGCGACTGCGAGCCGGGGATGCCGCCGAGATTCACCCCGAATAGGCCAGTGATAAATCCCAGCGGTAAAAAGATCACTGCAATGACCGACAGGGCAAAGCCGTTGCGGCCCATGCGGGCGGTCTGGACAAGGTCGAGGTGGTCGGAAATCGCCGTGAGCCGCTCGCGCACCTCGTGCAATTCTTCCACCGAGCGTGTGGCCCTGTTGGCGTTCTCATGCAGGCGCGGGCGGAGCGAGGCCGGGATGACCGGTGTGTCGATCACCGCGAGCAGGTTCAGCGCATCGGTCTGCGGCCCGATGTGGCGGCGCAGCTTGATGACCTTGCGGCGCAGCGGGGCCAGCTCGGGCTGGTTTTCGTCCTCTTCATCGTAAACCTCGGTCTCCATTGTTTCCGTGATCTCGTCGAGGTCGAGAGAAACGGTTTCGATCCGCTCGGTGAGGCCATCGCATAGAGCCGAGAGAAATTCGGCGGTTGTCGGCGGAGCATGGCCCTCGTTGGCTTCCTGCCGCAGATCGTCCATCGCAAAGATCTTGCGGCGGCGGACCGTGATCAAAAGGGTCTGCGTCGCCCAGATGCGGACCGAGACCATATCCTCCACCTCGGATCCGGCGTTGAGGTTGGCGCCGCGCAGGGTCAGGATCACGCCCTCGCCATGTGTGTTCACCCGCGGGCGGGTCTCGGTCGCCTTGAGGCTGCGGGCCACGATGGGCGGCAGGTGGCTGTCGACCCATTCAGCAAAGCCCGGATCGTCGAGGTTGAGATGCAGCCAGCGATAGCCCGTGGCACCTTCGGGTAAAGGCTCGAGCGCGGCCGCGGGGCGCGCGGTTCCGTCGGGGTCGACATCGAAGGCGCAGACGGGGGTAAGGCGCATCATCTATCCTGTTCTGGCAGTTCCGGGGCGCGGCCGAGCCGCATGGCAACCTTGCCGATGGTCAGACCCTGAACGATGATCGAGAAAACGACGACGACATAAGTCGCAGTCAGGATCAGCGGTTTCCATTCGCTGTCGGGCAGGGCCAGCGCAAGCGCGACCGAGATGCCGCCCTTCAGCCCGCCCCATGTCATGATCGGAATGACCCCGCGGCTAAAGCTGCGGAAGGGTCGGAGGAGGGCGATCGGCACAGCGACAGCGGCAAGACGGGCGAGAAGAGCCAAGCCCACCGAAAGGGCTCCGGCAATGAGGAAATCCCACTCCAGAACGATGGAGAACACCTCGATGCCGATGAGCAGGAAGAGAACCGCATTGAGAATCTCGTCGATCAGCCGCCAGAAGGCGTCGACATAGCGCCGCGTCTGTTCCGACATGCCGTATTTCGTGCCGACATCGCCGATCAGAAGCCCCGCGCAGACCGCCATGATCGGCGCCGAGACCTCGAGCGCTACGGCGAGTTCGTATCCGCCAAAGGCAAGGCCCAACGTGATCAGAACCTCGAGCGCATAGTCGTCGATCCGCTTCATCACCTGAAAGACGAGCCAGCCGAGCACGACGCCCAGAACCGCGCCCCCCAGCGCCTCTTGCAGGAAAAGCCCCACAGCGCCGCCAAGCCCCTCGGCGTGGTGCCCGCCCACTGGGAAGGCAAGGCCGACGAGGACGAGATAGACCACATAGCCCACGCCATCGTTGAACAGGCTCTCGCCCGCGATCTTGGTCTCGAGGGTCTTTTGCAGCTCGGCCTCGCGCAGAACCCCCATGACCGCCAACGGATCGGTGGGCGAAATGAGCGCGCCGAAAACAAGGGCCACGAGAAGCGGCATTCCGGTGATCCAGCTGAAGCTAAAGCCGACAACAGCGGTCGAAAGGCCGACGCCGAGAGTCGCCATGAGAAGGATCACGACGGCCTGTTCGCGCAGGGATGAAAGGCTCACATGAAGCGCGCCGGCAAAGAGCAGAAGCCCCAGCATCCCTTCTAAAAGCGCCTTCGAAAAAGCGATCTCGCGCACCGCGCCGCCCAGCGAATCCGCAAGGCCGAGCGAGGGTAGCACCAGATCGAGGAGCATCGCCCCGACCGAGGCGGCCAAAGCCACGACCAGAACGCCGATGCTCGGTGGCAGGCGCAGCCAGAAATAGTTGATCGAGCCGAAAACTCCGGCCAGTACGATCAGAAGGGATGTTGCCTGTAGGAGGTTCATACGCGCCTCATGCTCTTGCGATCAGCCTAGCGCGGTTCGGCGCAGGGGTCACGGATTTAGAGCAGAAGCCGCCCTTCCATCGTCTGCACCGCCGCGCCGCTAATTGTGACGCCGCCGGCGCCTGTCGTGGCGCTGATCCTTGAGGGGCGTCCCATATCCTCGCCTTGCCGGATATCGAGGGTGATATCCCGTCCCTCCTCTTGGGCAAGGAAAGCCGCCAGCGCCGCCGCGGCGCTGCCCGTGGCAGGATCTTCGGGGATGTTGTCGAGCGGCGCAAACATCCGGGCATCCACCTTTGAGCCGGCCCGCGTATAGCAGAAGATCGCGAAGTCGAGACCTCCGGGGTAGAGCATCGCGCCGCGCCGGAACGCATCCGTCACTGGCATCGCCGAGGACAAGGCCTCACGGTCGGATAGTTCGGCAAGCACGAAGGGCAGGCCAAGGCTCGCCTGAACCGGCGCATGGCGGTGCAGGCGGATATCGCCGATGGCGAGGCTCAGGCATTCGGCGACAAGCTCGGTCGTCGGCTCGGCGAGAATCTCAAGGGGCCGCGCCGTGGTAAACCGCGCGACATTGCCCGTCACCGCCGCCGCAATCGGGCCAACGCCAAGTTCGAGCACCATCTGTTCGGGCTTGCCCAACGCATGAAGCGCCACAGCCGTGCCGATGGTCGGATGCCCGGCAAAGGGCACCTCCATGGTCGGAGTAAAGATGCGGACTTTGGCGGTATGGGCCGGATTTCCGGGCGGATAGACGAAGGTCGTCTCCGAGAAATTGAACTCGCGCGCGATCTTCTGAAGCTTGTCCTGCGGCAGCTTTTCGGCTTCGGGGAATACGGCAAGCTGATTGCCGCCGAAGGGCGTGTCGGTAAAGACGTCATAGACAAGATAGCGCGGCATCGGGCGGGCCTTTTCTTCCGTGGTCCGCCCGAGCCTAAGGGGCTTTCGCCTTATCGCAAAGCCTTTTGCGCCTCAGCCGATCTGCACCAGCGCGTGGCGCTTCTTGCCCGCGCTGAGCTTGACCGGCGCGGCCAGATCGGTTGCTGCAAGAATCAGCCCCGCATCCGTCAGCGCCTCGTCATTCATGCGCGCCCCATTGTCGGCGATGAGGCGCTTGGCCTCCTTGCCGCTCGCCGCAAGGCCAGAGCGCACGATCAGCTGGACGATGGAAATCCCCTCGCCAACCTCGTCTGCGGACAGGGTCAAGGTCGGAAGATCGTCACCGATCCCGCCCTTCTCGAACACCTCGCGTGCCGTCGCCTCCGCCGCTTCCGCCGCCGCGCGGCCGTGGGCGAGGGTGGTCACCTCGTTGGCGAGGATGATCTTGGCCCCGTTGATCTCGGACCCGCCGAGCGCACCCAGTCGGTCGCATTCCTCGACGGGCAGCTCGGTATACAGCTTGAGGAACCGGCCCACATCGGCATCGGTGGTGTTGCGCCAGAACTGCCAGAATTCGTAGGCGCTGAGCATATCGGCATTGAGCCAGACAGCCCCCGACGCCGACTTGCCCATCTTCTTGCCGTCCGAGGTGGTCAGAAGCGGCGATGTCAGGCCATAGATTTCCTTGTCGAGAACCCGGCGCGTCAGGTCGATACCGTTGACGATATTGCCCCACTGGTCCGAGCCGCCCATCTGCAAAAGACAGCCATAGCGGCGGTTGAGCTCCAGAAAGTCATAGGCCTGCAAGATCATATAGTTGAACTCGAGGAACGAGAGCGACTGCTCGCGATCGAGCCTCGACTTGACGCTTTCGAACGACAGCATCCGGTTGATCGAGAAATGCCGCCCGATATCGCGCAGGAAATCGAGATAGTTCAGCCCATCAAGCCACTCGGCATTGTTGAGCATGAGCGCGCCCGAAGGACTCTCGTCATAGCGGATATAGGCCGAAAAGACCTTTTTGATGCCGGCGATATTGTCGTCGATCTGTTCGGCCGACAGAAGCGGGCGCTCATCGGCGCGGAACGAGGGATCGCCCACCTTGGTGGTGCCGCCGCCCATCAGGGTGATCGGTTTGTGGCCGGTCTTTTGCAGCCAGCGCAGCATCATGATCTGGATCAGGCTGCCCACATGCAGCGATTTCGCCGTCGCATCAAAGCCGATATAGGCCGGAACGACACCCTTCACCAAAGCCTCGTCAAGGCCCTGATAATCCGTGCAATCGGCCAGAAAGCCACGGGTCATCATCACGGCCATGAAATCCGATTTGGGATGGTAGGTCATCGTCTTGTCCTTAAGGTTTAGGCGAGGCACTCTATAGGCGAGGCAGGGAACAAGGGGAAGCCAATGTTGAAGGCGGGTGCAATTAGGTCCGCGGGCGCGTTCTGGCGGCCCGGTGCGCCTGCTATCACTGCCGCGAGCCTCCTCTCCGACGGCGAGACCATCCTCGAGATCGGCGAGACCGTCACCCGCCCCCTGACCAAGGCCGAACTCAAGCGCCTAGGAGCTTCCGGCCCCGAGGCCTCCGAGACCTTCGAGACCGCTCTCGCCGAGGCCCTTTCTCAGCTCCCCTCCGAGATCGCCGGAATCGGCGGCGCCGAACTGATGGGGCAGGGCGGCGCAATCCCCGATTTCAACGGCGCCCTCCTCGCCTTCGAGGCCGGCCCCGGCCTTCCATCCTTCACCGATACCGGCACCGGAGGCAGCGCCGACGAAACCGCGCTCGACCTCCTCCTCGCCGTCCTGACCGAAGCCCTCGACTGCGCGGCGCAACCCGCCGAAGAGGCGGGCCTCCCCGGCGACGCCCTCCACGCCCTCGCGGCCGCCCACCTCGCCGTGCGCACAGCCCGCGGCCTGCCCACGTCCTTTCCAGGCACAACAGGCGTCAAAACAGCCGTGGCCGGGGCGAGCCTATCGCGCCCCGGTCAAATCGGCTGATCTTCTTTTGGCCTGAAATACTCCGGGGGAGGCCCGAAGGGCCGGGGGCAGCGCCCCCTTACCCCGGCAGGTGAATGCGAAACCGCTCCCGGATCGCCGCGTCGGTGGCTGGATCAAACCACGCCGACGCCCGCTCGGAAAGAATGCGCTCTTTCATCGCCGTCGCCCGCTCGATCAGATCAGGTTTGCCCTTTTCGGCCCATTCCTTGGGCGATGTGCGGTCTCCCATGGTCGGATAGACGTGATCCTGCTCCATCCGGCTCAGCGTCGCCTCGGTGCCAAGGTAATGGCCCGACCCGCCGAGACAGACCTCTTTCATCTGCTCGAGCGCCAAGGTCTCGTCATCGACCTCGATCCCGCGTACGCAACGCAGCGCCTGACCGATGATATCGTTCCCGAGGATCAGGCTCTCATGACAGAAGCCGAGAAGCGAGGCGTGCATCCCCGCCGCCTCATAGGCCATGTTGAGGCCCGACAGCCCCGCCAGAACGTTCGAGCACATCTGCTCCCAACCCGCCTGCATATCCGGCAGCTTGGAATCCGATGCGCCCGCCGCGGCCCCGCCCGGAAGGCCATAGAACTGGTGCATCTGCGCGGCGCCCGAAGTCAAAAGCGCCTGCTCGCCCGAACCCATGGTCATCGCGCCCGTCCGCAGATCGAGGCCGAAGGGCCAGGTGCCAAAGATCGCCGGATGGCCCGGCTTGATCGCGTTGACATAGACAACACCGGCAAGGCACTCGGCCACGGCTTGGGTGATCGCGCCCGCAATCGTCGAAGGCGCGGTTGCGCCCGCCATACCGGCCGAGAGAAGAAGGATCGGCATCCCGCCCGCGATCAGGTTTTCCATGACGCGGCACGACTCGGTGGCGAATTTCATCGGCGGCACAACGAAACAGTTCGAGTTCGACACAAAAGGCCGCGCCCGCCACGCCTCTTCTCCGCCCGCGATCATGTGCAGCATTTCAAGAGCGTCGGCGGTGAAATCGGGGTCGGTGAAGGAGACACCGACGTGTTTTGTCGTCCCTGCACAGCAGGCATAGATCGAATTGAGATCCATCTCGCGGTTATCGAGGATATCGCGGCAGACCATCGCCCGCTGGAAGAAATGGATATTGTCGAGCCGGTCGGTGATCCGCGCCGCATCGTGCAAGTCCTGCACCGTCGACTCGCGATAGTTGCGGCCCGAGGGATCGACCATGTTCACCGCCGCCCCGGCGGTGCCATAGTGGACGCGGGTGCCCGAAAGGAGAAGGTCGTGCTTCGGATCACGGCCAAAAAGCGTGATATCGCGGCCCGCGACGGCCAACATATCTTCGACCAGCGCCCGCGGAAACCGGATGCGTCCGTCATTGCCCAGAACAGCGCCCGCGCCGGTCAGGATCTCAATACCCGAGGGCGGTGCATCGGCAAGGCCGATCTCTTCGAGCGCCCGGAGCGCGGTCTCGTGAATTCGCAGCACCTGCGCGTCGGTCAGCGGCTTGAATGTGCCGCCCGACATGCCAGCGCGGATCGGGCGCTTCGAATCGGAAAGGGGTGCTGCACGCGCCGCAGTGCGGGCGGCGCGGCCGCCGGAACGGGCAGGGCGGGACGCGCGGGCGGCGTCCGGGGAGGTCTGGTCGGTCATGATGGTCCTGTCAGGAAAGGGGATAGGGGAAGGCTCGGCAAGCCCTCAGGGCCGGCCCCGTGCCGCCCGCCCACGCCGCGCACCGATGGTGCGCAGGACCAGTGTGATCTTGCTCGCCGGTGACATCCGCGAGCACCTCCCGTTTCTGCGATCGTCGCAAGGGCACTGGTCGTCGGAAACGGGCAGAGATTCTTTCCTGTTTGCGACTGCGTGTCGCTTTTGAGCAGGGCCGTGATGGCCCTGCATCAGATCGACCTCAGGCCGCCTTGCGAGCGGCAAAGGCAAGGACTCGCCCGAGGGCCACGCGGAAATCCTCGTCGGCCACGGTCATGGCGACGCGGATATGCCCCGCTGCCGCCGCGCCAAAGCTCTCGCCCGGCATGACCGCGATCTTTTCCTCGTCGAGAAGTGCGTTGGCAAAGTCGTTGCCGCTCATCCCCGTGGCCCGGATATCGAGCATCACATACATCGCGCCCTGCGGCGGCGTGGCCTTCACCACGTTCTGCCCGGCCAGAAGCTCGAGCGCGATGAGGTGGCGGCGGTGGAACGGGGCGGCCACGTCGATCTCGGGCGCTTTGCCGAGGCTGAGGGCATAGGTCGCCGCTTCCTGCACGAAACCGGCCACGCCATAGTTGGTATGGGTCGCAAGGTTCGTCAGATGCGCGATGGCCTCTTCGGGGCCGACAATCCAGCCGATCCGGCTGCCGGTCATGGCATGGCTTTTCGACATGGAGCCGACGAGCAGAGTCCGCTCCAGCATACCGGGCAGGGCGCGGGGGCTGATATGCTCGCCTTCCCAAACCTGCACGTCATAGACCTCGTCGGTGATCAGCCACAGATCGCGCGCCTTGCAGACCTCGGCGATCGCCTCGAGCGTGGCGCGGGAATAGACCGCGCCCGTGGGATTGTTGGGCGAGTTTATGAGGAGCGACTTGGCGCCCGTGGCGCGGGCTACGGCGTCGATCGCCTCGGCGCGGGGCTGGAAGCCGTCTTCCGAGCGCGCCTCGATGGCGACAGGCATGCCACCCACAGCGCGGATCGTGCCGGGGTAGGTGGTGTAATAGGGGTCAATGTAGAGCGCGGTATCGCCCTCGTCGAGGACCGCGTGATGGGCGGCGAAAAGGCCGGCCTGACCGCCCGCGGTGATGAGAACGTTGTCGATCCCAGTCGGAACGCCGGTGCGCTGTTCAACGCGCTTGGCCACGGCCGCGCGCATCGCGTGGGTGCCGGGCACCAGCGCATAGCCGGTGTGGCCGGCGCGGGCGGCGCGGTCCATCGCGTCGAGGATGTTCGGGGCGGTGCGGATGTCGTGTTCACCGATCGTCAGCTCGATGACCTTTTCGCCCTTGGCGATCATCCGGCGAGCGCGGAGGAAAACCTCCCACCCGTCCGAGCCGCCGCCCGTGATATTCGTGAGTCTGTGTGATAGTTTCATGCGCCGAGGCAGACACCGCCATTGCGGTGCTGTCAACACCCCGAAGGTCAGACTTGGCGGAGGACGCGCGGGCCGGCGCCGCCTTTGGCGGCCTCGTCGGCGGGGTTGTGCAGGGCGCAGGTCTCAAGGCTGAGACAGCCGCAGCCGATGCAGCCGTCGAGCCTGTCGCGCAGGTTTTGCAGATGGGCAATGCGGGCGTCGATCTTATTGCGGAAATCGTCCGAAATGCGGGTCCAGTCAGCTTTGGAGGGGGCGCGGTGTGCGGGCAGGTCGGCCATATAGCCGGCAATATCCGACAGCCCGAACCCCATCGACTGGGCGATCATCACGAAGGAGAGGCGCCGGATATCGGCCCGGCCATAGCGGCGGTGGCCGCCCGCGTTTCGCACCGGATGCAGGATGCCGTGGGTCTCGTAGAAGCGGATGGCCGAGACGGCGAGGCCGGTGCGGTCGGCCAGATCGCCGATGGTCAGTCCGCCGGAGGGAGAGGGGGCCATGAAAATTCCTCTTGATCTAAAGTTAACTTGAGAAATTAAAACCCGAGTCGCCTCAGAAGAAAAGGAGAAGGCGATGAAATTGAGTGTGAGGAGCCCGAGGGACCAGCGGCTCATCGAGCGGGACGGTCTGGGCTGGAGCGCCGATGGTGGGCTCTGGATCGAAAACGCGGGGGATGAGCGGCGGGTGCGCCGTATTCTTGGTCGGCGGTTGAAGGGGTAGGACGATGGCGAGACTGGAACATCTGAACGTAACCGTCCGAGACCCTGATGCCACGGCGGCGATGCTGGTCGA
>RFZI01000008.1 GCA_009920775.1 Paracoccaceae bacterium | reverse complement strand
CGGGTCGCGCCCTCTTCGCCCATGATGATCTCGACGCTCGAGCGCCCGAAGAGCTTTTCGTAATCGTCGAGGCCGGGGCCGTCATTGAGATCGCCCAGAACGATCAGGTCGTCGCCATCCTCGAGATGCTGCTCGATCCGCTGGCGCAGCCAGATGCACTGGGCAAGCTGCTTGCGGCGGTTTTCGATGGAGATCCGAAAGGCGGCGTGCCCTTCCTGTGCTCCATGCGGCGCTTTCGATTTCGCATGGACCCCGATCAGCCGAACCTCGCGCCCGCCCTTTGTCTTGAGCACCGCCTCCAAAGGCGGTTTGGACCAACGAATGAGATCGGGAGCTGCGTCGACATCTAGGTCGAGGCGAAAGACCCCGTCAAAACGAGGCGCCTTGTCAGAGCCCTTCTTGCTTGTGCCATCCCCTTTCGGATCATGCCTCGCCGAGACGGTATCGGGATCGTAGAGCAGGATGATCTCTTGCTGGGTCTCGTTCGGAAAACCCGCCAGCGCCTTGCGGGCGCGCAGGCCCGCATAGGCGGCGAAGGTTTCCAGCGCGATGCGCCCGTCGCGGTGGGGCGAGATGTCGGGGGCTTCGATGATCATGATCGCATCGGCATTTATCGCCTGAAAGACCCGTGCCAAGGCCACTGCCTGTTCCGCCTTGGTCACGTCTTGCCGGCCCGACCAGCTGTTGTTGTCGATGAGGTTCCCCGCATCGTCGAAGAGGTTGGCGAACCATTCGACGTTGTAGGTCGCTATTCTCATGCGGCTTTCCCGCTGATCTGCTCCCAAGCGCGGTTGATCGCGACGAGCCGTTTTTCGGCCAGCCGGATCGCCTCTTCGGGCAGGCCACGGGCGATCATCTGATCTGGGTGGGTCTCACGCACGCAGGCCCTCCAGGCCGCGCGCACCTCGGCCATCGGCGCATCATGGGCCACGCCCAGTACATCATAGGGATCGCGCTCGGCATCGGGGACAAACTGGGCACGGATACGCGAAAAGCGGCGCTCGTCGAAGCCGAAGATACGGGCGACCTCGAGAAGGAAGGCGTTTTCCGCCGGATGATATTCCCCGTCCGCCATCGCGATATGGAAGAGGCCCTCCATCAGATCGCAAAGGGGATCGACCTCGTCGGCATACATCGCCTTGATGCGCCGCGCATATTCCTCGAAACCGGCCACGTCCTGACGCGCCAGATTGAAAACCTTGGCGGCATTGGCTTCGTCGTCCGGCGCGATGAAAAACACCTCGCGGAACGCCGAGACCTCGTCGCGCGTCACAAGGCCATCGGCCTTGGCCATCTTGGCGCCGAGGCCGATCACGGCGATGGCGAAGGCGACAGACCGCTCGGGCGGGGTACGGAGTTTCTCGAAAACGGTCGAAAGCCCCTCGCCCTTGGCGAGCGAGGAGAGGGCGTCAGCTATTCGGGTCCAAATCGACATGGGGCGAGCCTAACGGTTTGAGGCGCGGATGTCAGAGGCGTTTTTGCATAAGGACGAGGTCGATCCAGCGACCGAACTTGAAGCCGACCTCGGGAAGGCGGGCGACCTCCTCAAAACCAAGGGCAGCGTGGAAAGCCACACCGTCGGCGTTCTCGCCGCTGACGCCCGCCCACATGGAATGTTTGCCCGCCACCGCTGCATGAGCCACGAGCGCCTTCATCAACCCCCGCCCATAGCCGCGCCCGCCAGTGCCGGGGGCAAGAAGGACGGTATGCTCGACCGTATGGAAATACCCCCGCCCGCCGCGAAACTGGAAATAGCGGGCAAAGCCCTGAACACCGTTGTCATCGGCCACGAGGCAGACATCGGTGGCGATCATCTTCTCGGCATCCTCGAGCGACTTCTCGTCAGGGAGAAAGGTCACTGTAGTGTCGCGGATATAGTGGTTCCAGATCGCGGCGATGGCGGGGGCGTCGGCGGCGGTGGCGGGGCGGATCAACATAGGAGCCTTTCTTCGCCCTCGGGCGTCAGGAAAATGGCGGACAAGGACGGTGTGGGCGCTGGCTCGAAAGCGATGCGCAGGTCTGCCAGCCGTGGTGCGAGCGCCTTGGCAATCCTGCCGGCCTCGGGGTGATGGATCGTCAGTTGGGAAAGGCGCAGCCCGCTGTCGGCCAGCCTCGTGGCCGGATGGCGGGTGCCTTGGGCCCATTCGATCAGCGTCGGCCAACCGCCCGCCATCGGCAGGCTGCCGTCCTCCGGCACGGCGATGCGCCACTTGAGATCGCCCCGCTCGAGATCGACCGGCTCGCCCGCACCGCCCGGGCTGGCGGCGAGGGCGGCCCCCAGATCGCTACAGGCGACGATCCAGTTGCCGAGCCGCGGCGCGCCGGAAGCCGCATCGAGCCCGAACCACCGCGGCCCTTGCGGGGCGGCTTCGGGATCGGGGGCGATCACCTCGAGATAAAGGTCGGGGCCAAGCCCCAGCAGGCGGTTATGGGTGCCATAGCGTGCGTGCTTACCGCCCGCCGCCAACTTCGCGCCCAAGGCCGTTTCGACCCAAGCCGAACCCTCGGCCAGATCGGCGCACACCACAGCGAGATGATCGAGCCGCCACATCGGAGACGACGCCTTCCTTGGCGCAAAACTCTCGATCACTCTGAACGGCGATGGCCTCGCCAAGCCGCTGATCCTTTGGATCAACGATGGCCTGATGGCGGTGTTCTTCTTCCTCATTGGCCTTGAGTTGAAACGCGAGATGCTCGAGGGCAAGCTCAAGAACCCGCGCGACGTGGTTCTGCCCGGCATGGCGGCGGTGGGCGGCATGATCCTTCCGGCCTTTGTTTTCGTGGCGCTCAACTGGTCGAGCCCCGCCAACCTCGGCGGCTGGGCCATTCCGGCCGCGACCGATATCGCCTTTGCCCTTGGCATCCTCGCCCTTCTGGGAACCCGCGCCCCGGCCTCGCTCAAGGTCTTCCTCTTGACGCTGGCGATCCTTGATGACCTTGGTGCGATCGTCATCATCGCCCTGTTCTATACGGCCGAACTCAAGATCGATTACCTGATGCTGGCCGCCATTCCTCTGGCGGGCCTCCTGTGGCTCAACTGGAAGGGCGCGCACCGGATTGCGCCTGCACTTCTTCTGGGCACGATCATGTGGTTTCTTGTGCTGAAATCCGGCGTCCATGCCACGCTTGCGGGCGTTGTCACCGCCTTCACCATCCCGCTCACCGACAAGTTCGGCAAATCGCCGCTTCACAGCCTTGAGCATGGGTTGTCGCCATATGTGCTCTATATGATCGTGCCGATCTTTGCCTTTGCCAATGCGGGCGTGGTGCTCACCGGCCTGTCGCTCTCCGACATCTTCGCGCCCCTGCCCCTTGGCATTGCCTTGGGCCTGATCGTCGGCAAGCAACTGGGCGTCTTTGGCATGACATGGGCCATGGTCAAGCTGGGCTTTGCCCGCCTGCCGCATGGCGCAAGCTGGATGCATATCTATGGCATCGCCTGCCTTGCGGGCATCGGCTTTACCATGTCGCTCTTCATCGGCTCGCTGAGCTTCGCTGATCCCGCGCAGATGAACGCGGTGCGGCTTGGCGTGCTCTCCGGCTCGCTTGTGTCGGCGATCCTTGGTTATGGCGTCCTGATACTGGCGGCGCGGCGCGAGGCCGCGCCCGCCGCAGCCTAAGCGCGGGCCTGACGGATCAGGCCGAGGATATTCTTTGCGGCCTCGGGGATGTTCGTCCCGGGGCCGAAGATCGCCTTCACGCCAGCCTTCTTGAGGAAGTCATAGTCCTGCTGCGGGATCACGCCGCCGCAGATGACGATGACATCCTCCGCCCCTTGATCCTTGAGCGCCTGCACGAGCTTGGGCGCGAGCGTCTTGTGGCCCGCCGCCTGTGACGAGATGCCGACCACGTGCACATCGTTGTCGATGGCGTCTTGCGCGGCTTCTTCGGGGGTCTGGAACAAGGGGCCAACATCGACGTCAAAGCCGATATCGGCGAAGGCCGTGGCGATCACCTTGGCGCCACGGTCGTGGCCATCCTGCCCCATCTTGACGACAAGCATCCGCGGGCGGCGGCCCTCGTCCTCGGCAAAGGCCTCAACCGCTTTCTGGATCGCGGCAAATTCTTCATCGCCCTCGTAGGCCGCGCCATAGACGCCCGCGAGGGTCTTGACCTCGGCCCGGTGCCGTCCGAATTCCTTTTCCATCGCCATGCTGATTTCTCCCACGGTGGCCCGTTGACGGGCGGCCTCGACAGCCGCCTCGAGAAGATTGCCGCCCTCTTTCGCCCGACGCGACAGCTCGGCCAGTGCCGCCTCGCAGGCGGCTGCGTCGCGGGTGCCGCGCACGTGCTGAAGGCGCGAGATCTGGTTGGCGCGGACGGCGGCGTTGTCGATATCGAGGATGTCGATCGGGTCTTCCTTGGCGAGGCGATACTTGTTCACCCCGACGATGACCTCTTCGCCCCGGTCGATCATCGCCTGACGGCGCGCCGCACTTTCCTCGATGCGGAGCTTCGGCAGGCCCGAGGCGACCGCCTTGGTCATGCCGCCCATCTCCTCGACCTCTTCGATCAGCGCCCAAGCCTTCTCGGCCAGTTCGGCGGTCAGGCTCTCGACATAGTAAGAGCCGGCGAGCGGATCGACGACATTGGTGATGCCGGTCTCTTCCTGAAGGATAAGCTGGGTGTTCCGCGCAATCCGCGCCGAGAAATCGGTCGGCAGGGCGATAGCTTCATCAAGCGCGTTGGTGTGGAGCGACTGGGTGCCGCCCAAAGCCGCCGCCATCGCCTCATAGGCGGTGCGGACGACGTTGTTGTAGGGATCCTGCTCCTGCAGGCTCACGCCCGAGGTCTGGCAATGGGTGCGGAGCATCGACGAGCCGGGCTTCTGCGGATTGAACTCGGCCATGATCCGGTGCCAGAGAAGCCGCGCGGCGCGGAGCTTGGCGGCCTCCATGAAGAAATTCATGCCGATGGCAAAGAAGAACGACAGCCTTCCTGCGAAATCATCGACATTCATCCCCCGCTTGATCGCGGTGCGGACGTATTCTCGGCCATCTGCTAGCGTATAGGCCAACTCCTGCACGAGGTTCGCCCCCGCCTCCTGCATGTGATAGCCCGAGATCGAGATCGAGTTGAACTTGGGCATCTCCTGCGAGGTGTATTCGATGATGTCCGCGACGATCCGCATCGAAGGCTCGGGCGGATAGACATAGGTGTTGCGGACCATGAACTCCTTGAGGATGTCGTTCTGGATCGTGCCCGAGAGGACCGCGCGGGAATGCCCCTGCTCTTCGCCGGTGACGATGAAATTGGCGAGGATCGGAATGACCGCGCCGTTCATCGTCATCGAGACCGAGACCTTATCAAGCGGGATACCGTCGAAGAGGATTTTCATGTCCTCGACTGAATCAATCGCCACGCCTGCCTTGCCCACATCGCCCTCGACGCGCGGGTGATCGCTGTCATAGCCGCGGTGGGTGGCGAGGTCGAAGGCCACCGAGACGCCCTGCTGGCCGGCCGCAAGGGCGCGGCGGTAGAAGGCGTTCGATTCCTCGGCGGTCGAGAAGCCCGCGTATTGGCGGATCGTCCAAGGCCGGCCCGCATACATCGTCGCGTAAACCGGCTGCACGGGAATGCCCTCAAGCGTGTTCCAGATCAGGCTATCGGGATCGGCGCCGCGCAGTTCCTTCGCCGCCAGAGCGCGCCATTTCTCAATCTTTTCCACCATTTGCAGAGCCTTTCTCAAGTCTTCCGTCGCAGGTCATTCAATTCACTTGGGTCAGCGTCGCGCCCTCAGGCATCGACGGGGCCAGCCGTTCGATCACCGCCCGCAGATCATCTTCCATCGTCGGGTCGAGGACATAGATCGACACAGTCTCGCTGCCGAGGATGCCGATGGGCGCGGGCGTGGTCAGGGTTGCCACCAATTGCCAATCCGTACCGATCCCATCCTTGAACCAATCGGCATAGACCATCGCGTAGCGGGCGCCCTTGGCATCGGCCAATGCCCCGGCCCAGCCCGGAACCGGCCCGCCATCGGCCTCCTGCCGCGCACGGCGGGCATCGGCATAGGCCAGCCCCCACAGGTCGACGACGGGGGCATCCTGCGCCCAAGCGACCCGTCCGATATCATTGACGGCCACCGGAACGCCCGGCAGTTCGGCCTCGATCCGCGCCATCTGGACGTGCTGGAGATAAACGCCGCGGGCCGTCCAGTTATAGACCGTGGCATTCATCCAGAGGAAATAGGCGGCACTCGCCAGAGCAGCGGCCATACCGACGGCGCGAAAGGCCCTGCCACGTGCCAAGGCGGGGACGAGCGCGATGGCGGCGATCACGAGAACATAGTGCTCATACCGCGCCGCCCAGCCGATGCGGCCTGCAAAGAGGTGCCCCAGAACGGCCAGCCAGACCACGAGGGTGAAGAGGCGCAGGTTCTGGTTCTCGCGGTTGAAGATGGCGACGGTCAGCAAGGCGAAGGCCGCTACGACGACAAGGCCGCCGACCGAAAAGAGGTTGCGCAGAAGGCGCGAGAGCGGGTCGCTGGAATCGGATGCTGCGCTGAGTTTGGCAAGGACCGAGCTTGGGACGGGGTCGAGGCCCTGAGAGGTGAGGAACAAAGCGAACAGGGCAACTGGAACCAGCGCGAGCACCGCCAGCATTGTGCCCGCCCGAAGGTGCCCGCGCAGGGCGACCACGCCGGAAACCGCCAATGCCAGCCCGATCCCCTCGAAGCGCAGCACCGGCGCGAGAAGGACACCGGCGATGAGCGCCAAGCCGATCTCGCCCTTCGACAGGAACCGCCAGAAGCCCAAGAGCATCACCGCCATCGCCAGCGCGTGCAGCGTGTGCTCCATCCCGAGGTTAGCGATACCGGCCATGTTGGTCGCAAAGGGAAGAACCAACGCGAGGAAAACGGCCACCGTTCCGGTGCTCCATTCCTCGATCCAGCGCCCGAGCAACCAACCGAGCGTCAGTAGGCCCGCAAGGTTCCATGCCAGAGGCAAGAGCCGCTGAAAATCCGTGCCCGCGAAGGGGGTGAGCAGAAGCGGATAGAGGATCGACGAGGCCGCCGAGGCGGGCTCGCCGGGGTTGATCCCATAGGTGCCGCCGGCAATCCCCTCGGCCATGGCGAGGTGGATGTAGACGTCGTCGAGCGGATATTCGAACGTGCCGATGCGGGCCCAGGTGAGGGCAAACCAGATCGCAAACCCAAATCCCGCCGAAAGGGCAGACAGGGCCGCGAGGCTGATGCCCCCGCGGGCTGGCATCACTCGAACTCCATGATCACTTCGTCAACGGCAAGGCTGTCGCCCGCCGAAGCATTGACCTTCTTGACGATCCCCTTGCGCTCGGCGCGGAGGATGTTCTCCATCTTCATCGCCTCGACGGTGCAAAGCGCCTGCCCCTCCTGTACCTCGTCGCCCGCGGCCACGTTGACCTTCACGATGAGGCCCGGCATTGGGCAGAGGAGGAATTTGGAGGTATCGGGCGGCAGCTTTTCTGGCATGAGCCGCGCAAGCTCGGCCTGCCGCGGCGTGCGGATCGTGACCTGCAGATCGGCGCCCCTGAAGCGCAGGCGGAAGCCTTGGGTGCGCTTGCCGACCTTGAGGACCAGAAGTGCGCCGCCCACGGTGAGCCGCGCGAGGGGATCGCCCGGCGTCCAGTCGCTTTCGATCCGCAGGGTCTTGCCCTCGATGGTCACATCCGCGCCCGCGCGGTCGGCGGTCATGGTCACAGGGAATTCCTGCCCCTGCAGCGTCACCACCCAATCGGTGCCGACATGGCGCTCGTGGTTGCTCATCCGGCCCGAGATGCGCGAGCGGCGGATTTCCGTAACACGGTGCATGGCGGCCGCGGCGGCGGCCACGCGCACCAGCGCCTCGCGCGGCAGCTCGACGCCCGAGAACCCGTCGGGGTATTCCTCGGCGATGAAGGCGGTGGTCATGGCGCCGGAAACGAAACGCGGGTGATCCATCACGGCGGCGACGAACGGCAGGTTGTGACCAATGCCCTCGACCTCGAAGGTATCGAGCGCCACGCGCATCTCTTCGATGGCCTGCGCCCGCGTCGGGCCCCAGGTGCAGAGCTTGGCGATCATCGGGTCGTAATACATCGAAATCTCGCCGCCCTCATAAACGCCGGTATCGTTACGCACGATGCCGCCCGTTTCCGTGTCGCCCTCGACAGGCGGGCGATAGCGGCTGAGGCGGCCGATGGAGGGCAGGAAGTTGCGGTAGGGATCCTCGGCGTATAGGCGGTTCTCGATCGCCCAACCGTTGATCTTGAGGTCTTCCTGCTTGAACGGCAGCGCCTCGCCGTTGGCCACGCGGATCATCTGCTCGACCAGATCGACCCCGGTGATGAGCTCGGTGACGGGGTGTTCCACCTGCAGGCGGGTGTTCATTTCGAGGAAGTAGAAGTTGCGGTTGCCGTCGACGATGAATTCGACCGTGCCAGCGCTGGCATAGCCCACCGCTTTGGCCAGAGCTACGGCCTGCTCGCCCATCGCTTTGCGGGTGGCTTCATCGAGGAAGGGCGACGGGGCCTCTTCCACGACCTTCTGGTTGCGCCGCTGGATCGAGCATTCCCGCTCGTGCAGATAGACGCCGTTGCCGTGCTTGTCGCAGAGCACCTGAATTTCGATGTGGCGCGGTTGGGTGACGAATTTCTCGATGAAGATCCGGTCATCGCCAAAAGAATTGGCGGCCTCGTTCTTGGATGACTGGAAGCCCTCGCGCGCCTCGGTGTCGTTCCAGGCGATCCGCATCCCCTTGCCGCCGCCCCCGGCAGAGGCCTTGATCATCACCGGATAGCCGATTTCCTGGCTGATCTTCACCGCCTCGTCGGCATCGCCAATGAGGCCCATATAGCCCGGAACCGTGCTCACGCCTGCTTCCTGAGCAATCTTTTTCGAAGTGATCTTGTCGCCCATCGCCTCGATGGATTTCACTGGCGGCCCGATGAATTCGACGCCCGCCTTTTCCAAGGCCTCGGCGAACTTGGGGTTTTCCGACAAGAATCCATAGCCCGGATGCACCGCCTCCGCGCCGCTTTCCTTGATCGCGGCCATGATCTTGTCGATCACGATGTAGGACTGGTTCGCGGGCGGCGGGCCGATGTGGATCGCTTCGTCGGCCATCGACACATGGAGCGCATTACGGTCGGCATCGGAATAGACCGCCACCGTCTGGATGCCCATCTTGCGGGCCGTCTTGATGACGCGGCAGGCGATTTCGCCCCGGTTGGCGATCAGGATCTTCTTGAACATCAGGCGAGGTCCTTCAAATGCGAAACCGCCACGGGTGCGCGCAGGCGCCCGTGGCGGTTAGGGGAAGTCTTGCGCCCCGAGGGGCGGATCAGGTTATTGGCAGACTTTGGCGCCGAGATCGTCGCAGGTCGCGCCAGCCGCGCCGCCGATGAGCGCTCCGGTGAATGCGTTGCCGCCAACGGAATCAGCAAGCATGGCGCCAACTGCCGCTCCGGCGAGCCCACGCTCGAGATCGGTGTCGATACAGCCGGCAAGGCCAAGGGTCGCCGCGATGGCGAGAGCGAAGAGTTTTCTGTGCATGGGAGACTGCCCTTTTGCTTGTTTGAGTTGGTCAAACAAGCACCGGCGGCGGGCCGATAGGCAATATCAACCGCCGGATATGGGCCGAAACTCGCGCATTGGGGCGCCGAAACGGAAAAGGGGGCCGGTCGGCCCCGAAGGGGGGCTGACCGGTCCAGGAAAGGGGAACAATTTGGATGCTGGGACAGCGCCTCGTCGCCGAGAACGCAGGCCCGAGGATAAGACTGGCACAGGCCCGAGCCTCCGCCAACAGCCATGAACGGCCGTCGCGCCGGATGCGCGTCTTCCTGCCAAATCCCTGCCACGACAGGCCAATTTCCGCCCATCAGTCCCAATCGTCGTCTCCCTCGAAGGGCGAGGCGGCGCGATCGTCAAAGATCTGCGGAAAGCTGGCCTTCGCTTTGGCGAGATCGATCTTCAGGAGCGCGTCATAGTCTTGCGGGTCAAACGGCTCTTCGGCGGCGACGACCTCGCGCCCGAAAAGCCACGACAGCCGCCCCGCATCGAGGTTGCCGCGGACGAAGGGCTCTTCGCCGAAATGATTCCACAGCGCCCAGAGGAAAAGCTCGTCGGCCTTGCGGTCGATCGGACGGCGATCGCGGAACCGCTCGCGCAGGATGATCTTGGTCGCGCCCTCCTTGTTGGCGCGGCGAATGGTGAATTGATGGTCCGAGCTGGGCATCCGGCTTGGGAATCCACGGTGCTTTTCCATCAGCGGTGCTCCCGACCGTTGGCTTGGGTTTTGGTCATTTCGGCGGTCCTAGAGCGGAATGTTGTCGTGCTTCTTCCACGGGTTCTTGAGCTGCTTGCCCCGCAAGCTCGCAAAGGCGCGGCAGACACGGCGGCGGGTCGAATGAGGCATGATCACCTCGTCGATAAAGCCCTTCTCGGCGGCAACGAAAGGATTGGCGAAGCGATCCTCATAATCCTTGGTCCGGGCCGCGATCTTGTCTTTGTCGCCCAACTCGCTGCGATAAAGGATTTCGACCGCGCCCTTGGCACCCATCACCGCGATTTCGGCGGTGGGCCAGGCATAGTTGAAATCGCCGCGCAGATGCTTGGACGCCATCACGTCATAGGCGCCGCCATAGGCCTTGCGGGTGATCACGGTTACCTTGGGCACCGTCGCCTCGCCATAGGCGAAGAGGAGCTTCGCGCCGTGTTTGATGACGCCGCCGTATTCCTGGCTCGTACCGGGCAGGAAGCCGGGCACATCGACAAGGGTCAGGATCGGGATCTCGAAGGCATCGCAGAAACGGACAAAGCGCGCGGCCTTGCGCGAGGCGTCGATATCGAGGCACCCCGCCAGAACCATCGGCTGGTTGGCGACAACACCTACGGTCGAGCCTTCGAGGCGAACGAACCCGGTGATGATGTTCTTCGCATACTCGGCCTGTATCTCGTAGAAATCCCCCTCGTCGGCGATCTTGTGGATCAGCTCTTTCATGTCATAGGGCGTGTTGGGATTGTCGGGGATCAGCGTGTCGAGGCTGTCTTCCACCCGCGCCACATCGTCAAAGAAGGGGCGGACGGGCGGCTTTTCACGGTTGTTGAGGGGGAGAAAATCGACAAGGCGGCGGATCTCGGCCAGCGCCTCGACGTCGTTTTCAAAGGCCCCATCGGCGACCGACGATTTGCGGGTATGGGTGGAAGCGCCGCCCAATTCCTCGGCGGTGACGATCTCGTTCGTCACGGTTTTCACCACATCGGGTCCGGTCACGAACATATAGCTTGAGTCCTTCACCATGAAGATGAAGTCGGTGATCGCCGGCGAATAGACCGCGCCACCGGCGCAGGGGCCCATGATAACGGAAATCTGCGGCACCACGCCCGAGGCCAGGATGTTGCGCTGGAACACCTCGGCATAGCCCGCAAGCGAGGCCACGCCCTCTTGGATGCGTGCGCCGCCCGAGTCGTTGATGCCGATCACCGGCGCGCCGTTTTGCAGCGCCATGTCCATGATCTTGCAGATCTTCTGGGCGTGGGTTTCCGACAGCGATCCACCAAAGACGGTGAAATCCTGAGAATAGACATAGACCATACGGCCGTTTACCGTGCCCCAGCCCGTCACCACGCCGTCACCGGCGGGGCGGCTTTCCTGCATCCCGAAATCGGTGCAGCGATGGGCAACAAACATATCGAATTCTTCGAACGAGCCCTCGTCGAGCAAAAGCTCGATCCGCTCGCGCGCGGTCAGCTTGCCCTTGGCGTGCTGCGCTTCGATCCGGCGGGCACCGCCGCCCTGACGAGCCGTTTCGCGCCGCGATTCCAGTTCTTGCAGGATGTCTTTCATCGGATAGATTGCCCTCGATTGCCGCTGCCACAGTTTAGGGAGGTGGAGCGGCGGGCAAAAGGCCAAACGAGCAAATTTGCAAATTCAATGCAATATAGTTCGCGCTAATTGCAAAATTGCGTAACATCCTCCCCTCGAGACCTCGCCATGCCGCAGCTTCCTGTGCCTGTCCTGACCATCGGGCTTCTCCTGATGTCCAATCTTTTCATGACCTTCGCCTGGTACGGGCACCTCAAGTTCAAGGCCGCGCCCTTGATCGTCGTGATCCTCGTCAGTTGGGGCATCGCCTTTTTCGAGTATGTGCTGCAGGTGCCCGCCAACCGCATCGGCCACGGGCATTTCAGCGCGGCGCAGCTCAAGACCATCCAAGAGGTCATTACGCTCACCGTCTTTGCCGGTTTCTCGGTGCTTTACCTTGGCGAGCCGATCCGGTGGAATCATGCGGTCGGCTTTGTGCTGATCGCGGCAGGCGCATGGTTCATCTTTGCCCGTTTTGGCGCCGAATAGGCGTGGACTTCCCCCGCCTCGGGGCATAGCCAAAGCCATGACTTCGCATCCCGCCCCCCGCTTCTTCGACCGCACCACGCCGCCGCATATGTTTACGCTGGTGATGCTGGCGGGGCTGTCGGCGTTGAATATGTCGCTGTTCCTGCCCTCGCTGAACACGATCGCGGCGGAATACGGCGTCGATTACAGCGTGATGCAGCTGGCGGTCTCGGGCTATTTCGCGGCCACGGCGATCATGCAGATCATTGTCGGCCCAATCTCCGACCGCTTCGGCCGTCGCCCTGTGGTTCTTGGGGGTTTTGCCATCTTCACGCTTGCCTCCGCCGGAGCGGCGCTTGCGCCCACGGGCGCGGCCTTTCTCGGCTTCCGGCTGGTGCAGGCAACCGTGGCGACGGGGATGGTCCTGAGCCGCGCCGTGGTGCGCGACCTCGTTTCCCAAGACAAAGCCGCCTCGATGATCGGCTATGTGACCTTGGGGATGTCGATCATGCCGATGATCGGGCCTTTCATCGGCGGCGCGGTGGATGAATTTCTCGGCTGGCGGGCGAATTTCTGGCTGTTGACGGGGATGGGCCTTCTGATGGTCGTCCTCGCCTGGGCGGATCAAGGCGAGACAGTGCGCGACCGCGGCCTGCCCTTCCGTGAGCAGGTCAGGCAATATCCGGCTCTCCTCGGCTCTCCGCGCTTCTGGGGCTATGTCTTGTGCACCGCCTTCGCGGCTGGTGCCTATTACGCACTTCTGGGCGGCGCTTCGCTCGTGGCAAGCGGCGTCTTTGGACTGACCCCTCTCCAGACTGGCCTTGCCCTCGGCTCACCCACCGTGGGCTATGCCTTGGGCAATTATCTTTCTGGCCGCTATTCCGTGCGCTTCGGGGTAAACCGCATGACCCTTGTGGGCACGGGGGTCGCCAGTGCGGGCCTTGCGGTTTCCATGGCAATCAGCCTCGCGGGGCAGGAAAGCGCCCTTCTCTTCTTCGGCTTCTGCACCTTCCTCGGGCTAGGCAACGGCCTCACGATGCCCAATGCCACCGCCGGAATGCTTTCGGTGCGGCCCCACCTTGCCGGCACCGCCTCGGGCCTTGGCGGGGCGATCATGGTCACGGGCGGCGCGGCGCTTTCGGCGGTCGCAGGCGCGAGCCTTTCTCCCGAGGCCGGTAGCCTGCCCTTGCAGGCGATCATGTTCGGCTCGTCGGTCTTGTCGGGTGTCGCCATCGGCTTTGTCATCTGGCGCGAAAAGCGGCTCGGGATCGAGTGAGGCTTGCCAGCGCGGGTTTGCAAAGCCTATGACTTCGCATAGCGAAGCTGCAAATCGGGGGCCGGCGTGGCGATCCAGAAACTCTACGCGGGCGTCAAGCTGCGCGAGCTGCGCGGGCGGCTCGGCCTGACGCAAAAGGCCTTTGCCGACAAGCTCGGGGTCTCGCTGCCCTATCTCAACCAGATGGAAAACAACAACCGCCCAGTCTCGACCGCCGTGGTCCTCGGCCTTGCCCAAGAGTTCGGCTTTGACGTGACCGAGCTGCAATCGGGCGACGAGGCCCGCCTTGTTGGCGATATGCGCGAGGCGCTGGCCGATCCCCTGTTCGGTGACACGCCGCCGGGCTTGGCCGATCTGCGGCTTGCGGCGTCCAACGCCCCTGCCCTCGCCCGCGCCTTCCTCGATCTCCACCGCGCCTACCGGCAGACGCATGAACGCCTCGCCTCGCTCGACGAAGCACTCGGGCGCGAGGATGCGCGGCTGCAACCGAGCCCATGGGAAGAGGTGCGCGACTTCTTCCACTATTGCGACAACTATATCGACGCTGTCGACCGCACCGCCGAACGCTTTGCCACGCAAAGCCCCGCGACGATCCGTGATGCCGCCATCGCCGCGCTCGGGACGCGGGGCGTGGCGGTGCGCTTTGCCGATACGGATGTGACGCGCCACTACGATCCCGAGGCCAAGATCCTCACCCTCTCGCGCCGCTCGGCCGAACAGACCCGCACCTTTCAGCTTCTCCTGCAGGTCGCCTTCCTGACGCAGGACAAGCTCCTCGAAGCGACGCTCGACCTTGCCCGTTTCCATTCCCCCGAAGCCCGCGCCATCGCCAAGGTGGGCCTTGCCAACTATTTCGCGGGCGCCGCTCTCATGCCCTATGAGCGCTTCCTCACCGCCGCGCAGGAAACCCGCCACGACCTCGAACGCCTTGCCGACCGTTTCGGCGCCTCGCTCGAACAGGTGGCGCACCGTCTCTCGACCCTGCAGCGCCCCGGCGCCAAGGGCATTCCCTTTTTCTTCGTCCGCGTCGATCCGGCCGGCACGATCACCAAGCGCCACTCGGCCACCACCCTACAATTCGCCCGCTATGGCGGCGCCTGCCCTCTTTGGAACGTGCATCGCGCCTTTGAAACACCGGGGCGGTTCCTCCGCCAGCTGGCCGAGACCCCCGACGGCGTGCGCTATTTCTGCCTTGCGCGGGATGTGACGAAATCCGGCGGCGCGTTTGATGCACCCACCCGCCGCTACGCCATCGGCCTCGGCTGCGAGGTGCGGCACGCGCCGGCGCTGGTCTATGCCGATCATATGGACGTCGATACGCCCGAGGCTTTCGAGCCCATCGGCATCTCCTGCCGGATATGCGAACGGCGCGACTGTCACCAGCGCGCCGTCCCGCCGCTCGAGCGGCGATTGAAGGTCGACCCCGATCATCGGGGCGTTTTGCCCTATCAGGTGGACTGAGCCGCCCGAAGCGCCGCGGAGATCTGATCTTTCAGCGCCATCCGTTCCTTGCGCAGCTCGGCCATATGCAGATCGTCGGTCGGCTCGACATCGGTCTCGGCCCTGTGCACCGCGCGGTTGATCTCGTGGTAGCGGTCGGCAAGATTTGCGAAATGGGCGTTCGTGGTTTTCAACTCGTGGATCAGGTCGGCCTGACCGGGGAAATCGTCGCCAAGCTCGTGCGGGGTGTTGGACATGGGTTACCTTTCATCGAAGTTACGGTGCGATCCTAGCGGGCGGATTCACCGCCCACTTTGACACGCATCAAACTTTTCACCGCTGCGAGGTTTTCCAGTTCGGGTTGATCCACGGCTCGTCATTCGACGGCGGCAGCATATCGCGGCCAAGGATATGATCGGCGGCCTTCTCGCCCGTCATGATCGAGGGCGCGTTGAGATTGCCGTTGGTGATGCGCGGGAAGATCGAGCTGTCGGCGACCCGCAGCCCCTCCACACCGATCACGCGGCATTCGGGATCGACCACCGCCATCGGATCGCTCGCCGCGCCCATCTTGCAGGTGCCGCAGGGGTGATAGGCGCTTTCGACGTGCTCGCGGATGAAGTCATCAAGCGCCTCGTCCGACTGGCAATCCGCCCCCGGCTGGATCTCCTTGCCGCGATAGGGGGCAAAGGCCTCTTGCCCGAAGATCTCGCGCGTCAGGCGGATGCAGGTGCGGAAATCCTCCCAGTCGCTTGTCTCGCTCATATAGTTGAAGAGGATCTTCGGCGCGTCCTTGGGATCGCCCGATCGCAACGTGATCGCCCCCCGCGAGGCGGATCGCATCGGCCCGACATGGGCCTGAAACCCGTGCCCCTCGGCCGCCGCCTGCCCGTCATAGCGGATGGCGATGGGCAGGAAATGGTATTGGATATCAGGATATTCGACGCCGGCCTTACTGCGGACGAAGGCCGCGCTCTCGAACTGGTTGGACGCGCCGAGGCCAGTCTTGGTGAAGAGCCAGCGTGCGCCGATGATCGCCTTGGACCAGAGGTTCCAGTATTTGAAAAGGCTCACCGGCTGGGTTGCCGCCTGCTGGATGTAGAGCTCGAGATGGTCTTGCAGGTTTTGGCCGACACCGGGGCGGTCGGCGATCACATCGATGCCATGCTCCTTCAGATGCGCCGCCGGGCCAATCCCTGAGAGCATCAGGATCTTGGGCGAATTGATCGACGAGGCGGCAACGATCACCTCGCGCCCCGCGCCGATCACCTCGATCTTGCCGCCGCGCTCGACCTCGACGCCGGTGGCCCTGCCCTCCTCGATCACCACGCGGCGGGCGAAGGCACGGATCAGCGTGCAATTGCCGGTCTTCATCGCCGGCCGCAGATAGGCATTGGCCGCCGACCAGCGCCGCCCTTTCCAGATCGTCGCGTCGAAGGGGCCAAAGCCCTCTTGTTGCTGCCCGTTATAATCGCCCGTGACAGGATAGCCCGCCTGCCGCCCCGCCTCGACAAAGGCGCGGGTCAGCGGATTGGTGCGCGGGCCGCGTGTGACGTGCAGGGGGCCATCCTTCCCGCGCCAGTCCTTGTCGCCGCCGTGCCCGCCGCTGTGCCAATGCTCCATCCGTTTGAAATAGGGAAGCACATCCGCATAGGCCCAACCCGCCGCGCCGCTCTCGGCCCAGTGGTCATAGTCCCGCGCATGGCCGCGCACATAGATCATGCCATTCACCGACGACGAGCCGCCGATCACCTTGCCCCGCGGCGTGGCAAGCTGGCGGCCGCCCAGATGCGGCTCGGGCTCGCTGCGGAAGCCCCAGTCATACATCGCCATGTTCATCGGATAGCTCAGCGCCGCCGGCATCTGGATGAAGGGGCCGGCGTCCGTGCCGCCGTGCTCGATCACCACAACCCTTTTGCCCGCTTCAGCCAGCCGATAAGCCATAGCGCAGCCCGCGCTGCCCGCTCCGATGATTACATAGTCTGCCGCAGCGCTCATTCGTCTTCCTCGTCGTCGCCCTCGAGCCAATGCGCGTGCATCTGGCTGAGGAAGTCTTCTGTTATGGGGTGGCCCGAACCGTCGCCAAGGACCGTATCCATCCCGCATCGCGGGCAAAGGGCGGTCCATTCGGCCTCGGGCTTGCCGGTATCGGTCCAGTCGGTGATCTCGGCGGGGGTGAAAGTGGCGAGGCAGTCGAAACAGCCGCAGCGCCCGCTGGCAAGAATTTCTGCGCGGTGAAAGATGCTACGGCGATGCGCCGCCTCAAGGTCAGGCACCTTGTCCATGATGGCGGCTTTCAAAACGTGTTCCTCAGAGAGTCGTAGGAGACCATCACAGTCTTGACGAATGCCGGGCGCGCGCAAAGCCGAGCGTAGTAGCTGCCGAGTTCCGGTAGATCTCGCCGGTCGAGGTCGGTGTCGAAATAGCGATAGAGTATATGACCGAAGTGGATATCCGCGAGTGAAAGCTCCTCACCGCAGAGATAGGCCGATTGTCTCAGGATCGGCTCGGCTTTTTCAAGTTCGGCCTCAAGCCGGGCAAGATTGGCGCGAATTCGCGCAGGATCACGCCGTTCTGGTGCAGTCCGGGTATTCAACCAGAAAACAGGGACAGTAAAGTTGTCCGCGACAGACCACTTGGCCCATTCCGCCCACATATCGACCTTCGCCCGCCCCACGGAGTCAGAGGGCCAAAAGCTCTCGGACCCGTGCCGAGCGGCGAGATAGCGCAGGATTGCCGCACTCTCGAACAATGCTTGGTCCCCAATTTGAAGAACCGGGATCCGACCGTGGGGATTCAGTTTTCGGAATTCCGCGGTGTCGAGCCCGCCGAATTCGCCGCCATAGTCTAGCCGTTCGTAATCCAGACCAAGCTCTTCCAGACCCCAAAGCAGACATTGGACGTTGGACGACGTAGCCCTTCCGTAGACCCTGTACATCACTCGCCCCTTGGGAAGCGTTGGTTTCCCTCGAGCGTGTCGAGGTTCATGTGGTTGCGCATATAGCGCTCGGATGCTTGCTGCAGCGGCTGATAGTCCCACGGGTAGTAGGAGCCATTGCGCAGCGCCTCGTAGACGACCCAGCGGCGGGCCTGGCTCTGCCGCACCTCGGCGTCGAAGGCGGCGAGATCCCAGCGCGCTTCGGATTTGGCGCGGAGCTGGTCGAGCGTGCCTTTGTGAGCCGGATCGCCCGCGAGGTTGCGGAGCTCCTGCGGGTCGGCCTCGAGGTCGAAAAGCTGATCGGGATCGAGGGCGCAGCGGGTGTATTTCCACTTGCCATAGCGCAGGCCGACCAAAGGCGCATAGGAGCCTTCGGCGGCGTATTCCATGGCGACCGGCGTCGTCCGCTCCTCGCCCTTAGCGAGGCCGACAAGACTCTCGCCATCGGTCCACGGCAAGACCTCGTCAAGCGAAATGCCCGCAAGGTCGGCAAGCGTTGGCGTCACATCGAGCGTGGATACAGGCGTGTCGATCCGCCCCGCCTTGAGCCCCGGCGCGGCGATCATCAGGGGCACGCGGGCCGAGCCTTCGAAGAAGGACATCTTGAACCACATCCCCCGCTCGCCCAGCATATCGCCGTGGTCGGAGACAAAGAGGATCACCGCCTCCTGCCGCGTGCGTTCGAGGATATCCAGAAGCTCGCCGATCTTGTCGTCGATATAGGAGATATTGGCGAAATAGGCGCGGCGCGAGCGGCGTACGTCTTCGTCGGTGATGTCAAACTTGTCACGGTCACAGCTATCGAGAAGCCGCTTGGAGTGCGGATCCTGCTCGGCATAGGGAATGGGCGGCACCTCGGGGTCGAGATGGGCGCAATCCGCATAGAGATCCCAGTATTTGCGGCGGGCCACATAGGGGTCGTGCGGGTGGGTAAAGCTGACGGTGAGGCACCACGGGCGCGGATCGTGGCCGCGGGCGAGGTCGTAAAGCTTGCGGCCCGCGTGATATTCCACCTCGTCATCATATTCGAGCTGGTTGGTGATCTCGGCCACGCCTGCGCCGGTGACGGATCCCATATTGTGATACCACCAGTCGATCCGCTCGCCGGGTTTGCGATAATCCGGCGTCCAGCCGAAATCGGCGGGATAGATGTCGCTTGCCCGAGAGGCAGGTCTGATAGCCCGCGCGGCGCAGGTGGTGGGCATAGGTGGGCAAGGACGAGGTGAACTCGGCCGCATTGTCATAAACGCCGGTCCGGCGCGGCAACTGGCCCGACATGAACGAGGCCCGCGCCGGGGCGCAGAGGGGCGAGGCGGTATAGGTATTGGCGAAACGCACCGAGCGGGCGGCAAGGCGTTTGAGGTTGGGGGCATGGAGCCAGTCGGCGGGGCCATCGGGAAAGAGCGTCCCGTTCAGCTGGTCGACCATGAAGATCAGGATATTGGGGGCGGTCATTTCGCGGCTCCGATCTCCAGATCCAGCGCCTCGAGAACCTGCCGCGTGGCCTCGTCACCGCTCGGCAGGGTGCGGCCCAATGCTTCACGCAGGTAGAGCCCGTCGATAAGGCCGGCGATCCGTTCGGCGGCTCCTTCGGCCCGACCGCCGACGAGAGGTCGCAGATCATGCACGAGGTTCGATCGCATCCGGTTTTGATAGATCAGAAGAAGTGCCCGCGCCTCGGCGTTCGTCTGGGCGAGGACGTAGAAGTTGAGCCACGCCGCCACCACCTCGCGCCGGAAGTTGGTCGTCGAAAAGCCGGCCCGGATCACCGCCTCTATCCGCCCGCGCGGACCCTGCGCCATCGCCAAGGCGCCGCGCACGCCCGCCCCGTAGAGCGACAGGGTATGGCGCATGGCGGCGATGAAGATCTGCTCCTTCGAGCCCAAATAGTGATGCGCCAAGGCCGACGACATCCCGGCCCGCTTGGCGATCTGGCTCACGGTTACATCAAGCGTGCCGGATTTGCCGATCTCGGTGATCGTCGCATCAACCAGCGCGGCGCGCCGGATCGGTTCCATTCCAAGTTTCGGCATCGGACTTCCGCGATCAGGGATTGCGGCACCCTAGGGGCGTTTTTATTGACTCGTCAATCAATGAAAACTTAGCCCGCCACCGCTGGCGGTGGTTTCCGCCGTAAACGCGCCTCGCGCCAGGTGATAAAGCTCACCGCCGCCATGATCAACGCCCCGCCAGTGATCACCCAATGATCGGCAGGCTCGCCAAAGAAGAGCGCGCCGATACTGACCGACCAGACGAGCTGGAGAAAGGTCACGGGCTGGGTGACTGAAAGGGGGGCGGCGCGGAAGGCGAGCGTCATGGTGTAGTGGCCTGCCGTGGCGAAACAGGCGACGAGAAACAGCCAGCCGCATTGTTCGAGCGTGGGCGTCACCCAGACGGCGGCGGCAAAGGGGGCGAGGCCGATGGTCACTGTGACCGAGAGCATCCCCACAACGACCGTGGGCGAGAGATCGTCGCTCAGGCGTTTGGCAATCAGATAGCTCGCGGCAAAGAAGGCGGCGGTGCCAAGCATGGCGATATGGCCCGGCATGATCTCGCGCGCGCCGGGGCGCAGGATGATGAGGGCGCCGATAAGCGCCACGACAATCGCCGCGATCCGCCGCATCTGTAGCTTGTCGCCAAGAAAGATCGCCGCGCCGAGGGTCGTATAGACCGGGCTGAGATAATTAAGCGCTGTCACCTCGGCCAAAGGGATCCGCGCCATGGCAAAGAACCACAGGATCACCGCCAGCGTATGCACGACGCCGCGCGCCGCGAAGAGCTTTACCTGACGCGAGGTCAGATGCGCCCGCAGGATCGGCCGGATCATCGGCAAGAGGAACACAAGACCGAGGCCATAGCGCAGAAACGCCGCTTCCGCCGCCGGAACCCCTGCCCCAACGTGTTTCACAAGTGCCGTGACCATCACGAAATTAAGGCCCGTCGCCACCATCCAGAGGATGCCTCCTCGAGCGTGTCAATGAGGCGCATCAGCTTCTGCGCGGTCTCGAGATCGACGTTCGTGCGGCTCTGCGGCTTCCAGATGAGCTTGGCTTCCTTGGCCTCGCCCAATTCGCCTTCGAGCGCCTCAGACACCTCGTTGAGCGAAGTGTCGCCGCAATAGATCCAGTGACCCTCGTCGTCGCTTTCCACATCGTCGGCGCCCGCTTCGATGGCCGCCATCATCACGGTGTCGGCGTCGCCCGCTTCGGGGCCGTAGGTGATCTCGCCCACGCGGTCGAACATGAAACTGACCGAACCGGTGGTGCCGAGGTTGCCGCCCGATTTGGTGAAATAGGACCGCACGTTCGAGGCAGTGCGGTTGATATTGTCGGTCAGCGCCTCGACGATGATGGCGATGCCATTGGGGCCATAGCCCTCATAGCGGATCTCGGTATAGTCCGCCGCGTCGCCCGCCTGCGATTTCTTGATGGCGCGGTCGATCACGTCCTTCGGCATCGACTGCGAACGGGCGGCCTTCACGGCAAGGCGCAGGCGCGGGTTCTTCTCGGGATCGGGGTCGCCCATCTTGGCGGCGACGGTGATCTCTTTCGAGAGTTTGGAGAAGAGTTTCGACCGGGCGGCATCCTGGCGGCCTTTGCGGTGCTGGATGTTTGCCCATTTTGAGTGGCCGGCCATGATAACCTCGTGCGTCTCGTTCTGCTTAGCGGAGTCGCGCGTCAATAGCCCAAGGGCGCGGGGCGATGCAATCCCCGCAAGGAAAGGGTTGGAGGCGGCGACGGGGATCGGTGATAGTGGCGGCATGACACAGGATCAGATCGTCCTCTTCACCCTCTTTGCCGTCGTCTTCGGAATGATGCTTTGGGGGCGCTTCCGCTATGACCTCGTGGCTTTTGCCGCGCTGATGCTCGGGGTGGTCCTCGGCGTGGTCGAGACCAAACACGCCTTCGACGGGTTCGGCCATCCGGCGACGCTTGTCGTGGCTTTGGTGCTGGTCGTGTCGGCGGGTCTGGTGCGCTCGGGCGCGGTTCTTCTCATCACCCGTACACTCGTCGATTCCAGCCGCAGCCTCGGCGCCCATGTCACGCTCATGGGCGGCATCGGCGGGGTCCTCTCGGCCTTTATGAACAACGTCGCGGCGCTCGCCCTCTTGATGCCCCTCGATATCCAGAGCGCCCGCAAGGCGGGGCGTGCCGCGGGGCTGACGCTCATGCCTTTGTCCTTTGCCACCATCCTAGGCGGCATGGCGACGCTCATTGGCACGCCCCCCAACATCATCATCGCCGCCTATCGGGGAGAGGCTTTGGGCGAGCCCTTCGCGATGTTCGATTTCCTGCCCGTGGGCGGCCTCACCGCCGTTGCGGGGCTCATCTTCGTGGCCCTCATCGGCTGGCGCCTGATCCCCCAGCGCGACGGGCCGGGCCTTCAGGGCGATCCAATGGCGGAATATGCCGACTATATCGCCGAGCTGTCGATCCCGCGCGGCAGCACGCTCATCGGCAAGCGCCTGTCGGAGATCTACCCCGAGGCCGACAAGGCCGACGTGGCCATTCTCGGCCTCATTCGCGGCGGCAAGCGGCGCTATGGCACCTCGGCCAATGCCGAGTTGAAAGCATCCGACCACATCGTGATCGAAGCCGCGCCCGAGGCGCTTGACGAGTTTCGCGCCGCCCTCGGCCTCAAGATCAGCGGTAAGAAGAATGGCGATGCGCCCAAGGCGGCGGCGGCAGGCATGGCGCTTACTGAGGTTGTCGTGCCCGATGGCGCGCGGATCGCGGGCAAGACGGCTGAGGCGATCGGTCTGGCCTGACGGCAGAACACCGTCCTTCTCGGCATCTCGCGGCGGGGCCGGCAAATCCGCACCCAGATGCGCAAAACGGTGATCCGGCCCGGCGATATCCTCTTGCTGCTGACCCCCAAGGATCGCTCGCCCGAGATCGTCGAATGGCTCGGCTGCCTCGCCTTGGCCGACCGTGGCCTTGCCGTGACGGCCGACAAGAAGGTCTGGCTCGCCATCGGCCTTTTCGCCGCCGCCGTTCTGGCGGCAAGCGTCGGCCTCATCTACCTGCCCGTGACGCTTGGGATCGTCGTTGTCGGCTATGTGCTGTTCGGCATCCTGCCGCTCTCGGAGCTCTACAGCCACATCGAATGGCCCGTGGTCGTCCTCTTGGGCTCGATGATCCCCTTGGGCGCCGCTCTCGAAACCTCGGGCGGGACCGAACTCATCGCCTCCTCGCTCGTCGGTCTCACCCAAGGCTGGCCCGCATGGGCGGTGCTGACCGTCCTGATGGTCGTCACGATGACCCTCTCGGACGTGCTCAACAACACCGCCACCGCCATCGTCGCGGCCCCCGTAGGCATCGAGATGGCGCAAAGCCTCGGCGTCTCGCCCGATCCGTTCCTGATGGCCGTGGCCGTCGCCGCCTCCTGCGCGTTTCTCACGCCCATCGGTCACAAGAACAACACCCTGATCCTCGGCCCCGGCGGCTATCGCTTCTCCGACTATTGGCCGATGGGGCTGCCCTTGGAAATCCTCGTGATCGCCGTCTCGATCCCGGCGATCCTCGTGTTTTGGCCTTTATGAGCGTCTAGAGCGGCCAGACGAAGGGGATTAGAGCGGAGACCAAGAGGCCCATGGTCAGGTTCAGGGGAATGCCCACCCGCAGGAAATCGACGAACTTGTAGCCTCCGGGGCCATAGACCAGCGTATTGGTCTGATAGCCCACGGGCGTGGCAAAACTCGCCGAAGCGGCGACCATCACGGCGACAACCAAGGGCCGCGGGTCGATGCCCAGCGCCGTGGCGAGGCCGATGGCGATGGGGGTGACGACCACGGCGACCGCGTTGTTGGAGACAAGCTCGGTCAGGATCGACGTCACGAGATAGACGGCCCAGACCACCAGGAAGGGAGGCAACGCGCCCAAAGCCGGCGAGACGCCTTCGACGATCATCGACACAGCGCCCGTACTTTCCAAGGCCGCCCCCACGGCGAGCATGGAGAAGATCAGCGCCAGCAGCCGCCCGTCGACAAAGCCGAAGGCCTCTTCCGCGTCGATGCAGCGGGTGCCGAGCACCACGGCGACCGCAAGAACCGCCAAGAGGAGAATAGGCGCGACGCCCAGCGCGGCCAGAACGACGATGCCCACCAGCGAGGCAATCGCGATCGGGGCATGGGCGCGGCGATAGGCGCGATCCGAGGGTTCGGAGAGGCAAGGCGCTGGATATCCTCGGGCGATCCCTCGAGAAGCAGCGTATCGCCTACCCGCACGATCAGATCGTCGATCTGGCGGCCGATGTTCTTGTCGCGGCGGTGCACCGCGAGGGTATAGACGCCATAGCTCCGCCGCAGGCGCATATCCCCGAGCCGCCGCCCGATCATCTTGCATCCGGGCGAGATCAGAACCTCGACCGTCGTTGTTTCGACCGACGAAACCTGATCGACGGGGCGCAGGTTCTTGTCCTGCTGAAGGCTCAAAAGCTCGGCCATCTGGGTGCGGACGACGACCCTGTCGCCGGCCCTGAGCGTCACCGCCGACAGATCGCGCCGCAGCGAGACCTCGGCGCGGACCACGTCGATGAGGCGCACGCCATCGCGCTTGAAGAGCTCAACGCCCGTCACCTGACGGTCGATCAGGCTGCTGTCGGCGGGGATCACGACTTCGGTGAAGAAGCGCATCTTCGAGCGGTCGGAGAGGAGCGTCGCCATGCTGTCGCGGTCAGGCAGAAGGCGCGGGCCGACGAAGCGCAGATAGATCATCCCCCAAGCGACGACAGCGAGGCCAATAGGCGTCACCTCGAAGATCGAGAAGGCTTCAAGCCCCCGCGCCCGCGCCACACCATCGACGAGAAGGTTGGTCGAGGTGCCGATGAGCGTCAGCGTGCCCCCCATGATCGCCGCATAGCTGAGCGGGATCAGGAGGCGCGACGCGGTGATGCCGAGGGTCCGCGACAGCTGCACCACCACGGGGATCATCACCACCACCACGGGCGTGTTGTTCATGAAGGCCGAGGCGACGACGACAAAGGCCAGAACCCCCGCGACCGCGAGCTTGGGTTGGGTCTTGGCCGAGCGGTTGGCGAATTTCGTCAGCCGGTCGAGTGAACCGGTCCGCACCAGCGCCCCCATGACGATAAACATCGCAGCGATGGTCCAAGGCGCGGGGTTCGACAGGACCGAGACCGCCGCCTCATAGGGCAAAGCGCCCGAGATCAGGAGAACCGCCACCCCGAGGATCGCCACGACCTCGGTCGGCAGCGCCTCGCGCAGGAAGAGGACGAACATGGCCGCCACGACGACGAGCGCGAGGATCGCCTGAGCGGACTGACCAAGGGAGAGAAACTCGAACATGAAACCACCCGCGACTATTGATGCGGAGTCTCGCCTGCATCGGCCGCAGCTTCAACCCCGTCCGCGTTTCGCGGTTGAACGAGAAGAACGCCCACCATCATTGCCCCGAGCGCGGCCCAGACCCAGCCGGAATAGCGCTCGCCCAAAAGCACCATCGCCCAGAGGATGCCGCTGCCCGTGACGATATAGGCCGTTTGCGCGGCAAAGACCGCCCCCGCCACGCCGGCGATCCAGACGTAGGTGGCATAGGCCAAGGCGTGAATCGACGCCGTGGCGACAAGCGACCATTCGGCCAAACCGAAGGTGACGAAGGGGTTGATCCACTGCCCCATGCCAAGGGTCAAAGGCAGGGTCAGCACCACGCCAAAGGCCGACGAGAGCGCCATGGCCTGTATTGCGCCGAGGCCCGCTGTCCCGTGCCAGGCAACGAAGTTGGACTCGAAGGCATAGAAGAGCGGCCCCAAAAGAGCGACCGGCAGGGCCAAAGCCATGGCCGCCGTGGGCAGGCTCGCCTCGGGCAAGGCGATCAGCGCAACGCCGAGAAGCCCCGCGCAGAGGCCCGCGAGGCGGGCATAGCTGAAGCGGTCCATGCCGAGGAGAAGCGCAATCGGGAAAGCCATCATCGGCACGGCGGCGATGATGATCGACATGATGCCCGCGGGCAGCCGCGTGATCGCCCAGTAAAAGGTGAAATTCGGGATGATCGTGCCGATGATCGCGATCACCACCGCGAAACGGATCGCAGGCTTTGTGATCTGAAAGCTCCGCCCCCGCACGACAGCGATCCCGCCAAGAACCAGTGTGGCGATCACGAATTGCCAGAAGATCAGGCCAAAGGGCTGATAGCCGGTCGAAGTCGCCCATTTGCCCAAAACCTGCGTGCTTCCCCAGCCCGTCCCTACGGCGCCCAGCAGCAGAAACAGGGTGAGGTTGCGGTTCATGCTGGCCCCGCGGCGGCCAGACGCCCGCCTTGGCGCACCATCTATATAGAGGCCAGAGACAGTCACCTCGCCCATCGCCGGTTCAAACCGCTCTTTCGCCATGCCGGTGACGAAGCGGCGCATCGGCTCGTCTTTCTTCATGCCGATCACCGAATGATAATCGCCGCACATGCCTGCGTCGGTCTGATAGGCCGTGCCGCCCGGCAGGATCATTGCGTCACCCGTGGGCACATGGGTGTGGGTGCCCACCACCACGCTTGCCCGCCCGTCGCAGAAATGGCCCATCGCCATTTTCTCGGAGGTCGCCTCGCAATGCATATCGACGAGGCTCGCCTGCACGAGGCCGCCCAGCGGGTATTGCCGCAGAACGCCGTCGATGGCCGAGAAGGGATCGTCGAAAGGCCGCTTCATGAAAACCTGCCCCAGAACCTGCGCGACAAGCACTTTGCGGCCCCCCGCGGCATTGAACACCCGCGCGCCTTTGCCCGGTGCGGCCTTGGCATAGTTGAGCGGGCGCAGGATGCGCGGCTCTTGCTCGACATAGGCAAACATATCCTTCTGGTCGAAGGCATGATCGCCAAGGGTTATCACATCAGCCCCCGCATCGAGAATCGCCTTGGCGTGGCCCGCGCTGAGGCCCATGCCGCCGGTCGCATTTTCGCCGTTCACCACGACGAAATCGAGCTTCCACGCCGCGCGCAGACGCGGGATTTCACGCTCCACAGCAGCGCGTCCGCCCCGCCCCATCACATCGCCAAGAAATAGTATCTTCATGCCCCACCTCTAGGCGCGGGCGGGGCAAAGGGCAAGCGGCGCGATCAGCGGCGCGGCTCGATGATCTCGGCCTCGGTCACGATCATGTCGAGCGGCTGGTCGGTGGGCTCGAGCGGCAGGTTTTCGGCCTCCTGCGCCCCATAGGCAAAGCCGATGGCCAGAGTGGGCCGTGCGGCACGCAAAAGCTCGAGCGTCCGGTCATAGAACCCCCCGCCATAGCCGAGGCGGCCGCCTTTCCGGTCGAAGGCCACGAGGGGCACGATCAGGATCTCCGGCGTGACCCACTCGCCCGAGGCCGGAATCCGCGCGCCGAACTCTCCGTCGATCATCTCGCAATCGGGCTCCCAGCGGCGGAACTTCAAGGGCTGCGCCTTGCCGAGGATCACCGGCACGCCCACGGGACCGTGTGCTGCGGCCTCGTCCATGGCGGGTGTCGGATCAATTTCGGTCCGCATCGCCATATAGCCCGCCACCGGCACTCCGCGATACCCGGCAAGGATCGAGGACAGAAGCGCCGCCGAGCCGACGCCGGCCTCATGGGCCACCTTGCGGCGGGCGAAGGCGGCCTTGCGGGCTTCGGCCTTGATGGCTGTGAGGTCCGCGCCGGTCATATGAGAACAAGCGCCGCAAGCCCGAGGAAGGCGAAGAAGCCCACCACATCGGTTACGGTCGTCACGAAAGCGCCCGAGGCCAGAGCGGGGTCGATGCCGAATTTCTCGAGGAGGACGGGAATCATCGTCCCCGCCAACCCCGCCACGATGAGGTTGATGACCATCGCAATCGCGATCACAAGCCCGAGCATCGGCGTTCCAAACCAGACCCAGCCGACAAGGCCCATGGCCACGGCGAATATCAGGCCGTTCACCAGCCCCACCAGCGCCTCCTTGCGGATCACCCGCCAGACGTTGGCGCTTGTCAGGTCGCGGGTGGCGATGGCGCGCACGGCCACGGTCAGCGACTGGGTTCCCGCATTGCCCCCCATCGAGGCGACGATGGGCATCAGAACCGCCAGCGCCACGAGGCCTGCGATGGTTTCTTCGAAGAGCGCAATCACACCCGAGGCGATCACCGCCGTGACAAGGTTGACCGCCAGCCACGGCAGGCGCTGTTTGGTGGTTTCGATCACCGTGTCCGAAAGGCTGCCTTCACCGACACCTGCGAGGCGGAGGATGTCTTCCTCGTGTTCCTCGTCGAGAAGGGTCATGGCGTCGTCGATGGTGATCACGCCCACGAGCCGGTCGTCATCATCGACCACCGGCGCCGAGATCAGGTGATAGTGGTTGAAGGCATGGGCCACATCGGCGGCGGTATCTTCCACATGGAAGGTGCGGAAACTGTCCTCGGTGATATCGCGCAGCTTCACCGTCCGCTTGCTCGACAAGACGCGCCCGAGGGTGACATAGCCCACCGGATTGATCTTGGGGTCGACCATGACGACGTGATAGAACTGGTCGGGCAGCTCGACGTCCGAGCGCAAATAGTCGATCGCCTCGCCCACGCTCCAGTGCTCGGGAACCCAGACCACTTCGGACTGCATATGGCGGCCGGCGGATTCCTCGGGATAGGCCAGAGCCTTTTCAACCGCGACCCGTTCGGAGGCGTCGAGCGCCTCGAGGACCGCCTCCTGCTGTTCCTCATCGAGGTATTCGACAAGATCCACCACATCATCGGATTCAAGCTCGCGCACCGCCTCGGCCAGCTCGGCCGGTTCGAGCGACTCGATGATCTCTTCGCGTAGGCCCTCGTCAAGTTCGGAGAGGATGTCGCCATCCATACCGCCCTTCCAGACGCTCAGCAGGTCACGCCGCTCGCGCGGGTCGATCAGCTCGATGACGTGGGCGACGTCGGCGGGGTGCAGGGGATCGAGAAGCGCATCGAGCGCTTCGGCGTCAGACGCATCGACAGCCTCGATCACCTCTTCAACGAGGCGGTCGGTCACGCCGAAGGCTTCTTCCTCGTCGTCTTCGTGTTCGAGAATCTGGTCGCTCATCCCGGCCTCCCGTTTGGGCGCAACATAGCGGCTCGGGGCCAAGGAACAACCTCGGGCCGGAAAGAAATTCCGGGGCGGTGGACGAGGCGGCGATTATCCGCGGAATATTGAAACTGCCTCGCCAAAAGCTCGATTTACCAAGAAGATCGGGCCGCGTAATGTGCCTCCATGTCCAAGCATCTTCTTCTCGGCCAGACGCTGGCCTTCACCGGTGATCCGTTTCAGGCCGACTGGAGCGAGGTGACGCGAACCTCCTCGCGTGGCGGCGTCCTTATTGAAGGCAATCGCATCGCCGCCGTCGGCGAGGCGGACGATCTGCGGCGGGCTCATCCCGAGGCGGAAGTGACCGATTATGGCAACGCGCTCATCACCGCGGGCTTTGTCGATGCGCATATGCATTATCCCCAGACGGGAATCATCGCCAGCTGGGGCAAGCAGCTCATTGACTGGCTGAATACCTATACTTTTCCCGAGGAAACCCGTTTCTCCGACCGCGCCTATGCCGACGAGGTAGCTGGCCGGACGCTCGACCTCGCCCTCGCGCATGGCACGACGACGCTGACGAGCTTCTGCACGATCCATCCCGAGAGCGTAGACGCCTTCTTCGGCGCGGCGGCGGAGCGGAACATGGCGGTAATCGCCGGCAAAACCTGCATGGACCGCAACGCGCCTGACGGGCTGCGCGACACGGCGCAATCGGCCTATGACGACAGCAAGGCGCTCTTGCAGAAGTGGCAGGGCAAGGGCCGCGCGACCTATGCCATCACCCCGCGCTTCTCGCCGACCTCGACGCCCGAGCAACTCGAGGCGCTCGGTGCGCTTTGGGGCGAGTTTCCCGATTGCCCGATGCAGACGCACCTTTCCGAGCAGATCCCCGAGATCGAGTGGGTCCGCAGCCTATTCCCCGAGGCGCGGGACTATCTCGACACCTACGAGAAATTCGGCCTCCTCGGCACCAAGGGCCTTTATGGCCATTCGATCTGGCTCGAAGAGCGCGAGAGGGCGCGGCTTGCCGAGGTGGACGCCTCACTGATCCATTGCCCGACCTCGAATACCTTTATCGGCTCGGGCCTTTTCGACCTGATGGGCCTTGCCTCCGCAGGGCTGCGGGTGGGCCTTGCCACCGATACCGGCGGCGGATCGAATTTCTCGATGCTGCACACGATGGCCGCGGCCTACGAGATCGGCCAGCTGCGCGGCGTGTCTGTCCACCCGGCCCAGCTCATGTGGCTTGCCACCGAAGGCTCGGCCCGAGCGCTGCATATGTCTGGCGAGATCGGCCACCTCGGCGCGGGGGCTATGGCCGATATCACCGTGCTCGACCTCGGCTCGACCCCCGCCATCAAACAGCGCACCGATCGCGCCGAGCATCTCTGGGACGCGCTCTTCCCGACCATCATGATGGGCGACGACCGGGCCGTGCGGGATGTCTGGATCGCCGGAAAGCGGGCCTTGCGCTAGAACAGGCTGCAATCGCCGGGGCGTGGCGCGGCGAAGATCATTACCCAGTAATCCCCTGCCCGACCGACACCGTATTCCTTGACTTGCGGACTCAGGATATTGGCCCGATGGCCCGGCGACTCCATCCAGCCGCGGACGACAAGTGGCACGGTCTTCCAGCCGCCGGCGATATTTTCGCTGACGACGCTGTAGCAGTAGCCCTGAATATTGACGCGCGTGCCAACGGTATAGCCGTTGGACCCCAAATGGGTCAGCGTGCCCCTTATCGCCATATCCAAGGCATGGGCCTCGGCGGCAGCGGTCAGGCGGCTGTCGCGGGTAAGAAGGGGCAGGCCGGCGTTGATCCGCTGAAGATTGATCTGCTCCGGCAGGGTTCCCGCGCTTATCATCTGCGCGGCGGCTACGTTGAGCGCGGCCGAAGGCGAGCCGACAAGGGGATCAGGAGCGGGCTGGCAAGCGGCGAGTATAGCGAGCGCCGCGCTGGTAAAGACAACTCTGGAAATGGCTCTAAACACGAAAACCTCTCGCGATATCTCTGCCCCGCCCTCTAGTGATGATGCCCCAGCCCTTTGACACCCGTCAACGGCGTCACAGAAGGTCGGCCAGCCGCTGCGCAAGTGCGTTTTGGCGGGTGATCGCCGTTTCCAGATCGAAGCTCGTCACTTGCCCGTCACGGACGATCGGGCGGCCTTCGACGATCAGGTGCTTTACCCGCGTCGGCCCCGCAAGGAGAAGCGCGGCGGGATCCCAGCTTCCCGCGCTCTCAATGCCGCTCACGTCCCACAGGGCGATATCGGCACGTTTGCCCACGGCAATCCGCCCGCAATCGGGGCGGCCGAGCACATCGGCGCCGCCGCGCGTCGCGATCTCAAGCGCCTCGCGGGCACTCATCGCATCGGCCCCTCGGGCAACCCGCTGGAGAAGCATCGCCTGCCGCGCCTCGGCAATGAGGTTGCCCGCGTCGTTCGAGGCCGAGCCATCGACCCCGAGGCCGACCTTCACCCCCAGATCGCGCATCCGCCGCACGGGTGCGATGCCGCTGCCGAGGCGGCAGTTCGAACAAGGGCAATGCGCCACGCCGGTGTGGGTGCGGGCAAAGAGGGCCATCTCTGCCTCGTCGAGCTTGACGCAATGGGCGTGCCAGACATCGGCGCCCGTCCAACCCAGATCCTCAGCATACTGGCCGGGGCGGCAGCCGAACATGGCTTCGGAATAAGCGATATCCTCGTCGTTCTCGGCCAAATGGGTATGCAGCATCACCCCCTTGTCGCGGGCGAGGAGCGCCGCATCGCGCATTAGATCGCGGCTCACCGAGAAGGGCGAACAGGGCGCCACGCCCACCCGCACCATCGCGCCTTCGCGGGCGTCGTGATGGACGTCGATCACGCGGATGCAATCCTCTAGGATCGCGGCCTCGCGCTCCACAAGGCTGTCAGGCGGCAGGCCACCGGCGCTCTCGCCGATACTCATCGCGCCGCGCGTGGGGTGAAACCGCAGGCCCACTTCGGAGGCGGCGGCGATTGTGTCGTCAAGGCGCGAGCCGTTGGGGAAGAGGTAGAGGTGATCGGAGGTCAGCGTGCAGCCCGAGAGCGCCAGCTCGGCAAGGCCGATTTGCGCGGAGACAAACATCTCTTCGGGGCCGAACTTGGCCCAGATCGGATAGAGCGTCTTGAGCCAGCCAAAGAGAAGCGCGTCCTGCCCGCCCGGAACGGCGCGGGTCAGTGTCTGGTAGAGGTGGTGGTGGGTGTTGACGAGGCCGGGCGTCACCACGCAGGCCCCCGCTTCGATCGCTTCGGCGCCCTGAGCCTCAAGCCCCTGCCCGATGGCGTGGATCACTCCGCCTTTGATGCGGATATCGGCGCCTGAAAGCTCTCTGCGGTTGTCGTCCATCGTCAGGACGGTTTGGGCATTGCGGATCAGGATGTCAGGCATGGTGTCTCCCTCTGGCCACCCCCTTCGGTGGATCGGGAGACGGCCGCCAGAAGGGGGATAAGGACGCGACCTTGTAAAAGGCTACGCGAACCGCGGGCCATTTTCAACTTGGGATCAAGCGCTTGACAGGCTTTCTTGCAGGATCGCCAGAGCCTCTGCATGAATGGCCGGATTGGCCGCCGCGATGACGCGCCCGCCGTTGTGCGCAGGTCCACCGTCCCAGCTTGTCACGATCCCGCCCGCGGCCTCGATAACCGCCTGCGGGCCTTGGATATCATAGGCGTTGAGACCCGCCTCGATCACCAGATCGACCTGCCCGGCCGCGACAAGAGCATAGGCATAGCAATCCATACCATAGCGCGTCAGCCTTGCGGCGCGCGAAACAGCGGCAAAGGCGCGACCCTCTTCGGGCGTGCCCACCTCGGGAAAGGTGGTGAACACTGTCGCGGCCGCGAGTGGCCGTGCGGCACGGGTTCGTAGCGCGACAGATCCCGAGGGGCCAACAGCCTCTGATATCCCGAAGCCGCCGGAAAAACGTTCGCGGATAAACGGCTGATCCACGATCCCGAAGAGCGGGCCGTGGGCATCGCTGACGGCGATCAGAACCCCCCAAGTCGGCGCGCCCGAGATATAGGCGCGGGTGCCGTCGATAGGATCGAGCACCCAAGTCAGGCCGCTTGTTCCCTCGCTACGGCCGTACTCTTCGCCAAAGATGCCGTCCTGCGGTCGCTCGGCGGCGAGGATCGTGCGCATGGCTTCTTCCGCGCCTCTGTCGGCCACTGTCACCGGATCAAAATGGCTATCGAGGGTGCTCTTGTCGTCGGCGCTTAGGGACGCCGCGCGAAAGTGTTCGAGCGTGACAGGCCGCGCCGCATCGGCAAGCAAATGGGCGACCCTTACCAGATCGCCCTTTGTCTTATCATCAAGATCGCGCCGCACAAGCCCGCCCCCCAAAAGGTTTCCCTTGCGGGTAAAGGCTCAAACCGGACCGGTCAAGCGCTGCGGATCAGGCGACCTCGCTCAGAACCCGCGCCAGATCGAACAGCCGGCGGCGCTGATTTTCCGGGATTGCGTAATAGGAGCGCAGAAGCTCGAGCGCCTCTTTGTCGGCCAGAATATCCGTCGGCATCGCGCTGCCGCTCTCCGCTGCGGGCTGGTCTTGATCGAACCCTTCGAAAAAGAAAGTCACCGGCACATCCAGGGCATGGGCGATGTCCCACAGGCGGGATGCGCTGACGCGGTTCATTCCTGTCTCGTATTTCTGGATCTGCTGAAACTTGATCCCGACGGCGTCTGCAAGTTGCTGCTGCGTTGTCCCGTTCATCCAGCGCCGATGCCGAATTCTCTTGCCGACATGAACATCCACTGCGTGCGCCATTATACACTCCAATCCGGTCGCTAC
>RFZI01000070.1 GCA_009920775.1 Paracoccaceae bacterium | reverse complement strand
GCGGGCAATTGCACGGCGCGGGCGCGGGCGTTTTTCGAAAGCGTCACGGCGAGGGTTTCAAGGAGAATACGATAAACGTTATTCTCGGGCTGCTGCTCCGTCAGGCCAAGGGAATTGACCTGAACTCCATAGCGGAAGCGGCGGTATCTCTCGTCTTCAATGCCGTAGCGGTCGCGACAGATTTCGTCCCACAGCTCGACGAAAGCCCGCATTTTGCAGAGTTCGGTGACGAAACGGATGCCGGCATTTACGAAGAAGGAAATCCGGCCCACCATTTCCGGGAAATTCTCGGCAGGCACTTTCTTTTGCAGATCGTCGAGAACCGCCGTTGCGGTCGCCAGCGCAAAGGCCAATTCCTCTTCCGGTGTCGCGCCCGCCTCTTGCAGATGGTAGGAGCAGACGTTCATCGGGTTCCACTTGGGAAGATGCGCGCGAGTAAAGGCGGCGACGTCGGTGATCATCCGCAAGGAGGGTTCGGGCGGGCAGATATAGGTTCCTCGGCTGAGGTATTCCTTGATGATGTCGTTCTGGACGGTGCCTTGCAGCTTCGAGATATCCGCGCCCTGTTCTTCGGCGGCGGCGATATAAAGCGCAAGAAGCCACGGGGCAGTGGCGTTGATCGTCATCGAGGTATTCATCTGCTCGAGCGGGATCTCAGCGAAAAGCGCCCGCATATCGCCAAGGTGGCAAACCGGCACGCCGACCTTGCCGACCTCGCCGCGCGCCAGACGGTGGTCGCTGTCATAGCCGGTCTGGGTTGGCAGATCGAAAGCCACGGAAAGACCGGTCTGACCCTTGGCCAGATTCGCGCGGTAGAGCGCGTTCGAGGCCTTGGCGGTCGAATGGCCCGCATAAGTGCGGAAGAGCCAGGGGCGGTCTTTCTGCGGTTGCGACATATTTGGCCTCCTTGGGGCCGAGCGCGTAATTTTATTGCGCTACAGGCTCACTATCGGAAGTTTTATGGCGGTGTCAATTCGCTGCGTTGCGGCATCGCGGGATTTACCTTGGCTCGGAAGCCTGTCACGGTCTCGCCATGTCGCAAGTTGTTGAAGTGCCGCTTTGGCTTCTGATCCTGATCCTGCTCTTTGCGGCAGTGACCTTTGCGTCGCATTTCCTTTTCCCCTCGGTGCGCTGGTTCTTCCGCAAAAGGGCAGAGCGCGTCATCGCGAGGGTCAACAAACGGCTGGCCAGACCGATCGAACCTTTCAAGATCGCCCGCCGCTATGACATGATTCAGCGGCTGATCTATGACCCCGAGGTTGCCAAGGCGATTTCCGAACAGGCGGCACTTGACGGTATTCCCGAGAACGTGGCTTTCGAAGATGCCCGCCGCTATGCCCGCGAGATCGTTCCCTCGTTCAGCGCCACCCTCTATTTCACCATCGGCGGGCGTCTTGCCCAGTGGGTCTCACGGTCGATGTTCCGAATCCGCCTCGGCGCCTTCGATCGGGATCGGCTTGAAGCGCTCGATGCCAATGCGACGTTGGTGTTCATCGTCAACCACCGCTCGAACATGGATTATTTCCTCGTGACCTATCTCATGTCGCGGGCCTCGGCGCTGTCTTTCGCGGTGGGGGAATGGGCGCGGATTTGGCCGCTCTCGGGGATCATCCGGTCGATGGGGGCGTTCTTCATCCGGCGTCGGTCGCGCGGGGTTCTCTATCGCCGCGTCCTTGCCCGCTATGTTCAGATGGCAACCGAAGGTGGCGTGACGCAGGTGATCTTTCCCGAAGGGGGGCTCACGCTGACTGGAAGGCTCGCGCCGCCCAAACTCGGGCTCTTGAGCTATATCGTCTCCGATTGGCAACCACAGAAGCGCGATGTGATCTTCGTGCCGGTGGCAGTCAATTATGATCGCGTGCTTGAGGATTTCTACCTGATCGCCGCCCACAAGGCCGGGGTGCGCAAATTCAAGCCGCCGCTGCGCGAGGTCTTGTCGATCGTCTTTAAACATATCTGGCAGCGGGTCTCGTTCCGGCTGCGGAAATTCGGCACGGCTTCGGTCGCCTTCGGCGAGCCGCTTGCCCTGACCGATTTCCTGAAGGGCCGAACCGGAGACCAGACGGAAGCGGTCGCGGAAGAGCTGATGCGGCGGATCGAGGCGGTGATGCCTGTCCTGCCGGTCCCGCTTGTGGCGCGAGCGCTTTTGGCGGGCGTTGCGACCAAGGCCGAGATCGAAGCCGATGTGGCCAAGAACCTTGCCAGCCTTGTCGGCCAGGGCGTGATCCTGCCGCGACGGGATGCGACCAAGATTACCGAAGATGCGATCGAGATCCTCACCAAACGCAAGCTCATTGCGGAATCAGGGGATGCGATCACGCTTGAACCTGCCTCGGAAGACACGCTCGCCTTCTACGCGGCGTCGATTGTGCATCATTTTGATGCGGATGCAGCGAACAGCCGCTGAAATTCTGCGTTTGCGAAGTAATATAATTACAAAATTGCCCCTGTAGGGGTTGCAAAGTTGCTCCGCCATTAATAGCCATAGGGTAACGCGCGATTCTGCGGCGCGGCGAAAACAGGACTTGCCCGATGGAGACACCGATGGCACTCGACCAGACGACAGACACCGAATTGGCCACAGCCCCGAAGAAAGATCTCTACGAGGTGGGCGAGATCCCGCCCCTCGGCCACGTTCCGGCAAAGATGTATGCCTGGGCGATCCGCCGCGAGCGGCATGGCGAGCCGGAGCAGGCGTTTCAGGTCGAGGTGGTCGATTGCCCCAAGCCCGATAGCCACGAGGTTCTCGTCATGGTGATGGCGGCGGGCGTCAACTACAACGGAGTCTGGGCCGGCCTTGGCATCCCGATCAGCCCCTTCGATGTGCACGGCGCACCCTATCACATCGCGGGTTCAGATGCAGCGGGTATCGTCTGGGCGGTGGGCGACAAGGTCAAACGCTGGAAGGTCGGCGACGAGGTTGTCATCCACTGCAATCAGGATGACGGCGACGACGAGGAATGCAACGGCGGCGATCCCATGTTCTCGCCCAGTCAGCGGATCTGGGGCTATGAGACGCCGGACGGCTCTTTCGCGCAGTTCACCTGCGTGCAGTCCCAGCAGCTCATGCATCGGCCCAAGCACCTGACTTGGGAGGAAAGCGCCTGCTATACGCTGACGCTGGCCACCGCCTACCGGATGCTGTTCGGCCACAAGCCGCACGAGCTGAAGCCCGGCCAGAACGTTCTGGTCTGGGGTGCCTCGGGCGGCCTTGGCTCCTATGCGATCCAGCTCATCAACACGGCGGGCGCCAATGCGATCGGCGTCATCAGCGACGAGAGCAAGCGCGAGTTTGTGATGAGCCTCGGGGCGAAAGGGGTCATCAACCGCAACGATTTCAAATGCTGGGGCCAGATGCCCACGGTCAACACGCCGGAATACAAGGAGTGGTTCAACGAGACCCGCAAATTCGGCAAGGCGATCTGGGAGATCACTGGCAAGGGCAACAACGTCGATCTGGTTTTCGAACACCCCGGCGAAGCGACCTTCCCGGTCTCGACCTTCGTGGTCAAGCGCGGGGGCATGGTGGTGATCTGTGCGGGAACCACCGGCTATAACCTGACCATCGACGCCCGCTATCTGTGGATGCACCAGAAGCGCGTGCAGGGCAGCCACTTTGCCAACCTCAAGCAGGCCAGCCAAGCCAACCAGCTGATGCTGGAGCGGCGGCTTGATCCCTGTATGTCCGAAGTCTTCGGCTGGGACGAGATCCCGCTCGCGCACACAAAGATGCGCCGCAACGAGCACAAGCCGGGCAATATGGCAGTGCTCGTCCAGAGCCCGCAGACCGGCCTGCGGACCTTCGACGACGTGATCGCCGAAAGCAGATCCTGACACTCTTCCCTGAGTGATGGTGGAGGGCGCGTGTCGGAAACGGCCGCGCCCTTTTCGTTTGAAACCCCGCTATTTCTGAGGGGGGTAAATAGGCGAGTAATCCGTTAATCACTGTCGTGCTACCATGAGACTTAACCGTTTGTTAACCAATCACGGGGAGGGTGATCATGGGGAATATGTGGATTATCGATGTGATCGCCGACCTCAAAACCTTTGCGGATCAGAATGATCTGCCGCTGCTTTCGCAGCAGCTTTCTGAAACCGCGAAGATAGCCGCGGCCGAGATTGCACCGACAGTGGGTGAAGTTCCCGCACTTCCGTCAGGGGAGGACGGTTATGTTGGAAATGGTGGCTGGACAGCTGGAGGCAGCGGGCAGCCTCAGTGATCTTCAGAAGATTGTCGTCGGCCTTCGAGACAGTCTTGGAATAGATCATATCGTCTATCATTGGGTCAGCGCAGATGGTGAGCAATACGGTTGTGGAACCTATGATCCGGTTTGGGTTCAGCGCTATGTCGATCGGGAATACCTGCGAATAGATCCGGTGATTCTGGCCTGCTTCAAGCGATATCACCCTGTTGACTGGCGCCGCCTCGATTGGTCGTCGCGCGTTGCCAAAGCCTTCCGGCAGGATGCGCTCGAGCATGGGGTTGGCAATCAGGGCTATTCGGTGCCGATCCACGGCCCGAGCGGCCAGTTTGCCCTTCTGACCCTGTCGCATATGGCCGACGACGAAGAGTGGGACGCGTTTGTTGGATTGCATCAGCGAGAGATCATATTGGTGGCCCATTACCTCAACACAAAGGCGCTCGAGATTGCCTCCAGTCGTGCGCCGAAACTTTCAAAGCCTTTGTCGCCTCGTGAAGTCGATGCTCTGACCTATCTGGCCATGGGGTATTCCCGAGGGCAGGTTGCCGAGATGCTGGCAATCTCGGAGCATACGCTGCGGGCCTATATCGAAAGCGCGCGGCTCAAGCTCAATGCCCAGAATACGGTCAGCGCGGTGGCGCAGGCCCTGCTGAACGGCCATATCGTGATTGGCGGCGCCGACCGTGCTGCGCCGGGCGACTGGCCAGGAAAAGAGCGAACGGCGATGGCCAGCTGACGGCAACGTTCTGAGCAACAACAGTCCCTTATCCCTAACGACCTAGCGTCGACCCCCTGTCTTTTGGGGGTGCCATGCTTCGTTATCTTAGGGGCTCTGAACTGAGCCGATATCCCGAACTACAATCATCCATGTTCCGCGATCGCGCCGCGCAGTTTCGGGATCGGCTGGGTTGGGAGGTGACAGTCGACGAACGCGGCTGGGAGAGCGATCAATACGATGCGCTCGATCCGCTCTATGTGATCTGGCAGTTGCCAGACGGCGCGCACGGCGGCTCGATGCGGTTTCTGCCAACGACAGGGCGAACCATGACCAACGAGCATTTCCTCTCGCTCCTCGATGGCGTGCCGCTGCATGATCCGATGACGTGGGAGTGCACGCGCTTCTGCCTCAGCCCGCGGGCCAGCGGGCGGGTCGCGACGGCCCTGATGCTCGGCGGGGGCGAGGTGATGCGGCATTTCGCGATACGGCATTTCCTTGGCGTCTTTGACGCGCGGATGGTGCGGATCTATCGCCAGATCGGGGCTTCGCCCCGGCTTTTGGGCACGGACAAATCCGGCCCTTCGCCGATCAGCGCGGGGCTTTGGACCTATGATCCGCTCGACCGTTTGCGCATCCTGCACCGCGTCGGCATCTCTGCCGCGATCTCGGAACGCTGGGTCGCCCGCTCGCTTGGTTTCACGCCCCTGCCGCTTTCTGCCTGATGGCCTCTGGCCCTGTCCGGCGTTGCTGGATAGGGTCGCGCCATGACCGCACTTGCCCCCACATTCTCAGCCGATCAGGCCGCCGCTTGGGATGCGATCGCCGTGGCGCTGCGCGGGGCAGGGATCAATCTTGACGACAGCCTCCTGATGCCGCCCGAGGCGGGCGAGCCCCGTGTGATTGCGGTGATCGGCAAGGCGGGATCGGGCAAGACGATGCTCCTGTCAGAGCTGACCAAGGCTCTGTCCGAGGCGGGCGTCGATCTGGTTTCCGGCGATTGGGAAGGCAAGCGGCGGAAGGACCGGCGGACGCTGGCGATCCTTGCGCCCACCAACAAGGCGGCGAGCGTGTTGCGCAATCTCGGCGTGCCGGCGACGACGATCCACCGAATCCTCTATACCCCCGTCTACGATCCCGAATACGAGAAGATCGCAGAATGGCTCGCGGGGCAAGGCGAGCGGCCGCAGATCGAGGGGCTGACCGAGCTGGCGCTGGATCGCGCCTTCGGCTCTTATCAGATCAACAAATCGGTCCCGGCGGCGCTGGCCGCGGCGGGCCTGCGCGGGTCGGATTTCATCATCGGCTGGAAGCGGCGGGAGGATCCGCTCGATATCGGTTTCGTCGATGAAAGCTCGATGCTGGATGAGCGACAATTCGAGGATCTGCAGGAGATCTTCCCCTCGCTCGTCCTCTTCGGCGATCCGGCGCAGTTGCCCCCCGTGCAAAGCACCGGCGGCATGGTCTTCGACAGCCTGCCCGACGAGCGCAAGCTGATCCTGCACCGCATCCACCGGCAGGAAGCCGACAACCCGATCCTCGATCTCGCCCATGCGCTGGCCGATCCGACGCTGGATTTCCAAGGGTTCGAGGACATGATCAGCGAAGCCGCGAGGCGCGACGAGCGGGTTGTCTGGGCCGAGCGGGTCGAATCCGATCTGATGGCGCGCTCGCCGGTTCTGGTCTGGCGCAACGCCACGCGCATCCGCCTGATCCATGCCTTCCGCGCGGCCTATGGCGTGCCGGAGGGCGAGCTCATTGAGGGTGAGCCTCTCATTTGCGACGGGATCGAATTGCCGCTCAAGCACCGCAAGAAGCGGCTCGATCTTGAGGCGCGGGGGCTGATCAAGGGGGCGCAGGTGATCTACCTCGGGCCCGGTCGCCGCCCCGGTTTCTCGCGCCTGCATATCATCGGCGCGGAGGACCCGCAGGTGAATGCCGCGAGCATCATCAAGATCGAGAAGGAGGGTGATGAAGAGCCCTTCATCCCCTTTGCCGCCCGTATGGGGGCGACCTTCCTGCATGGCGCGGCGGTGACGATCCACAAGGCGCAGGGCTCGCAGTGGGATACGGTGCAGGTCTTTGGCCCCGATATCTATGCGGCTGCGCGGATGGGTCGCGTCGAGGCGGGGCAGCCCTTGTGGAAGAGGCTTGCCTATGTGGCGATCACGCGGGCAGAAACGCAATTGCGCTGGGTGGTGCGCAATCGGTTGGCCAAGCCGAGCAGGCCGCTCAGGGTGGACGATCTGCCGGCCGCGCCGACGAGCTTTGCGCTGGAACAAGAGGACACGGAATGAAGACGATCATCGTGACAGGCGCGAGCGCCGGGATTGGCCGGTCGGTGGCCGAGCGGTTCTTGGCGGATGGCTGGCAGGTCGGTCTGATCGCCCGCCGCGCCGAGTTGCTCGAGGAGATGGCCGATGGCCGCGCCAATGCCGTGATCTTGCCCTGCGATGTGGCCGAGGCGGAACAGGTGGATCGTGCCTTTGCCGATTTCGTGGACAAGGCCGGGCGGCTCGATGTGCTCTTCAACAACGCCGGAATTTTCACCCCCGCTGCGCCGATTGACGAAGTGCCTGTCGATGATTGGATGCGCGCCGTGTCGGTCAACCTGACGGGAATGTTCCTCTGCGCCCGTGCGGCCTTTGGCCAGATGCGGCGGCAGGTGCCCCAAGGCGGGCGGATCATCAACAACGGCTCGATCTCGGCCCATGCGCCGCGTGAGGGGGCTGTGACCTATACGACGACCAAGCACGGCATCACCGGCCTGACCCGCCAGCTTGCCCTTGATGGACGCCCCTTTGATATCGCTTGCGGGCAAATCGACATCGGCAACGCCATGACCGATCTGCTGGCGGGCATTGCTGAACGCGCCCGCGCCGAGGGCAAGGCCGAGCCGCCGCATATCGACGTGGCGCTGGTGGCCGATGCCGTGGCGCAAATGGTGGCTCTGCCGCTCTCGGCAAACGTCCTCTTCCAGACCCTGATGGCGACGCAGATGCCCTTTGTCGGGCGCGGCTAGCGGCGGAGCGCGGCGAAGGCGGCCGAGGCGCCCCAACCGGCGGCAATGGCGATGGCCAGAGACATGAGGCCGTAGAGAACCGCGTTGTCCTGCGCCATGCGATAGAGCCAGCGTTCGATGCCCACCTTCTCAACCGGAATGATCGTGTCGTATTCGTCGATGACCACGCCGCCGCGGGTCAGGAAGATGCGGGTCTCATAGTTGCCCTCGGTGATGTTCGAGGGCAGGTCGATCGAGGTGCGGAAAAGCGTATCCTCCTCAAGATCGACGGTGTCGATGAAGGTCGAATAAAGGCCAGCATCGCTGCGAATGCGGATCAGGGCTTCGGTAAAAGATTCGGACCCTTCGACCTTGGCGCCTACCGACCGGATCGCCTTTGACATTGTCACGGAATGCCGAAGATCCTCGACCTCTTTGAGAACCTCTTCCATCGGGCCGCTGGTGGCGACGGCATAGAAGCTTGGCGCCGCATCGACCTCGACCGCATCGGCGTTGACCCAGATACCATATTTGCGCTCTTTGCGGCGGACGGTGATCGGCGTTTTCGGGCCAGATACGGTGATGATGACCCCCAGATCGCCGTCGATGGTCTCGGTCCCGTCGCGCTTGATCGCGCCAAAGATCAGGATGTGCGATCCTTCAAAGGTCGCCGTGATGGCCACTTCGTCCTGGCTGAGACCAAGAACGATCTCTTCGGCCTTGGCCGGCATGGCAAAGAGCAGGGCTGCGAGGAGAAGATGAAGAATACGCATCAGTGGCCCCCTGCCGCACCAAGGACAAAGAGTTCGCTCGGGGTGAGCAGAAGATCGAAGCTGAGCTTCACGCAGACCGCCAGAACCATGATTGCCAAGAGAATGCGGAGCTGTTCGGCCTTGAGCTTGACGCCGATCCGGGTGCCGATTTGGGCACCGATCACCCCGCCGATAAGGAGGAGCAGCGCCAAAGCAATATCGACCGTGTGGTTCGTCGTGGCGTGCAGCATGGTGGTGAAGGCGGTCACGAAAATGATCTGGAAAAGCGAGGTGCCGACCACGACCTTGGTGGGCATGCCCAGAAGATAGATCATTGCCGGAACCATGATGAAACCGCCGCCTACTCCCATGATCGCGGCAAGAACGCCGACAGCCATGCCCACCAACAGCGGCGGAATGACCGAGATATAGAGGCCCGAGACCCGGAACTTCATCTTGAAGGGCAGGTTGTGCACCCAGTTGTGCTTGCGGCGTTTGGCCGGTGGCCTGCCTTTGCTGGAATGGCGCAGCGTGTTGATGCTCTCGACGAACATCAGACTGCCGATAGCGCCGAGGAAGACAACGTAGAAGATCTTGACGAGAAGATCGACCTGACCGAGCGCCTTGAGATAGTTGAACACGAGGATGCCGAGGCCCGAGCCCATTAGGCCCCCGGCCTGCAAGACCAGCCCCATCTTAATATCGACCGTCTTGCGCCGCAGGTGCGCGAGAACGCCTGAGAAGGAGGAGGCGACGATCTGGTTTGCCTCGGTCGCCACGGCGACAGCGGGCGGGATACCGATGAAGAACAGAAGCGGCGTCATTAGAAAGCCGCCGCCTACGCCAAACATTCCCGAAAGCACGCCCACGATCCCCCCGAGGCCGAGGAGCAGAAAGGCGTTCACTGAGACTTCGGCAATAGGGAGATAGATCAACATATAATGATCCGAGCACGCATTATGTGCTACAAAAAACGCCTTTCCAAGGGGCCTGTCAAACCCCTGCATAGAGGGCAGCTTCTTTTTGACGCGGATTGAGTCAAAAAGTCCTGAAAAGGGGCGGTGTTTTGCTCTCTAGAGCCCTTTGAGGAACTGCCGCAGGATCTTTTCAAGCTTGGCAGCGCCGAGGGGGGCCATCGCCTTGGTGTGCTCGTGGCTGATGGATTCCGTGCTCATGCCCGCGGCCATATTGGTGATGACAGACGCTGCAGCCACGCGCAGGCCAAGGAAGCGGGCGAGGATAACTTCGGGTACGGTCGACATCCCCACAGCATCGGCGCCCATGCCGCGGATCGCGCGGATCTCGGCGGGGGTTTCGAACGAAGGGCCGGAATACCAGGCATAGACACCCTCGGCCATCTCAACACCCGCGGCCTTGGCTGCAGCCGTCAGGCCCGCGCGGAGCTTGGGATCATAGGCCTCGGTCATCGGCACAAAGCGGGCGTCCGACGGCTCGCCGATCAGCGGGTTGAGGCCCGAGAAATTGATGTGGTCATTGAGCGCCATGACCGAGCCTGTGGGCATATCGGGGCGCATGGAGCCTGCGGCATTGGTGGCGACCATGATCTCGGCGCCAAGCTCTTTAAGAACCTCGAGCGGCAGGCGCATGGCATCGGGCTTGCCCTGTTCATAGTAGTGCGAGCGCCCGCCAAAGACGGCCACGCGCACCCCTTCGAGCGAGCCGATCACCAGCTGCGGCACATGGCCCGAAACGCCGGCATGGGGAAAGCCCGGAAGCTCGGAATAGGGGATGGCGATGCCATCGACGGCCCCTGCAATATGCCCAAGACCCGAACCGAGGATCAGGCCCACGCGAACCGGCGCGGAGCCTGTCCTTTCGCGGATCAGAGCAGCGAGATCAGCGCTCTTTGACATAGGGCTCGCCCCCCGCGCGCGGCGGGATCGCTTTGCCGACGAAACCGGCGAGGATCACGACCGTCAGGATATAGGGCAGGGCGTCCAGAAGCTGGACCTGAACCTTCAGACCGATCGCCTTCTCGATAATGTCGGGTCGCAGGGCAAGCGCCTGCAGATAGCCGAAAAGAAGGGTCGCGCCCAAAGCCTGCCACGGCCGCCATTTCGCAAAGATGAGCGCGGCAAGGGCGATATAGCCACGCCCAGCCGACATTTCGCGGACAAAGCCCGCCTGAAGCGCGGTCGACATATAGGCGCCTGCGATGCCGCAGAGCACGCCCGCGATGATGATCGCGCCAAAGCGAAGGCGCACGACCGAGATGCCGGCTGTGTCCACCGCGGCCGGGTTCTCGCCGACGGCACGAAGGCGCAGGCCGAAACGGGTGCGGTAGAGAACCCACCA
>RFZI01000069.1 GCA_009920775.1 Paracoccaceae bacterium | reverse complement strand
GCGACCCTTTACGCCGCTGCCGACGCTGCTGCCGGTGAGGGCCTGTGGCGCAACTGCCGCGCCTGTCACGCGCTCGAGGCCGGCAAGAACGGCACCGGCCCGTCGCTGCACGGTGTTGTTGGCCGTGTGGTCGACTCGGCTGAAGGCTACAGCTATTCGGGCGCTCTCGTGGCTGCCTTCGACGTCTGGACCCCCGAGCACCTCGACACTTTCCTCGAAAACCCCAAGGGTTCCGCGCCGGGCACCAAGATGACCTTCAAGGGCATCTCAAAGCCTGAAGATCGCGCCAACCTGATCGCCTATCTCGCGACCCAGGGCTGATCTTCGCCACCGATCGTAATTAAAGGCCGCTCTTCGGAGCGGCCTTTTTCTTTGCCCAGTTTCTCGAGTTGGACCTCGACCAGAGCTGAAGGGAATGATCTCTGAGTGCAGGAGCAAGGGGCGCGGAAAGGAAAGCGTGCCAACGGTGGCTGAAAAAAACCTGCTCCAATTACGAGCTTTGGTGCTAGGTCGCTCCCGTTCCAGTCAGGGTTGCGTCAACCAGCCTCGCCGATCAGGCTGCAGCCCACAGCGCGAGCCTGAAGGCGGCGGCAGGCGAGCTCGGCGGTTTCTCGGCTGAGGCCCATGAAATTCGCCTCATAGCCACGTGAACCTTGGGTGATCTTGCGAAGCGATCCGTCGAGCGTGCTCATCTCGTTCAAGGCAACGCGCAGCAAGACGCGTTCGGCCTCGTAACGGGTATTGTAGACGCCGACATTGATCCCCCAGTGGCGCCCGCCAGAGGTCGAGATTCTGGTCACGATTTCGGGTTCGGACGGCGAGGGAAGGGCGCCAACAACCGCCGACGCCATTACAACGTCGCTCGGGCGCGGCTGTGTTGCAACGCTCGAGGCAATGGCAGCGGCGATCTGATCCGCTTCGGCGGCTTCGGCGCTGGGCCCGGCCTCCTCATATTCCTCTATGCCCGCAATCGCCATTTCCAGAGCCTCGGCAATCGTGTCTGCCTCGGCGACCTGCAAGGGCGCGGCGGCGGCAGTCGGTCGTGCGCTGGGCCGCAGGCTTGTCGTCACGAGGCCGGTAACGCGGATGGTCTTGCCTGCGGTGCCTGCGGTCGACTCGCTGGCCGAGGCGACGACGACCGTATTGTCGGCAGGCATCGTTCCCATGCGCGGCATGACAACCTTCACGTTTGGCTGAGCACGGGCAAAGCCCATGTCGAGCAGCTCTGAGACCTTGGCGTTGCGGTCAGCGGTCGACGAGCCACCAAAGACCGTCGCGATGATCCGCTCTGATCCGCGCTCGGCCGAGGCGACGAGGTTGTAGCCGGCAGCACGGGTATAGCCCGTCTTGATCCCGTCCGCGCCGCGATAGGCATCGAGGAAACGGCGGTTGGTATTGTTGACCTGTGCGACGCCGGCATCGGCCGACCGGCGCGAGAAAAGGTTATAATACTGCGGGAAATCATAGATCAGGTGGCGGCCGAGGATGCTCATGTCGCTCGCTGTCGACAGGTGCCCGGTTTCGGTAAGGCCGTTGGCATTGCGGAATGTGGTGCGTGTCATGCCCATCGCGACCGCGGTCCGGTTCATCCGGCGGGCGAAGGCGGCTTCCGATCCTTCGAGTGCAATTCCAATGGCTGTCGCAGCATCGTTTGCCGACTTCACGGCTGCCGCACGGATCAGATAGCGCAGGCGAATTTCCTGCCCCACCCGCAAACCGAGCTTCGATGGCGGCTCGTTGGCGGCATCAGCGGTAATCCGAACGGGTGTATCGAGGGTGATCTCGCCGCGCTCGATCGCCTGAAACGCGATGTAGAGGGTCATCATTTTGGTGAGCGAGGCGGGGTGCAGGCGCGTGTCGGCATTGCGGGAATGTAGGATCTCGCCGGTGCGGGCATCCATGACGATCGCGGCATAGGGCGCGGCCGAAACACCAACAGGCGCCAAAAAGGCGATGAACATCCACAACACGATGAAAAGCCCGAAACGGGCTTTCTGCCAAAAACGACCCAGCACGTCGTCGCCTCTTACTGCCTCTTTCCGGCCCGTCGCTCAAGATGGAGTCAATATGTAGTGGCTCTATTTGCGAGAAACACAATATGAAGGGGTCGGCCTAGAGGCCCGAAATTAAGGCCGGCAGCTTTCCGAGATGAGGGATCTGATGAAAGCGGGTCGAATTCGCCGGTGCTTCGGCGCGCTCATGCTCCCACGTCAGATCGTGGGGAACATAAATCCCCCAGCCACCTGCGGCGATGGCTGGCAGAATGTCGGATCTCATCGAATTCCCCACCATCATCGCGCGCGGCCGGTCGCGCCGCGCGAAGATGCGCTGATAGATCTCGGGGGTCTTTTCGCTGACGATTTCGACAGCGTCGAAATAGTCGCCCAGCCCTGATTGGGCGAGTTTCTGTTCCTGATGAAGCAGATCACCCTTGGTGATCAGAATGATATCGGGCTCGCTCCCCAATGTTTCCAGGCATTCCCGAACGTGCGGCAAAAGCTCGATCGGGTGATCGAGCATCTCGCGCCCCATCTTCAGGATTGCGGCGATGGTGGAGGTTGGCACCCTGCTGTCTGTCACTTCGATCGCGGTCTCGATCATCGAGAGGGTAAACCCCTTGATCCCGTAGCCATAGCGGGCAAGGTTCCGCATTTCGGCTGCGGTCAGCTTTTGTTGAAGGTGATCCGGCTCGACATAGCTCGCAAGCATCTCGGTGAAGCTGTCTTTCGAGCTTTGAAAGAATTGCTCGTTCTCCCAGAGCGTATCATCGGCATCAAAGGCGATGGTCCAGCGCGCGCTCATTAACCGTTCCTCCAGCAGTTGGGCTTTCCTTGCAGGGCACTTGGCCTATATTAGGCGATGAAATCGAGAAACGTCGAACCGGGATCGACATGAAGGATAGAGAAATTCTGATGGCCGGAAGTGGGGGCGACGATGGCGGCGCGGATCTGGGCGTCAAGCTGCAGACGCGCACGCGCACGAAGCGTCCGCCTATGTACAAGGTCTTGATCCTGAATGACGATTTCACACCGATGGAATTCGTTGTCCATGTGCTTGAGCGGTTCTTTGGTATGAGCCACGCACAGGCGTTTGATCTCATGCTGACGGTCCACCAAAAGGGGCTGGCGGTTGTGGGCGTGTTTTCCTACGAGATCGCAGAAACCAAGGTCACCCAAGTGATGGATTTCTCGCAGCGCAACCAGCATCCGCTGCAATGCACCATGGAAAGAGAGTGACGGCGCGCCGCCGTCCATTAGCAATGTCCCAATCCCGCCTCTCAACGGCCATCGATCAGGAGGGCCTCGTTCTGCCGGAAGGCCCTGTCGCGGTGATGCGCGCGCCGGAAGGGTATGACCTTGGCTCGCTCGATGCGGCACGGCTGGTCATGGTGCATGGATTCCGGACCGATTACGAGGCGGCGGAACGTGCGGGTCTTGTCGTCGCGACGGAACTTCCAGACAGCCTCGCCGCGGTCGTTGTCGTGGTCCCGCGCGCCAAAGCTCTGGCGCGGGACATGGTGGCCGAAGCGTCCTCAAAGGCCCGGCTTGTAATCGTCGATGGGCAAAAGACCGACGGCATCGACAGCCTTTTCAAGGAATGCCGGAAGAGGCTTGGTGATCTCCCTTCGGTCACAAAGGCGCATGGTCGCCTCTTTTGGTTCGAGGGTGGAGATTTCGAGGAGTGGAAAGCGGGTGTGCCCCAGAAGGGGCCGCATGGCTACTTTACCACTGCCGGAGTTTTCTCTGACGGTGAGATCGACAAAGCCTCCGCGCTTTTGGCTGCCGCTCTGCCCGCGAAACTTCCAGCCCGCATGGCGGATTTCGGAGCTGGCTGGGGCTTTCTGTCCAAAGCCGTGTTGGAGCGGGACGGGGTCGAGCACCTCGATCTGATCGAAGCCGAATTGCGCTCGCTCGACTGCGCTCGGCTGAATATCTTGGATCCCCGTGCCTCTTTCCACTGGGCGGACGCCACGAGATGGACCCCTGCCGCCCCCTATGGCGGCATTGTGATGAACCCGCCGTTCCACACCAGCCGCGCCGCCGATCCGGGCCTTGGCCGCGCCTTCATCGCCGCCGCGGCGCGTTCGCTGACGCCCTCGGGGCACCTCTGGATGGTCGCCAACCGGCATCTGCCCTATGAAGCGGCTTTGCGCGATTTGTTTCGCGAGGTGGTCGAGATCGGCGGCGATGGGGCATTCAAGGTCTTTCATGCCTCTCGCCCGAAGAAATAATCTGGCCTAGGGTGCCGCAAACCCATCCACGGGAGACTTAAGATGTCGTTTTCCATCGCGGGCAAGACCGCCATCGTCACCGGAGCCGCCAATGGCGTCGGCCTCGCCATCGGCCGACATTTCGTCGAGCAGGGCGCTAATGTCATGTTCTGCGATATGGACGAGGCGACGCTCGAGCACGAGCTTGGAGCCGAAGTCACCGATGACGGGCCGATCCGGCTTTTTGCAGGGGATCTGCGAAAGAAGCTGACGATCACCAATCTTCTTTCGGCCACGGTCGATGCCTTCGAGCGGATCGATATCGTGGTCAATGCCTCGCGCCAGGTTCTGACTTCGGACCCGCTCAACCCCAACGACGATGCGGTGGCCGAGCTTTTAGAGCAGAATATGTTGACTGCCCTGCGCCTGTCGCAAGCCGCAGCACGGCGGATGATCAAGCAGGCCGAAGAACAGGAGGAAGGGCAGGCGGGCGCCATTGTGAATCTCTCGTCCATTGCGGCGCGGATTACCCATCCCGAGCTTTTGGCCTATTCGGTCAGCAATGCCGCCGCCGAGCAGATGACCCGCTCGCTTGCGGTGGCGCTGGCGCCGCACCGTATCCGCGTGAACGCAGTCGCCTTCGGCAGTGTGATGAGCGCAAGCCTGAAGGGCGCTCTCAAGGAAAACGACGAATTCCGCAGCGAGATCGTCAAGCACACGCCCTTGCACCGGATCGCAAGCCCCGGCGAGGTGTGTGATGCGGTGCAGTATCTTGCCTCGGAAGGCAGTTCATTCGTGACAGGCCAAATCGTCACCGTCGATGGCGGGCGCTCGCTTCTCGATCCGGTCGGACTATCGGTCCACTAGATCCTATTCCGCAGGGTAAACGGCAATGCACTGCTGAATTCGGGAATTCACAGCCGCCTGCATCTCGGCCTGACGCTGTTCCAGCGATTTCAGCTTTTGAAATTCAAGATTGAGGTCGATCGCGGTCGGGACAAGCTGGGTGACAGGCTCGAGCGTTGGGCACTGGCTGCCTGTGGGCTGGCCCTCGGGATCGAGGCAGGGCTTGTAGACTTCGACGAATACGGTCTTCTCGGTCAGCGCATAGCCGCGATCCACGTTGGCGCGGGTGACGGCGACGAGGTTGTTGATGACAGCCATTTCCTTGTTCGCCGTGTTGATGCAGCTGTCGCGCTGGCTGATGCAGGCGGCAAGGACGAGGGGCAAGAGAAGAAGAGTGCGGCGCATGGTAGCTCCTGATGGGTGGGGGCCACCGTGGGAGTGGCTGTTGACCCCAAACGATGCTAGAGCGCCCTGATATGCAATAACACTGCCCCCGAGGATCCGATGACCGACGCCATGGCCCAAGAGAAGAAGACCGCTTCCGAGTGGTTCCGCGCCCTGCGCGATGAGATCGTCAGCGCCTTTGAGGCATTGGAAGATAGTCAGACCAGTGGACCCTTCGCGGACCGTCCCGCCGGGCGTTTTGAAGTCACGCCGACCAAGCGCGCCTCGGACGATGGCTCGGATGCGGGCGGTGGCCTCATGTCGGTGATGCGCGGCGGGCGGGTTTTTGAAAAGGTCGGGGTCAATGTCTCGACCGTCTATGGCCGGCTTGGCGAGGCGGCGCAGAAATCCATGGCGGCGCGCGGTGTACCGGGGATGGCCGAGGATCCACGCTTCTGGGCTTCGGGGATTTCGCTTGTCGCCCATATGCAGAACCCGCATACGCCGGCCGTGCATATGAACACCCGGATGTTCTGGACGCCGGGAGCATGGTGGTTTGGCGGTGGGTCGGACCTGAACCCCTGCATCGAATATGCTGAGGACACGGCGCATTTCCATGCCGTGCAAAAGGCGAAGCTCGATCCGCATGGCGAGGGGCATTATCCGCGCCTCAAGGCTTGGGCGGATGAGTATTTCTATGTCCCGCACCGGGGCCGTGCGCGGGGCGTGGGGGGCATCTTCATGGACGATTATTGCACCGGCGATTGGGCCGCGGATTTCGCCCTGACGCAGGATATCGGGCGGGCTTTTCTTCCGGCTTTCCTTCCTGTCACCGAGCGGCGGCGCAACGCGGCTTGGACCGAGGCCGACAAGGACACGCAATTGATCCACCGCGGGCTCTATGCCGAGTATAACCTCGTCTACGACCGCGGCACCAAGTTTGGCCTGGCCACGGGGCATGACGCGAATGCGGTCTTGATGAGCCTGCCGCCGATGGCGAAGTGGGTGTAAGGGGGCGCTGCCCCCTCTGGGCCTGATGGCCCATTCACCCCCGGAGTATTTCAGGCCAAAAGAAGATCAGGCGCCGGTGCGGACGGTGTCGATCATCAGCTGCACATTTTCGGGATCGGCGTCGGGCGTGATGCCATGGCCGAGGTTGAAGATGTGCGGGCCTTTCGAGAAGGCCCGGGTGATCCGGCGGGTCTCGTCGATCAGGGCTTGGCCGCCTGTGACCATGTGGTGCGAGGCGAGGTTGCCTTGGACGCAGCCCCCGGTTTGTACGTTGGCGGCGGCCCATTCGGCGGTCACCCCATCATCGAGGGCGATGCAATCGGCGCCGATCGCGGCGTGGAGGCCGGAGTAGCGTTCGCTCGCGCCGCGGGGGAAGGCGATGACCGGAAGGCCCGGGTGCCGGGCCTTGAGGGCTGCGGTGATCTTGCGGGCGGGCTCGACGGCGAAATCGTGGAAATCCTGGCCCTGAAGGCTGCCGGCCCAGCTGTCGAAGATCTTGACGACCTCGGCCCCGGCTTCGACCTGCATCGAGAGGTATTCGACGGTCGACTCAGTAAGGCGGTCGATGAGGCCGGCGAAGGTGGCGCGGTCGGCGGCTTTAAGGGCGTGGGCGGGGCCCTGGTCGGGGGTGCCGCGGCCAGCGATCATATAGGTTGCCACGGTCCAGGGGGCGCCGGCAAAGCCGATCAGCGTTGTTTCCCTGGGCAGCTCGCGCGAGAGGATGCGGACGGTCTCGTAGACGGGGCCGAGCGTGTCGTGGATCGCGTCGGTGGGTTTGAGGGCGGCTAGTTCGGCGGGCGTTGTCACCGTCGTCATCCGCGGGCCTTCGCCGGTTTCGAACCAGAGATCTACGCCAAGCGCCTGCGGCAGGAGGAGGATGTCGGCGAAGAGGATCGCCGCGTCGAAGCCATAGCGGCGGATCGGCTGGAGCGTGACCTCGGCGGCCAGATCGGAATTATAGCACAGCGACAGGAAATCCCCCGCCTCGGCCCGCGTGGCGCGGTATTCGGGCAAGTAGCGGCCCGCTTGTCGCATCATCCAGATGGGCGGTGTGGGAAGAACCTCGCCCGCAAGGGCGCGCAGGATCGTCTTGGTCATGGGGGCTCCTTCAGCGTGGACCCGTGGTCGCCAATGCCGCAGGGCGTGTCAAGCCATTGTCGGGCGGGTTTGGCGCGGCTAGAAGGCGCATATGATGCAAAACCTTCCTTCTCCCGCCTCGCCCTTCCGGATCGGAACCCGTGGATCGCCGCTTGCTCTCGCGCAGGCGCATGAAACGCGCGACCGTTTGGGGGCGGCGTTTGGCCTGCCGCAAGAGGCTTTCGAGATCGTGGTGATCAAGGTCACGGGCGATGCGGTGCAGGATCGGCCGCTCAAGGAGATCGGCGGCAAGGGGCTTTTTACCCGTGAGATCGAGGATGCACTGCTTGACGGCTCGATCGACATTGCGGTGCATTCGATGAAGGATATGCCGGTGGAGCAGCCAGAGGGGCTGATCCTCGATACCTATCTGCCGCGCGAGGATGTGCGCGATGCGTTTGTCTCGCTGGGCGGCGGGGCGCTTGGCGATCTGGCGCAGGGCGCGGTGGTGGGAACATCGTCGCTTCGTCGCAAGGCGCAGCTGTTGGCGCGGCGGCCCGATCTGCAGATCGTCGAGTTCCGCGGCAATGTGCAGACGCGGTTGCGCAAGCTGTCGGAAGGGGTGGCCGAGGCGACCTTTCTGGCGATGGCGGGTCTTAACCGTTTGGGCATGGCCGATGTGCCGCGCCAGCCGATCGAGCCCGAGGATATCCTGCCCGCCGTGGCGCAGGGGGCGATTGGGATTGAACGGCGGCTGGCTGATTCGCGGGCTGCTGGGATGCTCGAGGCGATCCACCATCGCCCCACGGGGCAGCGGCTTGTGGCCGAGCGGGCCTTTCTAGCGGCGCTTGACGGGTCGTGCCAGACTCCGATTGCGGGGCTTGCCGAGTTAAATAGCGGCAACCTTCGCCTCAGGGGCGAGATTTTGCGGGTCGATGGCTCGGAGGTGATCAGTGACGATCAGACCGCGGCGATCGAGGATGGCGCAGCGCTGGGCTGCGAGATGGCCCGCAAGATGCTTGAAAAGGCTGGTCCCGGTTTCTTCTAGGCTTCGCGCCCGCGGTCGAGCCAAAGGATAGCGGCAACGGCGGCGAAAAGCGTGGCGGCACCAAGGATCGAGACAAGGCCATAGCCGCTGATCCATGTGCCGATGGCGAAGATCAGGGCGCTGAGGCCGTCGGACGACAGGCGCTGGAGCGCGATGAGCGAGGCGCCAGCCCCCGCACGACGGCCCATGAGATCCTGAAGATAGCCGATGGCCAAGGCATAGACCATCGCGCCACCTGCTCCGGCTGGAAGGACGAGTGCCCAGACCCAAGGGGTTGGCGCCAGGATCGGCAGAAGCCCAAGGAATACGGCATAGATACCCGCCCCCGAGGTGATGATCCAGAGACGCGGCATCACACGAAGAAGCTGGCCGATGGATAGCGTGACAACCACTTCGACCGCCACGAAAAGGCCGAAGAACAGGCCGACATCGCCGGCACCGCGCCCGGAGGCTTCGTTGAAGATGAGGCCGACGACCACGCCGGAAATAGCCGATCCCGAATGGATCGCACCCATGATCATCACGCGGAGCAAGACAGGTGGCGCCACCATCTCGCCGATTGAGGCGCGGAAGCCGAGGCCAGACTTCTGCTCGGTCCAGGGGGCCGCGCTGTCGGCGGGCCAGCTTCTCCAGATCAGCGCAAGCAGCGAGAGAGAGACCAAAAGGACCAGCGGATAGATTGTCAGAAGGGAAAGGCCGCTATCGAAGGCCATGCCCCAGAGCGGCAGGACAATCATAAAGGGGACAGCAAAGGTGGCGCGGACGATGGTCAGGATCGCGTCCCTCTCGTGCGGGGCAAGAGGGGCCGAGGCGAGGCGGGCCACGGCGAAGAGCTGGCCGAAGAGTGAGCCGCTGGCGGGCAGCAGCAGCATATGCGCGATGACGAAATAGACCGGTGAGTCACCCATCCAGACAAGCGCGGATCCAGCGACCATAAGAGCAGAGGCGGTCAAAGCCATCGCGCGGCGGCTGGGGCGCTGGTCGGTCACGATGCCGACGCCGACCGAGGTGCCGACCGAAACGAAGAGCGCGATCAGTAGGACGAAGGAATAGAATCTGTCGCTGATCCCGAAAACGCTGATGGCGATGAGCGACTGATAGATCGCGACCGATGCTGCGTGGATGCCGAAAAGCAAGACCGCCCCCACCACGAGGCGCAGGATCGGATCGGCGGCGATCAGGCGAAGGTTGCGGATCATCTGTTGCTGGGGGGCACGAGTTTGCCGGGGTTCATCAGGTTGTCAGGGTCGAGCGCCGCCTTAACCGAGCGCATCGCCGCCAGAACCTCGGGCGGCTTGCGCCGCCGCATCGTTGGCAGCTTGTAAAGGCCGATGCCATGTTCGGCCGAGAACGAACCGCCAAGCTCGGCCACCACGTCTTCGACGGTCTCGCGCAGGCGGTCGTGCAGGGCTTCGTCTGTGGAGGTGGGGTAGAGGGTATAGTGCAGATTGCCGTCGCCCAAATGCGCCACGGTCAACTCGTCGATCCCGGGATCAATGGCGGCAAGGCGTGGCCGGACGCGGGCATAGAATTCTTCGATCCGGTCGAGCGGCAGGGCAATGTCATTATCGACCCGGCAGGCGCGCAGATAGCTGATCGCGGCGGCGGATTCGCGGCGCGTCCACATCTCGCGCCGCTGCGCCTCGCTTGTGGCGATCACCGCATCGAGCAGGGTGCCTTCCTCGTGCATCTCTGCCAGCACGGTTTCCAGCATCTCGTCGGCGGGGCGCGTGCCGTCGGGGAGCTGGGCGGCGAGAAGCGAGGAGGTGATGCCGAGTTCGATCATCACATTCACATCGTATCGTTCGGCAAAGGGCGGTCGGGCCTTGGGATCGAGCCTGAGATGCCCTTCGATGTATTCGCGCGGCATATATTCAAAGGCCTCGACCGCGCCGCCGCTTTCCGCCTGCAGCCGGTTCAGAAGGTCGAGCGCATCGCCAAGGCTTCTCAGAGCGACCGTGGCCGTCAGATAGGCGCGGGGGCGGGGGGCGAGCTTCATCACCGCGGCGGTAATGACGCCCAACGTGCCTTCCCCGCCGATGAACAGGTGCTTGAGCGCATAGCCCGTGTTGTCCTTGTGCAGGGCGCTCATCAGATCGAGCACGCGGCCATCTGCCAGAACCACCTCGACCCCGAGGCAAAGATCGCGGGTATTGCCATAGCGCAAGACGTTGGAGCCGCCCGCATTGGTCGAGAGGACGCCGCCCAACATGGCAGAGCCTCGTGCGCCGAAGGTCAGCGGGAAAACGAGATCCCGCTCTTCTGCAGCCTCATGCAGTTTGGTCAGGACAACCCCCGCCTCGGCCACGATGGCGCGCGCGGCGGGGCGGATATCGCGGATTCGGTTCATCCGGTCGAGTGAGAGCTTGATCCCGCCCGGCGCAAAGGTCGCGCCATTGAAACCTGTCTTGCCGCTGACCGGCACGATGGGGGTTTTCGTTTCACTGGCAATTTGCAGGATCGCTGAAACCTCGGCGGTCGAGCCGGGCCGGAGAACCGCAGCGGGCGGCCCCACGAATTCACCGGCGATATCCAGATCCCAAGGCGCGGTATCCTTGCCCGTCAGCACATTGCGCTCGCCAATCGCTGCGGCAAAGCGTTCGAGCGGCAGGGACATGGCAATCTCCTTCGGGGTTCTGGCAAGTGCTAACGGCTCCGAGCCGCCGGGAAAAGAGGGCATAATACGCGACTTTTCCTCTTGACGCCGCCTGACCCACAGACTACCTCGCACCGCGTTGGCGGAGTAGCTCAGTTGGTTAGAGCAGCGGAATCATAATCCGCGTGTCGGG
>RFZI01000068.1 GCA_009920775.1 Paracoccaceae bacterium | reverse complement strand
CGCGACCGCGCTTTTCGCCAGCTCGCCCTTTCTTGAGGGCAAGCTCAACGGCCACAAAAGCTGGCGCAGCCGCATCTGGCGCGGCCTCGATAATTCTCGTACCGGGATGCTGCCTTGGGCTTTCGAAGAGGGCATGGGGTTTGAACGCTATGCCGAGTGGGTTCTCGATGTGCCGATGTATTTCGTCTACCGCGACGGGAAATACATCAACGCGCTGGGCCAATCCTTCCGTGATTTCCTCAAGGGCGAGCTGCCCGCGCTGCCCGGCGAACGGCCGACCCTGTCGGACTGGGCCGACCACCTGACGACCGTTTTCCCCGAGGCGCGTGTCAAGAAATTCATCGAAATGCGCGGCGCCGATGGCGGTCCGTGGCGGCGGCTTTGCGCCTTGCCGGCGTTCTGGGTCGGCCTGACCTACGATCAATCCTCGCTCGATGCGGCTTGGGATATGGTCAAGGGCTGGGACGCCGAGACCCGCGAGGCGCTGCGCGTGGCGGCTTCGGTCGATGGGCTTCAAGGCAAGGTCGGCAAGATCTCGATGCACGATCTCGCACGTGAAGCCGTTGCGATTGCCGATGCCGGCCTCAAGGCGCGTTCCCGCCCCGGTGCGGGCGGCATGGTGCCGGACGAGACCCATTTCCTCAATGCGCTGAAGGAAAGCGTCGAGACTGGCAAGACGCCCGCTGACGAAATGATCGACCACTACAACGGGGCGTGGGACGGTGATCTGACGCGGATCTACGCCGATTATAGCTACTAGGCGTTAGCTCTTATGGCCGATCTTCGTCTCGGTTCCATTGCGGAGCCGGGCGATATTTGCGCGGTGGCGCCAATAGATGAGCACGGCCAGAACGACCATCAGCCAGACCATCTCGCCATGCCCCAAAACAGCGGCAAGCACCGGCGAAAGGCCCGCGGCGGTCAGCGCCGAGAGCGAGGAATAGCGCATCACGACCGCCATCAAGAGCCAGATGGCACAGGCGGCAATGCCAAGCGGCCAATGCAGCGCCAGAAGGATGCCAAGGAAGGTCGCCACGCCTTTGCCGCCCTTGAAGCCGAGCCAGACCGGATAGCAATGGCCGAGGAATGCAGCGAGAGCCGTGAGTTGGGCGGCGCTTTCATTGGCATAGGCTTGGGCGATCAGAACAGCCACCGCGCCCTTGCCGCCATCGAGTAGAAGGGTCAGCACGGCGGCGAGCTTGTTGCCCGTCCGCAGGACATTGGTCGCGCCGATATTGCCCGAGCCGATCTTGCGCAGATCGCCCAGGTTCATCGTCTTGGCGAGGATCAGGCCGAAAGGGATCGAGCCGAGTCCATAGCCAATCGCGGCCCAAAGGGCCAAAATGCCGGCGCTGCCGCTTGAAAGGTCCATCAGGCTCCTCCGAATACCCGTTTGCCACCCACCCAGGTGCCGATGACTTTGCCCTGCACTCGGGCGCCGTCAAAGGGGGTATTCTTCGATTTCGACAAAAGATCCTCGCGGTTCAGGACAAACGGCGCATCGGGATCGAAGAGCGCGAGGTCGGCCGGACAATCTGCCATCAGGCGGCCCGAGGGCAAGCCGAGCCTGCGGGCGGGGTTGAGCGACATGGCGCGGAAAAGCTTGGGCAGGTCGATCTGCTCGGCGTGATAGAGGCGCAAGGCTGCGGGAAGGAGCGTTTGCAAGCCAACAGCCCCGCTTGCCGCCTCTTCGAAGGGCAGACGCTTGCTTTCCTCGTCCTGCGGCGTGTGCATCGAGCAGATGATGTCGATCAGGCCGCTTTCCACCGCCTCGATCACAGCGATCCGGTCGCTTTCGGCACGCAGGGGTGGCTTGAGCTTGAAGAAAGTCCGATAGTCGGCCACGTCGAACTCGTTCAGCGTCAGGTGATGCACGCCGACGCCCGCGGTAATGTCGAGCCCGTTGCGCTTGGCGCGCTCGAGGGCGGGCAGGGCGCGGGCGGTGGTGATCTGGTCGGCGTGATAGCGGGCGCCGGTCATCTCAAGAAGCGAGATATCGCGATCAAGGCCCATGCGCTCGGCCATCGGGCTCACATCGGGAAGGCCACGCAGCGAGGCAAACTTGCCCTTGGTCGCCGCAGCGCCTTCGGAAAGGATCGGCTCTTGCACATGGCCGATGACAAGGGCGCCGAGCGAGCGGGCGTAGGTCAGGGCGCGGGCATAGACCTTGGTATCGGCCACCACGCGGTCGCAATCGGTGAAGGCAACTGCGCCGGCATCTTGCAGGAAACCGATCTCGGTCATCTCGCGGCCCGCGCGGCCCTTGGTCAGCGCGGCCATCGGCAGGACATTGACGATCGCCTCGGTCGCGGCACGGCGGGCGACGAATTCGAGGATCTCGGGCGAATCGATCGCGGGATTGGTGTCGGGGCGGGTAACGATGGTGGTCACGCCGCCTGCCGCCGCGGCTTTGCCCGCCGAGCGGAAGCTTTCCTTGTGGCGCTCGCCCGGCTCGGAGACCTTCACGCCGATATCGACGATCCCCGGCGCAAGGCAAAGCCCGCCGCAATCGACAACCTCGCCCTTGGTCTCGGGCGCCTTGCCATCTCCGCTCTCGACGATCTTGCCCTTGGCAACGCGCAGCCAGCCGGGCGCGTCAGTCAGTGTTACCGGATCAATCAGGCGGGCATTGGTGAAGAGGATCTCGTTCATGCCCATGACCCCTGCTTGGTTTTGGCCTCGGCGCGGCGCGTTTTGAGGTTGCGCGCCAGAAGGTCCATCGCGGCCATGCGGACGGCGACGCCCATCTCGACCTGCGTCTGGATCACCGAGCGGTTGATGTCGTCGGCGATGGTTCCGTCGATCTCGACGCCGCGGTTCATCGGGCCGGGGTGCATGACGATGGCATCGGGTTTGGCCCGCGACAGCTTGGCTGCATCAAGGCCGAAGCGGTGATAATATTCCCGCTCGGAGGGCACGAAACCGCCATCCATCCGTTCTTTCTGAAGCCGCAGCATCATCACCACGTCCACGTCCTTGAGGCCCTTTTCCATGTCCTCATAGACCTCGACGCCCAGCTCGGCCGCGCCCGCAGGCATCAGCGTCGGCGGGGCGACAAGGCGCACGCGGTTTTCCATCTTGCCCAGAAGGAGGATGTTGGATCGCGCCACGCGGCTGTGCAGGATATCGCCGCAAATGGCGATCGAGAGGCGATGCAGCCGCCCCTTGGCGCGGCGGATCGTCAGCGCGTCGAGAAGCGCCTGAGTGGGATGCTCATGCCGCCCGTCGCCTGCGTTCAAGACCGCGCAGTTGACCTTCTGCGCCAGAAGATCGACCGCGCCCGAGGCGTTGTGGCGCACCACCAGAAGATCAGGATGCATGGCGTTCAGCGTCAGCGCCGTATCGATCAGGGTCTCGCCCTTCTTCACGCTCGACTGCGCCATCGCCATGTTCATCACATCCGCCCCGAGCCGCTTGCCGGCCAGCTCAAAGCTCGCTTGCGTGCGCGTCGAGTTCTCGAAGAACATATTGATCTGGGTGAGGCCGGCCAGAACATCGCGGTGGGCGATGCCATCGCGATTTTCGTTTGCATATCGGTCGGAAAGATCGAGGAGCGTTGTGATTTCGTCCGGCGCGAGATGCTCGATGCCGAGAAGATGCTGGGCGCGGAAAGTCATATGACCCTCTGGATCGGATTTTCCTGCTTATAGAAAGCGCGCCTCGCCGCGGCAAGGCTGGTTTGGGGTGGCGGATTGCCCCTGCACATTGCCGCCGATCCGGCCTATCCTTGGTCTATGGAATCTCATGCGGAATATTGGGCCTCGCGGGCCGCGCTCGAATGGCAGGTCGAGATGGGGGCCGACGAGGCCATGCTTGACGCGCCCGCCGACCGCTATGCCGCCTCCGCCGAGGAAGCCGCGCCGCGTGAGGTGGCCAAGCCGGCCCAACCAGCCCGCCCGCCGATTCCCGAGCCTGCCCCTGCCATTGACGCGCCAGCCATGGCTCGCGCTGCCGCTGCCCGCGCGGCTACGCTAGATGAGCTGCGCGCGGCGGTTTCCGGCTTTGATCTGTGCGAGTTGAAGAGGGGGGCGAAGAACACCGTCTTTTGTGATGGCAACGCCGCCGCCCGCGTGATGATCGTCGGCGAAGCGCCGGGGCGCGAGGAGGATATCGAAGGGCGGCCCTTCGTGGGCCGCGCCGGTCAGCTTCTCGACCGGATGTTCGAGGCCATCGGCCTCAGCCGGACCAGCCCCGATGCCGAGAGCGCCGTCTACATCACCAATGTCTCGCCGTGGCGCCCCCCTTCGAATCGCACACCGGATGCGGCCGAAATCGGGATGCTCCTGCCCTTCGTGCAGCGGCATATCGAGCTGATTGATCCCGAGGTCGTCGTCATGGTGGGCAACACGCCCTGTCAGGCTCTGCTTGGCCAGACCGGGATCACCCGCCTTCGGGGCAACTGGACGCAAGTTCTGGGCAAGCCCGCCCTGCCGATGTTCCACCCCGCCTATCTCTTGCGAAATCCCGCCGCCAAACGCGAAGCCTGGGCCGATCTTCTGGCTCTCAAGGCGCGCCTCAAGTCCTGAAGAAAGCCCCGATGAGCCGTATCGACGACAGCAAAGAATTCATCCCCGTCCGCATCGCCGTCTTGACGGTGAGCGACACCCGCACGCTGGCCGAGGACCGCTCGGGCGATACGCTGGTGGGCCGGATCGTCGAGGCGGGGCACACCCTTGCCGATCGCAAGATCATTCAGGACGAGCGGGCGCAGATCGCCGAGCAGCTTCGCGCCTGGTGCGCCGATCCCGAGATCGACGTGGTGATTTCGACCGGAGGCACGGGCCTCACGGGGCGCGATGTGACGGTCGAGGCCCACCGCGATGTCTATGAGAAAGAGATCGAAGCCTTCGCCACGGTTTTCACCATCGTCTCGATGCAAAAGATCGGCACCAGCGCGGTGCAATCCCGGGCGACCGGCGGCGTCGCCAACGGCACCTATCTTTTTGCCCTGCCCGGAAGCCCCGGCGCCTGCAAGGATGCCTGGGACGAAATCCTCAAGGCCCAATTCGACTATCGCCACCGGCCCTGCAATTTCGTCGAGATCTTTCCAAGGCTCGACGAGCACCTACGGAGAAAATGATGCGCAGCTTCGACGACCTCTATGCGATTGCCGTGGAACGAAAGGGAAGCAAGGAGGCGGTCGAGGCGCATCTGCCCAAGGCGAAGACCAAGGCCGAGTTGTCGGCATTGCCCGATAGCCGCTGGCTTGCCGAAATGGCGCGGGCGATCTTTCAGGCAGGGTTCAGCTGGAAGGTGATCGAGGCCAAGTGGCCCGGCTTCGAAGCGGCATTCGAGGGGTTCGAGCCGGCACGGGTCGCCATGTATGGCGACGACGAACTGGCGCGGCTACTTGCCGACAAGGGGATCGTGCGGAATGGGCCCAAGATCGCGGCGGTGATCGAGAATGCCGTGTGCCTGACCGACCTCGCTCGCGAAAACGGCTCGGCGGCCAAGGTTTTTGCCGACTGGCCCGACGAGGATTATATCGGCTTTCTCGACTTCATGAAAAAGCGCGGCTCGCGGCTTGGCGGCAATACCGGCCAGCGAGTGTGCCGCGCGGTGGGCAAGCCCAGCTTCATCTTCAGCCCCGATGTGGTTGCCCGCCTGATTGCTGAGGGCGTCGTCGAAAAGGAGCCGTCATCCAAGCGCGAGCTTGCGGCGGTTCAGGCGGCGTTCAACGAGTGGAGCGCCCAATCGGGCCGCTCGCTCAGCGCGGTGAGCCGACTTCTGGCGATGACGGTCTAGCCGCCGGGGCAACCGAGGATATCCACGGCGCGGTCGCTGCCCAGAACGGTGATCCGCATCGCTGATCGGTTGAGCGCGATGGGCTCGCCAAAGAGGTTCATCATCTCTGCGCTCGCGGTCAGAACATCGCCGACCCTCACAGAGCTGGCCCCCGAGACCCAGATATCAGCGTCGCCCGCCTCGATCACCACGACCTCGGGTGATCCGGCAGAAGGCATAGCAACCTTGGCGGTGATCTTGAGCCCCTTCGCCGTGGGTTCTGCCTGACAGGTGACTGTCTCCACTTTGGCGGTTTCGGCCGAAACCGGCTGGTCGATCATGGCTGCAATGATGGCCGGAACCTTGCGCCCGCCTTCTTTAAGATCGAGGGCGAAATCGAACGCGAAGGGCACGCAAATCTCTTGGCAGACCCCGATCTCGCCATGGCCGGCAAGTCGGACGGGGGAGCCGATAACGGAGGGTCTGATCTCGATCGGAACGACAACCTGATCGTGATAGCCGATCACGTCCATACCGGCATAGTCAAAGACCTCCGGCACCGGCCAGTGGATCATGAGATCGGCGACATTCTCGCTGCCGCTCCAGTCCCAATAGGGGGGGATCCCCGCCTCGCCAGGCGCGCGCCAGTAGGTTTTCCAGCCGGGCTCCAGCGTAATCTCGACACCGATGAAGTGATGCCCCTCGGCGGATTGCCAACCCGGTAGGATGCGAACAGAGGCGGGCGCGTCGCCCTCGCCGGCAAAAAGCGGCGCGGGTGCAAGCAGCACAAAGAGGGCAGTCGCGAGGGATCGAAGATTGGTCATCGCGCCGACAATAGGAATTGCGGCGGGTAAGGAAAGTCACGTTGTGGCGAGGATCGCGTGTCCTGCCCCTTGAACGTGGCGGGGACGCACCACATCCTAAAGGTATGAAGCAGGTTTCCTCGGATTTCACAGGCAAGATGTTGATCGCCATGCCGGGCATGGGCGACCCGAGGTTCGAGCATAGCGTCGTCTATCTCTGCGCACATTCCGAGGATGGGGCGATGGGGCTGATCGTCAACAAGCCCGCGGCCGATATCCGCTTTGCCGATCTTCTGGAGCAACTAGGGATCCCCGTTGGAGAAGGCCTGCGCGATATTCGCGTGCATTTCGGCGGGCCGGTCGAGCATGGGCGCGGGTTTGTGCTGCATTCGGCCGACTACGAGGCCGAGACTGGGACGATGAAGGTTGACGATCAGGTGGCAATGACCGCCACGACCGAAGTTCTCGAACAGATCGCCAAAGGAGAAGGGCCCGCCTCTTCGATGCTGGCGCTGGGCTATGCGGGCTGGGGGCCGGGGCAGCTCGAGGACGAGATCGCCGCAAATGGCTGGCTCACCTGCGATGCGCGCCCTGATATCCTCTTTGGCCGCGCGAACGAGCATAAATGGACCGCAGCGCTCAAGACCTTGGGGATTGATCCGCTGATCCTGTCGGCCTCGGCGGGTCGCGCCTAGCCTTCTTCGCCGATCATCGCCGCAATGATCGCGCGGGCGCTGTCGCTGTTCCAGTCTGCGCCGCCGGTCAGGCGGGCAACCTCTTGCCCTTCGCGGTCGATCAGGATCGTGACAGGCAGGCCCATCACGCCCATCTCGCGGGCGAGGCGTTGCTTGAGATCGGTGTAGACGGGCATCTCTTCAAGGCCGATTTCGCTCAGGAACTTTTCGATGGCGGGGGCGGGATTGCGCCCTGTGGCGATAGTGATCACCGTGAAATCCTCGGGCGGAAAGGCCTCTCCCAAAGCCGCGATCGAGGGCATTTCCTCGCGGCAAGGGGCGCACCATGTCGCCCAGAAATTCACCAGAAGCACCTTGCCTTCGAAATCCGCCAAGGTGACGTCGCCCTCGGGACCGGCAAAGGGCAGGGCGCTGACCGCCACAGGCTCTGCATGAACCGCAAGTTTCGTCATGTCGCCCTCGCGCAGCTCTTCAAGCGCCGAGCCCGCAATCGCCACGTTTGCAACGAGGGCAAGCGCCGTATAAAGAACCGCTGACTTCACTATCCGCATAGGACCTCCGACATGACCAAGACCTCGAACACAGCGGAAAGTTCGAGTTTTCGACCGCGCTCGAAGACATCCATATGAACGTCGAGGCGCGGCTGAAGGATTTGATCGGTGCGCCGGCGGGGCGTCTGCATACCGCCCGCAGCCGCAACGATCAGGTGGCCGTCGATTTCCGCCTTTGGGTGCGGGATCAATGCGATGCCGCCAACCAAGCGCTTGCGTCCTTGATGCGGGCGCTCTTGGGGCAGGCCGAGGCCGGGGCCGATTGGGTCATGCCGGGCTTCACCCATCTGCAAACGGCCCAGCCGGTGACTTGGGGTCACCATATGCTCGCCTATGTCGAGATGTTCGCCCGAGACCGGAGCCGCTTTGCCGATGCCCGCCGCCGGATGAACGAAAGCCCACTTGGCGCAGCAGCGCTGGCCGGCACCTCCTTTCCTATCGACCGCCACGCCACGGCCAAGGCGCTCGGCTTTGACCGGCCGACTGCCAACAGCCTCGATTCGGTCTCCGACCGCGATTTCGCGCTCGAATTCCTTGCTGCCTCGTCGATCTGCGCGATGCACCTGTCGCGCTTTGCCGAAGAGCTGGTGATCTGGTCCTCGGCCCAGTTTCGTTTCGTCGCCATGTCGGACCGCTGGTCGACCGGATCGTCGATCATGCCGCAAAAGCGCAATCCCGATGCGGCCGAGCTTATCCGCGCCAAGATCGGCCGGATCTTCGGGGCCAATGTGGCGCTGATGACGGTGATGAAGGGCCTGCCGCTGACCTATTCGAAGGACATGCAGGAAGACAAAGAGCAGGTCTTTGACGCCGCCGACAGCCTGATGCTGGCGCTGGCCGCGATGACCGGCATGGTCAGCGACATGACCGCCAACCGCCCCAATCTCAAGGCGGCGGCTTCGTCCGGCTTCTCGACCGCGACGGATCTGGCCGACTGGCTGGTGCGCGAGTTGAACCTGCCGTTCCGCGATGCCCACCATGTGACCGGATCGCTGGTGGCGGTGGCCGAGGGCAAGGGCTGCGATCTGCCGGATCTGACGCTGGAGGATATGCAGGCGGTGCACGCAGGCATTCGCGCCGATGTGTTTGACGTGCTCGGCGTGGAGAACTCGGTCGCCTCGCGCATGAGCTATGGTGGTACCGCGCCGGTGCGCGTGCGCGAACAGATCGCCCGCTGGAAAGAGGCGCTCAAATGAGGGCGGCGCTTCTTCTTCTGGTCCTTCTGGCGGCCTGCGGCGCCGATGGCCCGCCACTGAAGCCCACAGCAAACCTCGCAGCGCAGGGGGCCAACTGATGCCGCCCTTGCGCCTCGCCTATCTTGCTCTGGCGATCTGGGGTGCGGTGCATCCGATGATCTATTATTCGCGCTGGCTGAATGAAAACGGCGGCGGTCTCGGCGGGATGCTCGAGGCGTGGCACGCGAATTACGCCACAGCCGGTCTCGTTCTCGACCTCTTCATCGCGGCAATTGCGCTGACGCTTTGGATCGTCGTTGAGACTTGGGTTCGCAAGAACTGGATCGCGCTTCTCGCCATTCCGGCGACCTTCCTGATCGGCGTGAGTTGCGGCCTGCCGCTCTTCCTTTTCCTCCGCACGCGCCCGATCGCCTGATCGGCCCTTGGGCTTGGCCCGTAATCTGCTATGACGCTGCGGAAGATTCCTCAGAGGCGCGCATGGACCACTTTCTCTATCGCAACGGTCAGCTCTTTGCCGAAGACGTGCCGGTAGCCGAAATCACGGCCTCGGTCGGGACGCCGGTCTATATCTACTCGACCGCCACGCTCCTGCGCCATTTCGGCCTCTTCGATGAGGCCCTTGCTGGGATGCCGCATCTTGTTTGCTTTGCGATGAAGTCGCTTTCCAACGTCGCCGTCCTGCGCGTCTTGGGGCAGGCGGGTGCGGGGATCGACGTGGTGTCGGTCGGAGAATACCTGCGGGCCAAGGCGGCGGGCGTTCCGGGTGAGCGGATCGTGTTTTCCGGCGTCGCCAAAACGCGCGAGGAGATGCGCATCGCGCTTGAGGGCGGCATCCGCCAGTTCAACGTTGAAAGCGAACCCGAGATGGAGGCGCTGAGCGAGGTGGCTTCGGCGCTGGGCGTTGTTGCGCCCATTGCGGTGCGGGTGAACCCCGACGTTGATGCCAAGACCCACGCCAAGATCGCCACCGGCAAATCGGAAAACAAATTCGGAATTCCCATCGCCAAGGCGCGTGAAGTCTATGCCCGCGCCGCGGCTCTGCCCGGTATCATGGTCGTCGGGATTGATGTGCATATCGGCAGCCAGCTGACCGACCTCGAGCCCTTCCGCCTCGCCTATCGCAAGGTCGCAGCGCTGACCGAGGCGCTGCGGGCCGATGGCCACCAGATCGAGCGGCTGGACCTCGGTGGCGGCCTCGGTATTCCCTATGAGCGCTCAAACGCCGCCCCGCCGCTGCCCGAGGATTACGGCCGGATGATCGCCGAAGAGGTGGGCCATCTCGGTTGCGAGATCGAGATCGAACCGGGCCGCCTGATCGCGGGCAACGCGGGGCTGATGGTGTCCGAGATCATCTACGTCAAGGAAGGCGAGGGCCGGGATTTCCTGATCCTCGATTCCGCGATGAACGATCTTGTCCGCCCTGCCATGTATGACGCGCATCACGATATCGTGCCGGTGGTCGAAGCCAAGCCGGGCGCCGAGCTGCGGCCCTATGATGTGGTCGGTGGCATCTGCGAAACCGGCGATACCTTTGCCCGTGGCCGGATGATGCCGCCGGTGAAAGCCGGCGATCTTGTCGCGTTTCGTTCAGCGGGGGCTTATGGGGCCGTCATGGCGAGCGAATATAACTCGCGCCCGCTGATCCCCGAGGTTCTGGTCGATGGCGACAAGTGGGCCGTGATCCGCCGCCGCCCGTCCTATGACGAGATGATTGCGCGGGATATCATCCCCGACTGGCTTTAGCTGCCGGCCTTGTCTTTCATCAGCGCGATAAGGTCTTGCAGCCGCAGATCGACCCATAGCCGCAGATCGTTCACCAGATCGACATAGTCCGACAGGATCGGCGCCGCTGATGGCACGGCTTCGGCAAGTCTTGGCGCGAGGTTGTAAAGGATCAGCGCAAGGATTGCGGCCAGAAGCATAAGACTGAAACCGAGGCGAAATCCCGAGCGCTGGCCCTTCTCGCGCTTCTCGATCACTTCCGGCTCTTCAGTTCCGCGCTCGTCGGTCGAGCGGAGGCTGGAATTGAAATCCTCGATATCTGGCAGAAGATCGCTGCGCGAGCCGGCGCCGACTTTGGAAGGCAGTGGTGCCATTTCCCCTTTGAGCCGAGCCATGCGACGGCGGACCTCTTCAACCCTCTGGGATTCCTGATCGGGTTCATCGTCGATACCAAGGTCGGGCTGGCTCTGAAGCCCGGTCGCAGCTTCTTCGCGGCGCTGCGCTTCTTCCCGGGCGGCTTCTTCTTTCAGAATATCAGCGACCGAAGGGGAGAGAGCCTTGCGCTCTCTCGGCGGCGGCGAAACCGAGGGGTCATCTTCCTCTAGGTCGTCAAACTCATCGGCTTCTTCTTCCGGCGGAGCTGGGATAGCGGTCTGATGCGGGGCCGGGCGGCCTTCCTCTTCGG
>RFZI01000067.1 GCA_009920775.1 Paracoccaceae bacterium | reverse complement strand
TTGAAAACCGCCAAGGGGCCGGCACGGGCCATCGAGCTTGGCTATGAGCGGGCGCTTTCGGCCATTCTGGATGCCAATATCACGACGCTGATCACAGCCGTGATCCTTTGGATCGTAGGTTCCGGCCCTGTGCGCGGCTTTGCCACAACGCTTGGCCTTGGGATCCTCACGTCGGTCTTCACGGCGATCTTCGTGACCCGTTTGCTGATTGTCTGGTGGTTCCAGCGCCGCCGTCCGAAAACCATCGAGGTCTGAGACATGCGTTTGCGTCTGGTTCCCGACAATACCAACATCAACTTCTTCGGCTATGCGAAGGTGACCTTCGGCGGCTCGGTCGTCCTTCTGGTCGCCTCGCTTGTGGTCTACCTCCTCATGGGACTGAACTTCGGCATCGACTTCAAAGGCGGCACGACGATCCGAACGGATTCGACGGCGGCTGTCGATGTTGCGGCCTATCGCGCGGCGGTCACGCCGCTCGGGCTTGGGGATGTGACGATCACCGAGGTGTTTGATCCGACCTTTGCCGACGATCTGATCCATCGATCACCTTCCCGTCGGTCGAGAGCGTGGGTCCGAAGGTTTCCGGCGAGCTTATCCAGAAGGCGATTCTTGCTGTCACTGGCGCGATTGCGGCGATCGTGATCTATATCTGGCTTCGGTTCGAATGGCAGTTTGCGCTCGGCGCGGTTGTCGCCTTGGTGCATGACGTGGGCCTGACGATCGGTCTTTTCTCGCTTTTGCAGATCAAGTTCGATCTGGCGATAATTGCGGCGCTTCTGACGATTGTCGGGTATTCTATCAACGACACGGTGGTGGTGTTTGACCGGGCGCGGGAGAACCTCATCAAATACAAGGTCATGCCGCTCATTGATGTGCTGAACCTTTCGGCCAACGAGACCCTGAGCCGGACGCTCATGACCTCGGGCACGACGCTGATCGCGCTCTTGGCACTTTTGGTTCTGGGCGGCGATGTGATCCGCGGGTTTGTCTTTGCGATCACCTGGGGCATTATCGTCGGCACCTATTCGTCGATCTATATCGCCAAGAACGTCGTGCTGATGCTGGGTGTGAAGCGGGACTGGTCGAAAGAGAAAAAGCCCACGGGCAACCAGTTTATGGATATCGACGCCTGAAGGCTTTCTTGCGAAAGCCTGCCTCCGGCGGGAGTATTTGGGGCCAAAAGAAGGGGCGGCGATGCGCCTGAACGAAGTGGTCTATAGCGGGGCGGTGCCGGTCGAGGGCTATGGGCCGGGGTTCTTCCGGCTTGGCGGCGAGGTCTATGAGGGGCCGATTCTGGTGATGCCTTCGGGGATTTCCGGCTGGGGAGGGGTTGGCGACCCTTCAGCGATCCTTGCGGCGGCTGACCAGATCGACGTTTTGTTTGTCGGCATGGGGGCGGAGATCGCGCCCTTGGATCCAGCCTTTCGGGCGGTTCTGGAAGAGGCGGGGATCGGGGTCGAGATCATGGCGAGCCCGCCCGCTTGCCGGACCTATAATGTGCTTTTGTCGGAAGGGCGGCGCGTCGGATTGGCGCTCTTGCCGGTCTGATGCTTTCCTCGCGGCTTTCCTTAAGGTAATCGGCCCTCATGGAGCTTCGTGTCACTGATCTCAAATGTCTGCGCGGCGGCATCCCTGTTCTGGAGGGGGTGAGCTTTGCTGTGCCCGCGGGGCAGGCGCTGATCCTGCGGGGGCCGAACGGGATCGGCAAGACGACGCTTTTGCGGACGCTTGCGGGCCTGCAACCAGCCGAGGCGGGCGAGATTGCCTATCCGGCCGAAGAGGGTGCCTATGCGAGCCATGAGGACGGGATCAAGGCGGCGCTGAGCGTGCGCGAGAACCTGGCCTTTTGGGCGAGCGTTTACGGGCGGGCGATGGACGAGGCGGTGCTCGCGGCCTTTGATCTTGTAGAACTGGCCGAGCGGCCTGCGGCGACGCTGTCGTCGGGGCAGAAGCGGCGGCTGGGGTTGGCGCGGCTTGGGGTTATTGGCCGGAAGGTTCTGTTCCTCGATGAGCCGACGATTTCGCTCGACCGGTTTTCGGTCAAGCTTTTCGCGGATTTCCTGCGCGATCAGCATCTGGCGAAGGGCGGCATCGCGGTGATCGCCACCCATATCGATCTTGGGCTTGAGGCGCCGGAGCTGGATCTTCAGCCCTTCCGCGCCGCGCCCGAGGCGACCGGTGGCAGCCACGAGGCTTTCCTGTGATCGCGCTTTTGATGCGGGATCTGCGCCTTGCGGTGCGGGCCGGTGGGGGCTTTGGTCTTGGGCTGGCGTTCTTTCTGATCGTTGTGGTGCTGGTGCCCTTCGGCGTTGGCCCCAACTCGGACCTTCTGGCGAAGATCGCGCCGGGGATCCTTTGGGTGGCCGCACTTTTGGCGGCGCTTCTGTCGCTCGACCGGATTTTCGCGCTCGACTATGAGGACGGCTCGCTGGCGCTTCTGGCGACCTCGCCCTTGCCGATGGAAGGGGCGGCGTTGGCCAAAGCAGTGGCGCATTGGTTGACCACGGGGCTGCCGCTCACGCTGGCGGCGCCGGCGCTGGGGGCGCTCTTGAACCTGCCGGGGCCGTCCTATTCGTTTTTGCTGATCTCGCTTCTGATCGGCACGCCCGCCTTGTCGGTGATCGGCACTTTCGGGGCCGCCTTGACGATCGGGATCCGGCGCGGCGGGCTCTTACTGTCGCTACTGGTGCTGCCGCTCTATGTGCCGACACTGATTTTTGGGGCAGAGATGGTCCGGCGCGGGGCGGAAGGGCTTGCAACCGCCACGCCTTTGATCATGCTGGCGGGGATTACGGCGGGGGCCATCGCGCTTTTGCCATTTGCGGCGGCTGTCGCATTGCGGATCAACCTGCGATAGACAGGGTCCGCGGGGAGGAGAGAAGATGTCGATCTGGGAATACGCAAACCCCAAGAAGTTTATGACCACAACGGCGCCGATCTTGCCGTGGGTCTTTGCTGTTGCCATCGCTTCGACGGTGGTCGGGCTCGTCTGGGGCTTTTTCTTCACGCCCGAGGCCGAGAATTTCGGCTCGACCGTCAAGATCATCTATCTCCACGTCCCCTCCGCTCTGATGGCGATCAACGCCTGGCTGATGATGCTCGTGGCCTCGCTCATCTGGCTGATCCGGCGGCATCACGTTTCGGCGCTCGCGGCCAAGGCGGCGGCACCCGTGGGCATCGCCATGACGCTCATGGCGCTTGTAACCGGAGCGATCTGGGGGCAGCCGACTTGGGGGACATGGTGGGTCTGGGATCCGCGGTTGACATCCTTCCTGATCCTCTTCCTCTTCTATCTGGGTTATGTCGCCCTCTGGGCTTCCATCGAAGATCCCGATACGGCCGCAGATTTGACTAGCGTTCTGTGCATGGTCGGATCGGTCTTTGCGCTGCTGAGCCGCTATGCGGTCAACTTCTGGAATCAGGGCTTGCATCAAGGTGCGTCCCTGTCGATGGACAAGGCGGAGAATGTCTCGAACGTCTATTACATCCCGCTTCTGATCAGCATGGGGGGCTTTGTGCTTCTCTTTCTCGCGCTGGTCATTCTCAGAACCCGCACTGAAATCCGCCAGCGCCGTATCGGCGCCTTGCAGGCCCGGGCACGGAGGTCGTGATGCCTGATCTTGGAAAATACGCCACCGAGGTTTTGAGCGCCTATGGCGTCAGCATTGTGATCCTTGTCGTCATCGTTTGGCAGAGCTTTGCCCGGGCGCGCAAGGTGAAGGCGGAACTCGACCGGGTTGAAGGCGACAATGGCTAAGGTTTCACCGCTGGTGATCGTGCCGCCGCTGATCTTTGCGGCGATTGCAGGTTTGTTTCTTGGAGGTATGTTCCTCGGTCAAGGGCGCAACCTGCCTTCGACCCTTGTTGGCCGCGAGGCGCCAGCCGTGGCAGCCGAAGGCCTGCCGGGGCTTGATCAGTTGACGGATGCGGACCTGCGCGATGGCGAGATCACGCTTCTGAACTATTGGGCGAGCTGGTGCCCGCCTTGCCGGGCCGAGCATCCTACTCTGAAAGCGCTGGCAGCCGAGGGCGAAGAGCGCGGCTTCCGGCTTGTAGGGATCAATTTCCGCGATACGGCCGATCAGGCGCTGGCCTACCTTTTGGAGGAAGGCAACCCGTTCGAGAAATCGGGCTTTGATCCGCGCGGGCGGACCTCGATTGATTGGGGCGTTTCGGCCCCGCCAGAGACCTTCATCATTGATGGCGAGGGAACGGTTCTGTTCCGCTTTGTCGGACCGCTGATCGGTTCGGACTATGAGCAGCGGTTCCGGCCTGCCTTGGAAGAGGCGCTGGCTCAGGCGCGCGAGTAGCGCAGCGACATACAGGAGAGGCCGCCATCGACGAGAGCGGCCTGCGATGTGTCGAGCGGGATCACCTTGAAGCCGGATTTGGCAAGTTTCTCAGTGGTGCGGGGATAACCTGCCGAGACAAAGACCGTATCGTTGAAGCGGATCGCATTGGCGATGGCTTCTTCGCCCGGTTCGGTGGTGATCACGCGGTAATCCTCGAAACAGCCGGCCGCGGCGAGCGCAGGCGTGGCGAGCACAGCCTCGGGATCAAGCAGGCTCGACTCGGTCTTGAAGTGGAGGATCTCGGGCGGCGTCTGGACGATCCGAAGGCGGTAGCCGAGGCTCTCGACGATCGGACGCAGGTCGTCTGCACCTTGCCGGTTGGTGCGGGCCGAAAGGCCGATCATCACCTCGTCGTCGGAGCAGAGGATATCTCCACCATCGACGAAGCCCGCCGTCACGAGGTCGATCACACCGTCACAGTTGGCCGCGAGCGCGTCGCGCAGTGCCGCCGCTTCGCCAAGGCGCGAGGGCGCGCCGGGCCGAAGGACAATGGCCTGACCTTTCAGGACGAAAGCGGGATCTTCGATGAAGACGGAGTCGGGAAAAGCCTCGAGGGCGGGTAGGACTGTCACGTTGGCGCCCGTTGCCCGCAGAGCAGCGACATAGGCAGCGTGTTCGGCAGCGAAGGTGTCGGGGTTTGGGTCGCCATGATCCGAGGCGCGCAGCCCATCAGTCACGGATCGCGCGGGGGCGCGGCAAAGGGCGTGGGTGAAGGTGATGCTGTGGCCGGACATGATGGCTCCAATTTTGGGTTGGACCGCAGGATGACCGAAACGGGGGGCGTGACAAGGGGCTTTGGCTGATATTGCGCGGCAACATCGGGCCGATGGGGCTTGATAGACGTTCGACCTTCATCATAGCTAGGAGGCACGATTGCTGCGAAGCTCACTGCGGCAAATGGGGGACAATAAGATGAAAGCTACCCTGCATCCGGTATGGGCCGGTTTGCTCGCGGCAATGGCGACGGTTGGTACGCTTCCCGCGCAGGCTTTGGAGTTTGGCGCGTGGCAGGTCAACCTCGCCGACATCGCCCACTATTCCGAGCCGGGTGCCTTTGTTGAAACACCCGCGGTGTGCACGGCGATCTGGGTCGGGCAAAACAACTACCTTTTGGTCGCGCTGCTTCCGGGCGGCGAGAGGCTTGTGCAGGCTTCTGATCAGGATTGGAATATTAAGGAAGCCCGTGGGGCCGGTTCCCTTGCCATTGGCGGCTATAGCCTTGCGTTAGAGGATGCCGTCTATGGCCGGCAGTTCGCAGATCATGTTGCGTCTGGGGCTGAGGGCGATGTGTCGGGCTTTGAGACGCTCGCTGAGACAGTGAAAGCGATGGCCGAGGCGCCAACCTCGGTTCAGTTTCTGGACGGGTCGGGAAGCATCCTCGTGGACGCGCCCTTTGCAGGCTTTCTCGAAGCAATCGAGAGCCTTCTGGCCTGCCGCCGCGTGGTCTACGGCGAATGAAAAAGGCGCCCGCGTTGCCGCGAGCGCCCCTTTTCTAGATTTCCGACCGATCAGGCCTTGGCGAGGTTGCGCAGCACGAAGTGCAACACGCCACCGTTCTCAATGTACTCGATCTCGGGCGCGGTATCGATCCGGCACTTGAGGCTGATCGTCACCTTGCGGCCATCGCCATAGGTGATGTTGCAAGGCACGATGTCGAGCGGTTTGACGGTATCAAGGCCTTCGATGCTCACCGTCTCGTCGCCCTTGAGGCCAAGCGATTTGCGGGTCTGGCCGCCGGTGAACTCGAAGGGGATGACGCCCATGCCGACGAGGTTCGAACGGTGGATACGCTCGAAGGTCTCGGCGATCACGGCCTTGACGCCGAGAAGGGCGGTGCCTTTGGCGGCCCAGTCGCGGCTGGAGCCTGCGCCATATTCGATGCCGGCGAAGATCAACAAGGGCGTGCCCGCGTCCTGATAGGCCATTGCGGCGTCATAGATCGAGGTCTGCGCGCCATCGGGGCCCTTGGTATAGCCGCCCTCGACGCCATCGAGCATCTCGTTCTTGATGCGGATATTGGCGAAGGTGCCGCGCATCATCACTTCGTGGTTGCCACGGCGCGAGCCGTAGGAGTTGAACTCGCGCGTGGCAACCTGACGCTCGGTGAGGTATTTGCCGGCGGGGGTGGTATCCTTGAAGGAACCGGCAGGCGAGATGTGGTCGGTCGTGACCATATCGCCGAGGATCGCAAGCACCTTGGCGCCGTTGATGTTGGTGATCTGGCCCGGTTCCTTGGCCATGCCGCGGAAATAGGGCGGGTTCTGGATATAGGTCGAGGTTGCCGGCCAGTCGTAGGTCTCGCCTTCGCTGGTCTCGACGCCCTGCCACTTTGCATCGCCTTTGAACACATCGGCATATTTCGACAGGAAGGCTTCGCGCGTCACGGTGGCGTGGACGAGGTCAGCGATTTCCTTGTTGGTGGGCCAGATATCCTTGAGATAGACGGGCTGGCCATCCTTGCCGGTGCCGAGGGGCTCGGTCGTGATGTCGATGTTCATGTCACCCGCCAGCGCATAGGCGACGACGAGCGGCGGCGAGGCGAGGTAGTTGGCGCGCACATCGGGGCTGATGCGGCCTTCGAAGTTGCGGTTGCCGGAAAGCACCGAGGTCGCCACCAGATCGCCCTCGGCAATGGCCTTGGAGATCTCGGGCTGGATCGGGCCCGAATTGCCGATGCAGGTGGTGCAGCCATAGCCCACGAGGTTGAAGCCGATGGCATCGAGGTGTTCCTGAAGGCCTGCGGCCTCAAGGTATTCGGTGACAACCTGGCTGCCGGGGGCGAGTGAGGTTTTCACCCAAGGCTTGCGGGTGAGGCCCAGCTCATGGGCCTTCTTGGCGACAAGGCCCGCGCCGATGAGGACGTAGGGGTTGGAGGTGTTGGTGCAGGAGGTGATCGAAGCGATCACGACCTTGCCCGAGGACATGGTGTAATCCTCGCCCGCGACCGGCACCTCTTTGTCGTTGGGGCGCTTGAAGCCCTCGGCCATTTCCTTGGCAAAAGCCGCCTTGGCGCCGGTAAGCGGCAGGTAATCCTGCGGGCGCTTGGGGCCGGAGATGGCGGGGACGATGGTTCCCATGTCCAACTCGAGCGTCGAGGAATAGATCGGCGCATAGTCGGCACCGCGCCAGAATCCGTTTTCCTTGGCATAGGCTTCGACCAAAGCGATGCGGTCTTCGTCGCGGCCGGTCTGGCGCAGATAGCGCAGGGTCTCGCCGTCGATCGGGAAGAAGCCGCAGGTGGCGCCATATTCGGGGGCCATGTTGGCGATCGTGGCGCGATCAGCGAGCGGCAGGTGATCGAGGCCTTCGCCATAGAATTCGACGAACTTGCCGACAACGCCGTGCTTGCGCAGCATCTGGACGACCTTGAGGACAAGGTCGGTCGCGGTGGTGCCTTCGACCATCTCGCCGGTGAGCTTGAAGCCCACAACCTCGGGGATCAGCATCGAGATCGGCTGGCCGAGCATGGCGGCCTCGGCCTCGATCCCGCCCACGCCCCAGCCAAGGACGGCAAGGCCGTTGACCATGGTGGTGTGGCTGTCGGTGCCGACGAGCGTATCGGGGTAGGCCACGGTCGCGCCGGTCTGGTCGGTGTCGGTCCAGACGGTCTGGGCGAGGTATTCAAGGTTGACCTGATGGCAGATGCCGGTGCCGGGCGGCACGACGCGGAAATTCTTGAAGGCGTTCTGGCCCCATTTCAGGAACTGGTAGCGCTCCATGTTCCGCTCGTATTCGCGGTCGACGTTCATCTGGAAGGCGCGGGGGTTGCCGAACTCGTCGATCATCACCGAGTGGTCGATCACGAGGTCAACGGGGTTCAGGGGATTGATCTGCTGGGCATCGCCACCCAGCGCCTTGATCCCGTCGCGCATGGCGGCAAGGTCGACCACGGCGGGAACGCCGGTGAAATCCTGCATGAGCACGCGGGCGGGGCGATAGGCGATCTCGCGCGGGTTCTGGCCGCCATTGGCGCCCCATTCGGCGAAGGCCTTGATATCGTCAACCGAGACCGAGAAGCCGCCGTCTTCGAAACGGAGCATATTCTCAAGGACGACCTTGAGCGCGGCCGGAAGACGCGAGAAATCGCCAAGGCCCGCGGCCTGCGCCGCCGGGATCGAATAATAGGCGACCGACTGTTTGCCGGCGGTCAGGGTCTTGCGGGTCTTGGCGGTATCGAGGCCGACTTTGATAGGCATGGCGTGCTCCTCGCGCAGGGAGTTTCGGGATTGTTGGGCCGCTTCTGCCCTATGTGGAATTGGCAATCAAGGGGTGGAGGCCCTTTTTGTATACCATTGTGCACAATCAAAACCAAGCTGGAGTTTCAAACGATCCGGTCCTTGGATCTTTCGATTCAGAATGCGGTGTCACATTGACTCGCAAATCCTTGATTGGCCATTGACGGACAGATGATCTAGCCTGTCTCAGATGGTCGCACATGGGCGTGAAATGGGTCTTGTGAAGTCTTTTCTGGTGCTATTGCTGTTGGGCCTGTTCCCGCAGAAGAGCCTTGCAGGAGATGCCCCTGTTGTCGTCGAGCTTTTCACCTCGCAGGGCTGTTCGTCCTGTCCTCCGGCGGATGAGCTTCTGCGGAAAATGTCGGAACGCCCTGATGTGATCGCCTTGGCGTTTCATGTCGACTATTGGGACTATATCGGCTGGAAGGACACATTCGGAAACCCGGAGTTCACCCTTCGTCAAAAGGGCTATGCCCATGCCCAGAGCGCCCGGACGATCTATACCCCACAGTTCATGATCGCGGGCCATAAGGCGATTGGCGGGGCGCACCCGCAGGAGATTGACGCCCTCATCGCTGAGGCGGCGGCGCGGGCGGAAGACCTGCACATTCAGGTTGTTTTGGCAGACGAGGGCCGGATCAGAATTTCCGCCAGTCCTTTGGCCCGGCTTCAGGGGCCGGTTCAGATCAATCTTGTGAGATATTTGCCGAGCGCTGAAGTCAGCATCACACGGGGCGAAAACAAGGGCCGCAAGATCGACTATGCGAACGTTGTGACCTCGTGGCAGATACTTGGCACTTGGTCGGGCAGGGGGGATCTCACTGTCGAAGCGCCCTATTCGGGGGATGAGCGCGGCGTTGTGATCCTGCAGGCGGCCGATTTCGGGCCGATCCTCGCTGCCGCCCGGATCGACTAGCGGCGCGCTTTCCACCGCCGGTGTACCCAGAACCATTGTTCAGGGTTGGCCTCGATCCTGGCTTCCAGGCGGCGTGTCATTTCGATCATCATGCGGCGCGGGTCGCTATGCGGGATCGGAGCCTCGATGGCGGCCTCGAACATGAGCCCGTCCGATTGTCGAATGCCGAAATAGGGCACGACCAAAGCATCGAAGCGCAGCGCAAGATCAGCGGTAGAGCTGGCTGTGCGGGCGGGATGGCCGAGAAAATCGATGACCATGCCTCCGGGCACGTCGACGTCAAACAGGAGCGTGCCCATTCCGCCGTTCTTGAGGTGTCGGGCAAAGCCGATGGTGCCACTTTTGCCTTGCGGAAACACGGGCCCTGATAGCTCGGTCATGGTTTTGGCGTAATGGTCATTGAAGAAGCGGTTCGCCATTGGTCGGTAGAGGCCGCCGATCTCGAAGCCGCGCGCGGCAAGAACCTGGCGGGGGACTTCGTGATTGCCAAAATGGCCTGTCACGAAAAGAACAGGCCGCCCAGCGGCGCGGGCCTCTTCAACGGAGGCGAGGCCCTCTCCTGTGATGGCAGTGCCTTTGAGCCAGCTCCCAAATGTCTTGTACGAGTAGTTCTCGATCAAGGTCCGCCCAAAATTGTCGAGCACCCCATCGGCAATTTCCTGTTGCCGATCTTGGGAAAAATCGGGCCGGATCCGGCTGAGGTTGTCGAAAACGCGGGTTTCATAGCCTACGCGCCTGCCAAGCCGTTTCACCAGCCCGCCCATAAAGGCAACCCGTCTGGGATGCGGCATCAACATTGCTGTGCCGATCAGGGTGCGCAGTGCCCGATCGGTCAACCAGTCGGCAATTGCGCCATTTTGATCTTCGGAATTGTCCATCTGCCCCCGCAGTCATAGGGAGCAGAGATAGAATCGACCAGCCCCTTGGGCAAGGCCGCTTGTGGCCAGTGCCTAGGTTTCCTCTTCGGTTTCCTCCTCGACCAAGACGATTTCTCCGGCATCCACAGCGCTGCGTATCGCTGCGACAAAGGCCGACTGTGCAGCCTCGCCATCGGCTTTTCTGACTTTTCCGCGATCCTTCACCTCTTCGCGGATCTGTTCGCCCATCCGCTGAGATAGATTGGAGAGGATATAGTCGAAGGCCTCTTGGTCGGCACCACCTGTGGAGGATGCATAAGCCAGCGCCGTGGCGAGCTCACGCCCATCAAGGCCACGAAGAACCTTCGAAATGTCAGGCCCGGCAATTCGCAGCGGGATATCAGCGAAGGTAAAGATCGCCTTGCGGACCCTGTCTGCGAATGCAGGATCGTTGGATGCGAAGTCCGCCAAAAGATCGTCGCGGGTTGAGGCCGTTGCGGCATTCAGTATCTCGCCGATCCGCTCGCTGGGGTCATCGGGGAATGCAGATTGGCCAGGGCGGGTATAGGCTCGGGCGAGCGCAGCACCGATTATAGCGACTGTCTGGGGCGAGATGGCGCCAATCAGCGACACACCAAACGCGATGCGACGCGCCTTTTCGCCGGTTAGCAGGCCCAAAAGCGGTGCGGCCTTGGCGACCGGCAGCCGCGACAGGATAACGGCGGATGTCTCGACGGTTTCGTTTTCCATAATCGGTTTGAGTTCTGGCAATTCCAGAGACCGAACATAATCCCAAGGATCAGGCGGCGGCCCGTTCTGCGCCTCGTCGCGCATCTTTGCTGCAACCTCTGGGCTAAGCAAATCGGCCAATCCGTCGATCACCTTGGCGACCCCACCCGCAGGCCCAAGCCCGACCTTTTCAAGCTGGCCGGCAAATTCGTCGACCACCTGATCGACCGTCGCTTTGTCGATGCTTCCAAGCCTGCCCATTTCACGAGCAAGAGCGATCTGGGTCTCTTCCGGCATTTCGGCCAGAGAGAGACCCTGTCCGTCGCCGACGAGGAGGCGCAAGATCAAGGCAGCTTTGCTGCGGCGGGTGAGGGCTGCGGTCTCCGACATTCTGCCTCCGGTTGCGA
>RFZI01000066.1 GCA_009920775.1 Paracoccaceae bacterium | reverse complement strand
GGAAGTCGAGAGCCTCTTGATAGTCAAGATAGCGAAAAAGCTCATTAGCCAAGCCCATGTTCCAACCATCGGGAGCCATGCAAACACGAACACAGGCAAGAACTCTTCCTTCATCCCACTTTTCTATGAACTCCGCAGGACCCAACCCATGAATAGGATCAGGTTTCCAATGCTGTTCTAGCAGTTCAAGGAAAGGATCACGGGCTAATAGCCGATCCCAGTCTGCATAGATTTCTTGTTCAAGGCTACGCCACAGTCTTTCCGCATGGCGCTTGTCCTCTGATCCCGTTGATCTGCGCTCGGTTCGGTTTCCACCAGTGATGGCAAACACTTCAGGCGGCTTTGTCACCTGAACGTAATACTTGTTACCCTTTGATGGTATCTGGACCATTTTTGTGACGGGATAACGGCTCTGAGCTGCTGGAGGCGGGTACCGGAATCGAACCGGTCTACACGGATTTGCAATCCGCTGCGTAACCTCTCCGCCAACCCGCCGGAGCAGGGGTGGGATATACTGCTTCCGGGGCTTGTGCAAGCGGGCGCGGGGGCAAAATTCAGAGGTGTTTCAGGCGTTGCCCCTCGGGGCGAGTTGTGGCATCACCACGCCGTGGTAGCTGAATGAAAGAGTTTGCCCGTGGCCGATTTTTCCACCCGCCGGACCATGATGGTCGATACCCAGATCCGCCCCTCGGATGTCACCAAGTTCCCGATCATCGACGCCATGCTGAGCGTTCCGCGCGAGGACTATGTGCCCTCGACCAAGCGTGAAGCGGCCTATATCGGTGACAACGTCGATCTTGGCGGCGGCCGGACCCTTCTGGAGCCGCGCACTTTTGCCAAGATGCTGGACGCGCTGAATATCCAGCCCGGTGAAGTGGTGCTCGATATCGCCTGTGGGCTTGGCTATTCGACAGCGGTTCTCTCGCGCCTCGCGGAATTTGTGGTCGCGGTGGAAGATGACGAGGTCCGCGCCGACGAAGCTCAGGCGCTGCTTTCCGAGCATGGCGTCGACAACGCAGCGGTGATTTCCGGTGCTTTGGCAGAAGGTGCGGCCAAGTCGGGCCCTTATGACGTCATCATTCTCGAAGGCGCGGCCGAAGTGATCCCTGCGGCCCTTCTGTCCCAGCTCAAGGATGGCGGCCGGATTGGCTGCCTCATGGCAGATGGTAGACTTGAAGTGGCGCGCGTCGGCCAAAAGATCGACGGTCGTATGAATTGGCGCGATGTGTTCCATGCAGGTGCGCCGGTGCTACAGGGTTTTGAAAGAAAAGCAGCCTTCGCGCTCTGAACTAATCCGGTCACGCGCCGGAAGCGTAGGGGTTAACGGAGGCAGGTATGGTTACAAGACGGCTCGCGATTTTCGCTCTTTCCTTGACGATCGGCTTCGGCGCCACGACGGCACGTGCCGAAACCCTCGGCTCTGCCCTTGCAAGCGCCTATGAGACAAGCGGCCTGCTGGCGCAGAACCGTGCGCTTCTACGGGCGGCCGACGAAGATGTGGCCCGATCGGTGCAGGCCTATGAAAATGTTCGTCGCGAGACGGCGTTTCTCGATCTGCGCCGGAGCGCCTTGCGCGTGATCGAAGAAGAGGCCCGCGCCGCCAAGGACCGGTTCGACGTGGGCGAAATCACCCGGACCGATGTTGCCCTGTCCGAAGCGCGGCTTGCCGCCGCCAAGAGCCAGCTTGCCGCCGCCGAAGGGGCGCTTGCCCGCGCGAGCGAGGAATATGCCGCCGTTGTCGGCCACCGCCCCGGTCGGCTTGACCCGGCTCCGGCCGCGCCGCTTCCGGCCTCCGAAGCCGCCGCGCGCCAGATCGCGATGCAGAGCCATCCAAGCCTTGCCGAAGCGCAGCACAAGGTTTCGGCGGCCGAGCTCAACCTGCAGCGGGCCGAGCTGTCGCTCCGCCCCACAGTGAACGGCTCGGCGCAGGTCGGTGTCGATGGCGATGGCAATACCGCCGGTCAGTTTTCGGTGACGATCGGCGGGCCGCTCTACTCGGGCGGGGCAATCGAAGCCTCGATCCGCCAGGTTGCCGCCTATCGGGACGCCTCGCGCGCCGGCCTCCACCTTGCGAGCGGCTCGGTCAGCCAGGGGATCGGCAATGCCTTCGCCAATCTCTCGGTGGCGCGGGCCGGACGACTGGCCTTCGAGCAACAGATCGCCGCCTCGAGCGTGGCCTATGACGGGATTCGCGAAGAGGCCGAGCTTGGCGCGCGCACCTCGCTTGAAGTTCTCAACGCCGAGCAAAGCCTTCTGGACGCCCGGGCGAGCCTGTTGTCGGCGCAATCGGACGAGGTCATCGCGAGCTATGTCGTTCTTTCGGCAATGGGCCTCTTGACCGCTGAGCATCTGAAACTTGCGGTCCAGCTGTATGATCCCGCGGCCTACTACGACCTGGTAAAAGACGCCCCTTCGACAACCTCGCCGCAAGGCGAAGCGCTTGATCGGGTCTTGCAGGCCATCGGCGGCAATTAATTCCTCTTTCGGCTTTTGCCGCTATCAGTTGTCTGAATTTTCCTGAGCGGCTAAAGTTGCGCTCGGGGCAAGGCAGGAAAACTATGTCGGATCGCGTCACGAACGTCGAAATCGAAGATGTACTGACATCCATTCGAAAGCTTGTGGCTGATGGTGAATGGATTCGTCAGCGTGCAGCTGAAGCCAATGCAGCAAAGGGCGCTGAACCTGTGGTTTCTGCGGTAGAAGCCGTTGATGATGCCGGAAAATTCGTGCTTACGCCCGCGCTGCGCGTGATCGAAAGCCGCGCCGAAGTTCGTGGCAAGAGCGAATCGCTCTTGCGGTTCCGCCGTAATGCCGAGCCCGAGGCCATAAACAATGCCGATCAAGAGGCGTTGGCCGCACCCGAGGCGGAAACAGCAGTGCCTGAAGCCGCTGAAGAACTGCAGCGGATGAACGACGAAGCGACGGATCGCGCTGAAACGCTGGACGGCGCTCCGGAGGAGGACGGGGTCGACGAGACCACCGCCGAGCCGGAAACGATCTCCGATATCCTCGAGATGTTCGATGGGGATGAGGACGAGAGTGTCCAAGACCTCTTAGAGGAAGACGATGCAGAGCGGGGCAGCTATCAGAGCCTCGGGGCGGCAATCGCGGAATTGGGAACCCGACGGAAGCGAGACCGTCCTCAATGATTTCACCACCCCGCTGCGCGCGGTCGGTGGGATGGATATGCCCGACATCGTCGACGACGAGGACAGTATCGACGAGCCTCAGCCCGAGATATCCCGCATTGGGGAAGCGATCCAGGAAGAGGACGAGGCCTCAATGGATATGCTCGACGGCAAGGCATCGTCAGACGAGGCTCCGCTCGATCTCGCCTTCTTTGCGCGCCCTCGTGAAACGTTTTCGGAGCCGACCCAAGGCAAGCCGAGCGATGACGTCGAAGAGGAGGCCGCTGACGAAAGCTCTTTGTCGTTCAGCCACGCTGCCTTTGACTATTCCGACGACTCGAGGACGAGGCGCAACAGGCAGCAGTCGAGACGGATCAGATGATCGATCAGATCGCTGATGCGATCACTGAAACCGCGATTGTAGGCGCCGCCAGTGCAATCGAGGACGAGCTCGATGAAGATCTCGCGGCCTATCTGAGCGAGGAGACCACGCTCGACGAAGATATGCTTCGGAGCCTCGTCACGCAGGTTGTCCGTAGCGAACTTGAGGGTGAGCTGGGCGAACGGATGACCCGCAATATCCGCAAGCTTGTCCGCCGCGAGGTATTCAGCATCCTCGAAAGCCGCGAGGCCGAGTGATCAAACCTCGGCCGCGAGGCTCAGGATTGCATCAAGGTCCAGGTGAGCTTCCATGTGATCGGCCAAAGCGTCGAGGGCGGCCTCGACCTCTGCGCCATAGTTGGCCTGCGTTTCTGCAAGGCCGAGCTCTTTGAGGAATGCTGCGCGAAAGCCGTCGGCGGTGAAAAGCCCGTGCAGATAGCAGCCGCGGACGCGCCTGTTCTCGGTTGCCGCCCCCTCGCTGCGCTCACCAACACGAAGCCAGCCCCGCGCCCGATCCGGCCCCTCGGTCTGGCCGATATGGATCTCATAGCCGCTCACCGGCTCACCCGAGGCGATATGGACCGCGTCGGTGAGGGCAAGCCGCTTAAGGGGTTTCATCTCGGTCACCACGTCGAGAAAGCCCAAGCCCGCCACGCGCCCCGGTGCGCCTTCGATCCCGTCGGCATCGACGATCTCGCGCCCCAGCATCTGATATCCGCCGCAGATGCCCAAGACCTGCCCACCGCGTCGCACATGGGCCAGTAGGTCGATATCCCAACCCTGCGCCCGGAAATCCGCCAGATCGGCGATGGTCGATTTCGAGCCGGGGATCAGCACAAGATCGGCATCGCCCGGCAGGGGTCGCCCCGGCTCGACGATCTCGACCGTGACGCCCGGCTCGGCCGAAAGGGGGTCGAGATCGTCGAAATTGGCGATCCGCGACAGGCGCGGCACGGCGATTTTCAGAGGGCCGCCGGGGCGGCTTGCGATATCCATCACGTCCTCGGCCGGCAGCTTCCACGCCAGCGGAAACCACGGCAGGATGCCGAGAGGGGCCCAGCCGGTGCGCGCGGCGACGAACTCCATCCCCTCGGTGAAAAGAGAGGGATCGCCGCGGAACTTGTTGACGGCAAAGCCCTTGATCCGGTCGCGGTCGGCCTCGGGCAGGATCGCATGGGTGCCGACCAACTGCGCCATGACCCCGCCACGGTCGATATCGCCCACAAGGATCACCGGGACATCCGCCGCCTCGGCAAAACCCATATTGGCGATGTCGCCGGCCCTGAGGTTGACCTCGGCGGGGCTCCCTGCGCCTTCGATGACGATCAGGTCGCGCCCCTCGGCAAGCCGGTGAAAGCTTTCGAGCACCTTGGGCATCAGGGTCGGTTTCAGCTTGCCATAGTCCCGAGCCTTGAGCGTAGTCAGCCGCTGCCCCTGCACGATCACCTGTGCGCCGATATCGGTCTCGGGCTTGAGGAGCACGGGGTTCATATCGACGAGCGGCTCAAGCCCCGCGGCCCGCGCCTGTAGCGCCTGAGCGCGGCCGATCTCGCCACCATCGGCGGTCACGGCGGCGTTGTTCGACATATTCTGCGGCTTGAACGGCGCCACCCTGAGGCCCCGCCGCGCATAGGCCCGCGCCAACCCCGCGACGACAAGCGATTTGCCGACGTTCGAGCCCGCACCCTGGATCATGATCGCCTTAGCCATCGCCACCTCCGGCCTTGGTTCTAGGGGCAAGGGCAGGGCAGGGGAAGAGGCAGAGCGGCGGCCCCGCATCCATTCCCGACGCGCAAAAGAAAAACGGCCCCGCGAAGGGGCCGCTCAAACCGGACTGTCCGGGAGATATCAGGCGGCTTCGGCCGCAAGCTCGGCAGCGTGGCGACGCTCGCTCTCTTCGCGCGACAGCGCGACAGAGGTGCGCACACCCTTGGAGACGAACTCCATCAGGCCCTTCACAACGCGCTCGTTGGGGTCGATCCCGGCGCAGGACAAAACTTCACGGCCATCGCGCGAGCGGGCCCAGCGAGCGATCTGCTCGGGACCGTTGCCGTATTTCTTGTCGTCGGCAATGGCGTCATCGAGTGCAGCCAGAACAACGGCGGCAAAGAGTTTGCGCGCGCGGTTGCCCTGCTCGTTGTTGAACGCGGTGCCGTCAACGAAATCCTTCATCATGTGTCCTTTGTTGTTTTTGCTCTTGTAGTTCGGGCGGTCGGCGCAATATGCCTAATTTCATCCGATTCGGGGACCCTCTTTCGGAATGGCAGCTATGCGCCGTGTGCATGGCTCATTTTGCTTGGGTAGCATATCTGCTAGTGACAAGTCACCCCTTCATCGACATATAGGGCCCAATTCCCGACCATCAACCTAACCGCCACATTTTTGCCAGAATACGAGCCATGCCTAAAATAAACGGTAACGAAATCCGCCCCGGTAACATCATCGAGCACGATGGTGGCCTGTGGGCCGCAGTCAAAGTTAGCCACGTCAAGCCCGGCAAGGGCGGCGCCTTCGCACAGTGCGAGCTGAAGAACATCCGCGACGGCCGCAAGCTGAACGAGCGCTTCCGCTCGGAAGACCGCGTCGAGCAGGTCCGTCTTGAGCAGAAGGATCAGCAGTTCCTCTACGAGAGCGACGGCCGCCTCGTGTTCATGGACAGCGAGACCTTTGAACAGACCGAGATCGACGCCGATCTTCTCGGCGAGCGCCGCCCCTTCCTGCAGGACGGGATGACCGCGACGGTCGAATACTATGGCGAAGAGGCGCTGAACGTCTCGCTGCCGCAGAAGGTGATCTGCACCATCGTCGAGACCGAGCCGGTGGTGAAGGGCCAGACCGCTGCCAACAGCTTCAAGCCCGCGATCCTCGACAACGGCGTGCGCGTCATGGTTCCGCCCTTCGTCGGCACCGACGAGCGGATCGTCGTCAACACCGAGACGATGGAATATTCCGAACGCGCCTGATTGCGCGATACGGACTGAGACAAGGGAGGGACCGGTGATGCTGACAGAGGCGCGCCGGTCCCTTTTGCTTGAGGCGTTGCGGGACGCTGCCCGCAGGGCGATCCTGCCCCGCTTTCGCAATCTGGCCGAGGCTGAGATCGGCCAAAAAAGCGGCCCCGCCGATCTGGTCACCTTGGCCGATACCGAGGCCGAGGCGCTGATCACGGCAATGGTTGCCCCTGAATGGCCCGAGGCGGTTGTCTTGGGCGAAGAGGGCGTCGCCGCCGATCCTTCCGCCCGCCAGCGCATGGCCGAGGCTGAATGGGCGGTGATCGTCGATCCAGTGGACGGGACGTGGAATTTCGCCAAGGGCCTTGCCACTTTCGGCGTGATCCTTGCGGTCTGTCACAAGGGCCAGCCGGTATTAGGCGCGCTCTATGATCCGGTCATGGACGATTGGGTGGAAGCCGGCGCAGGGCAAGGCGCCGTCTTGCGCGGCCCGTCCTTCTCGCGCCCTCTGCGCGTCTCAAGGGAAACCGAGCGGCGGCGGATGAACGGCTATATCCCCATCGGCCTTTTCCCGATGGAAACACGCCGGAGGCTCGTGCAGGACTTCCCAGATTTTGGCCGCGTCACCAGCTTGCGCTGTTCCTGCCATGAATACCGCATGGTCGCGCAGGGCCATTCCGATTTCGTCCTAAGCGGGCCCACGCCCCACCCGTGGGATCACGCGGCAGGCGCTTTGGCGGTGATGGAGGCTGGCGGCGTCGTTAGGTTTCTCGATGGCGAGGCCTACGGGACCGAGCGGCTCAGGGGCGTTGTCCTCTCGGCCTCGAACGAGGCGCTCTGGCAAGAGCTGGCCGCCCGTTTCGCCTATCTGGCCTGATCGAGTGTGACGGTCGCGCCGCCCGCCGTCATTTCGCCTTCGGCGCGGTCGAACCGCAGATAGGCCAGCGCCCTGTCGCCCGATACGGTGTGAAGCGTGCCCACCTCCTTCTCGCCCGCCGTGATCGGCGTGCCCGGCGTGGCCGCACCTTCGATCCGAACCCGCGCAAGGCCTTTGCGAAGCTCGGTCTTGTGCTTCATCCGCGCGGTGACTTCCTGCCCGACGTAGCAGCCCTTGCGGAAATCGACGCCATGCAGGCGCTCGAAGCCCATCTCGAGTATATAGCTCTCGCCGGTCAGTTCCTCACCCGCCTCCGGCACCAGATGCGCCACGCGCTGGGCGTCCCAATCGGTGGCGTCGCTGAGGTCGGTTGCCCCATAGGCCCGCCAGCCCATGCCGGGATCACGCGGATCAATGAGAGCGCCTTCGGGGGCTGGACCTGTCCCGCGCGAGACGACGAGATCGGTTTCAGTGATCTGCACATCGGCGCGCAGGCGATACATCGACAGGCGCTGCACCAGCGCATCGGCAGCCGTGGCATCCGCGTCCAGCAGGATGCGGTCGGGTTGGCCCACAAGGAAGAAATCCGCGATGAACTTGCCTTGCGGCGTCAGCAGGGCGGCATAGGCGATGCCGCCGCGGGCCTTGGCGATATCATTGGTGACGAGGCCTTGAAGGAAATGTTCCCGGTCCTTGCCAGTGATCGCGAATACGTGGCGTGAGGTCATTCTCCGGTCTCCTCCGACTTGAACTGGAGCCGGTATAGCTCGGCATAGAGCCCGCCGCGCTTCAACAATTCGTCATGCGTTCCCTGATCGGCGACCTTGCCCTGATCCATCACCACGATCTTGTCGGCGTTGCGCACGGTCGAGAGGCGGTGGGCGATGACAAGGGTCGTGCGCCCTTCCGAGAGCCGGTCGAGCGCCTCTTGCACGATGGCTTCGGATTTCGTGTCGAGCGCCGATGTGGCCTCGTCGAGGAGGAGGATCGGCGTGTCGCGCAAAAGCGCCCCGGAAGAGGCATCTTGCGGCGGTATCTTGCGGTCTTGGGGCACGCGGGCTGATCCTGCTCGTCTCGTTTCGACGATCTAGCGGCATTCCGGCCATGGGGACAAGGCGCGGCCCGCAGGTCGGGGCGGATTGACGCCGCCGCAAGGCGCTGTAGGGTCCGGCAAAACCTTTCAGGGAATACCCGATGTCGCTCGCCCAAGGTCGCCAGTATCTTGCCATCCCCGGCCCTTCGGTCGTCCCCGACCGCGTATTGCAGGCGATGCACCGCGCCGCGCCGAATATCTACGGCGGGCCGCTCTATGACCTTACCTATTCGCTGATCCCTGACCTCAAGAAGATCGCCCGCACCGAGGGCAATGTCGCCATCTATATCGGCAATGGCCATGCGGCTTGGGAGGCCTCGCTGGCCAACGTCCTGTCGCGCGGCGACAAGGTTTTGGTTCTGGCGACCGGGCTTTTCGGCCTTGGCTGGGCCGAGGTCGCCCGCGGTCTGAGGGCCGAGGTCGAGGTGATCGACTTTGGTGTTCAATCCGATGTGGCGGTTGAGCGGCTCGACTCCGCCCTGCGTGCCGACACGAAAGGTCGGATCAAGGCCGTGATGGTCTGTCACGTCGATACATCGGCCGGCGTCCGCAACGAAATACCCGCGATCCGCAAGACGATGGATACGGCCGGCCACGGCGCGCTTTTGATGGTCGATTGCATCGCCTCGCTCGCCTGCGATGTCTACGAGATGGACGCATGGGGCGCCGATGTGACGGTTGCGGCCAGCCAGAAGGGCCTGATGACACCGCCGGGCCTTGGCTTTGTCTGGTTCAACGATAAGGCTGCCAAGGTTCAGGAGACCGCCGATTGCGTAACCGGCTACTGGAACTGGAAACCCCGCGCCAATCCCGAAGGCTACTGGCAGCTTTTTGGCGGCACCGCGCCCACGCATCACCTCTACGGCCTGCGCACCGCGCTCGACATGATCATGGAAGAGGGGCTGGAAAATGTCTGGGCCCGCCACGGCAAACTCGCCCGTGCGCTCTGGGCGGCGGTCGAGGCTTGGGGGCAGGACGGGCCGATGGCCTTCAACATCAAGGATCCCGCCAAGCGCTCGCACGCGGTTTCGGCCTTTGGGCTCGGCGCCGGGAATAGCGACAAGCTGCGCGGCTGGTGTGAGGAGAAGGCGGGCCTCACCCTTGGCATCGGCCTCGGGCGCGAGCCGGCGGATGCCTATTTCCGCGTGGGCCACATGGGCCATGTGAACGCCCAGATGATCCTTGCAGCCATCGCCACCATCGACGCGGGCCTCAAGGCCACGGGCATTCCTCATGGGACGGGGGCGGTCGAAGCCGCCACCGCGCTGATCGCCGCCGAAGCCTAGCCCCGCGCGGCGGCGAGCGCCTTCGGTAGCGCCTCGGCAAAGGCATCGAGATCGGCAGGCGTGCCGCAGCTGACGCGGATGCAGCGGTTCTGCGGCGCGACGAAGGGCATCCGCACGAAGATGCCCTGATCAACAAGTGAGGTCAGCACCGCCTTGGCAAATGCGCCATCGCGTCCGCAATCGATGGTCACGAAATTCGTGGCCGAAGGCAGCGGTACAAGGCCGTTGGCCAGCGCAATCGCCCCTATACGGTCACGCGCCTTGGCGACCTCGCTCTGTACATGGGCAAGCCACGCCTTGTCCTCGAGCGCCGCCAGCGCCCCCGCCTGACTGATCCGGCTCATGCCGAAATGGTTGCGCACCTTGTTGAACGCCTCGATCACCTTGGCAGCCCCGATGGCGTAGCCAACGCGGGCACCCGCAAGGCCTTGCGCCTTGGAAAAGGTCCGCATCCGGATGACCCGCGGATCGGCAGGATCGACCCTCGGCGCCGTGCCTTCGGGGGCAAATTCGATATAGGCCTCGTCGAGGATGAGAAGCGCCCCTTCCGGCACCTCGGAAATCATCCGCTCGACCGTTTCAGCCGAATGCCAAGTTCCCATCGGATTGTCGGGATTGGCGAAGTAGATGAGCTTGGCGCCCACTTCCTTCGCCTTTGCGATCAGCCGCTCGGGATCTTCCCGATCGCCGGTATAGGGAACGGTGTGGATCGCTCCGCCGAAGCCCGCGACATGGTAGTTGAAGGTCGGATAGGCGCCCGCCGAGGTGACCACCGCCTCGCCCTCGCCGACAAAAAGCCGGACGACGAGGCCCAAGAGCCCGTCGATCCCTTCGCCCACCACGATATGGGAGGGGTCGATCCCCAGATCCCGCGCCAGCGCCTGCCGCAGATCGTGGCTTTCGGGGTCGCCATACATCCAAGCTCCCGATGCCGCCGCTTGCATTGCCGCGATGGCTTTCGGCGAGGGGCCGAATACTGACTCATTCGCCCCGAGACGCGCCCGAAACGCCTTGCACCGCGCGCGTTCCTGCGCCTCGGGGCCGACGAAGGGCACGGTGGCGGGAAGCGAGGCGGCGAGCGGGGTGAGGTGGGGATCGTCTGTCATGGCGTGAGTAAGCGCGGAGAGGGGCGGTTTGGCAAGGGGGGGCGCTGCGCCCCGTCCTGCGGACTCCCCCCGGAGTATTTTCGGCCAAAAGAAATCAGGACTTGAGGAACTTGCTTCGGGATTCCTGAGCGATTGCGCGTTTCATCTCGAGCCGCGCCAGTTCGGCGATCGCCTCTTTGCGGCGGGCCGGATCGGTTTCGGAAGCGACGATCTTCTTTTGCTCGGCAATGAGTTTGTTCAGAACGATCTCTTCGGGAAGGACGCCGGCTTCGGCCATGATGCGAAAGCCAATCGCGTCGCCGGGATCGACAAAGGCATCGCCGGGCCGGTCGGGAAGCGGCGCACCTTCGCCGGCGAGGCCCGAGAGCTTGCCCTCGGCCTCGGCCTTGCGCATCCAGCGCTCTGCGATCCGGTCGATCCAGCGTGCCATGCCCTAGATATAAGGGCATGGCCGCAGGTTCGCCAGATCAGCCTATTTCCGATAGGCGGGCGAGGGCGGCCTTGAGCTGTGCCTCTTCGCCTTCTCGCAGGGCGAGGTTCTCGCGGGCTTCGTCGACCACCTCTTCGGGGGCGGATGCCACGAAGCTGGGGTTGTTCAGCCGCCCGCGCAGGCCGCCAAGCTCTTTGCCGAGCTTTTCGAGCGCCTTCTGCACGCGGGCCTTTTCGGCGCCCACGTCGATGATATCGGCCAAGGGCAGGGCAAAGGTCGCGCCGTTGGTCGGGATGGTGATCGAGCCTTTCGGCGCCGTCGCCGCCTCGCTCACCTCGCCGATCCGCGCAAGGCGCTTGATCATCACCTCGTTGTTGGCATAGGCGCCGCGCGCCGCATCGTCGGCCTCGGTCATCACCACCGGCACATAAAGCCC
>RFZI01000065.1 GCA_009920775.1 Paracoccaceae bacterium | reverse complement strand
CCCGACCTTCTGAAAGCAGCCGGCATCGACAAGGCCAAGGTTCTCGTGGTGGCGGTCGACGACCATTCGGCTTCGGTCAAACTTGTCAAATATGCCCGCCAGCTCAGGGAAGATCTGCACATCGTCGCCCGCGCAAGGGACGAGGTCAGCGTCTACGAGCTCTATGAAGCGGGCGCCGACGACATCGTGCGGGAGATGTTCGACAGCTCGCTCCGCGCGGGCCGCTATGTGCTCGAAAACCTCGGGTTCTCGGAATACGAGGCGGCCGAGGCGGAGGACGAATTCTACCACCACGACCGAGCTTCGCTCAAAGAGCTGGCCGCTCTCTGGAAACCCGGCATTCCTATCGAGAAGAACGCCGAATACAGCGCACGGGTGAAAGAGCTTTATTCCGAGCTCGAAGCCGCGCTTGCGGCGCGGCAGCAGAGATCGAAGGAGGCGGCGCGGGCCGCCCCCGACGAGAAGGCCGAAGCCTAGCCTTCCGAGACGCCGGCCTCGGCGAAGGTCGCCATGCCGGAATGGCAGGCCACGGCCCCCTTCAGGACGCCAATCGCCAGCGCCGCGCCCGAGCCTTCGCCAAGGCGCAGGCCGAGTTGCAGAAGCGGCTCTTTGCCGAGCGCCTCCAGAAGGCGGGCGTGTGCGCCTTCGGCCGATTTGTGCCCTGCGACCGCGTGATCAAGTGCGCCGTCTTGCGCTTTGGCCAGCGCAGCGGCGGCCGCCGAGCAGATGAAGCCATCAAGGATCACCGGAATCCGGTGCGCCCGCGCCGCGGCGATCGCGCCCGCCATCGCGGCCAGCTCGCGACCGCCAAGGCGGCGCAGGACTTCGAGAGGATCGGACAGGGCCGCATTGTGCAGCGCCAGCCCCTCGTCGATCACCGCCGCCTTGCGGGCAAGGCCCGCGTCGTCAACGCCGGTGCCGCGCCCGGCCCAATCGGCGCCCGAGCCACCGAATAGGGCCGCCGCCATTGCCGCTGCCGAGGTGGTGTTGCCGATGCCCATCTCGCCGGTCACCAGAAGATCGGCCTTGGGATCGACTGCGTTCCAGCCGGTCGCCAGAGCGGCCACACAGTCGGCCTCGGTCATCGCCGCGTCGGCGGTGAAATCCTGCGTCGGGGTGTCGAGATCGAGCGCGTAGACGTCCATCTTGGCGCCGAACGCCTTGGAGAGTTGGTTGATCGCGGCCCCGCCCGCCTTGAAGTTTGCCACCATCTGCACCGTGACTTCCGCCGGAAAGGCCGACACGCCACGGGCACAGACGCCATGGTTGCCTGCGAAAACGATCACCTGCGGCGCCTCGATCGCGGGGCGCGGATTGCCGCGCCAGCCGGCATACCAGATGGCAAGGTCTTCCAGACGGCCAAGCGCCCCCGGCGGCTTGGTCAGCTGGCCGTTGCGCTCCTGCGCCCCTGCTTCGGCGGCGGTGTCGATCCCCGGCTGGCCAGCCAGAATCGCACGAAATTCGTTGAGAGTAGAGAATGGGGCGGTCATGGTGTCCTCGTTGCCTTCTGTCGCGGTTCTGTCTAACGGTCCTGACAGCAAGGGAAAGGTAAGAAAGGTCGCAGCGATGCCCGATCCCGACATTTCCGATGTTCGTTTCAGCCAACCGGTTCGGGATGTGCTGCAAGGGCTTGGGCTTCTGAGCCGCTTGCCGGTCAGGGTCGATCCTGAGGCGGCTAGAGAACGTGGCGCCGCCGCTTCATGGGCCTGGCCGTTGGCCGGTGCGCTCTTGGGCCTGATCGCTGCGGTTGCGGCCTCTCTTTCGCTCTGGCTTGGCCTTGGGGCCGGAATTGCAGCGGCCCTTGTCATCGCGGTTCAGGTGATCTGCACCGGCGCGATGCACGAGGACGGGCTGGCCGATAGCGCCGATGGGCTCTGGGGCGGATACGACCGCGACAGGCGGCTCGAGATCATGAAGGACAGCCGGATCGGAACCTACGGCGTTTTGGCGCTCGTGCTTGCGATGATCTTGCGCTGGTCGGCGCTTTCGGCCCTGTTTGCAACAGGCCATATCTGGGGCGCCCTGATCGGGGTCGCTGCGATAAGTCGGGCGCCGATGGCGGCGCTGATGGGGTGGCTCCCTGCGGCGCGTCAGTCGGGGCTGAGCCAGGGGGTCGGCCAGCCATCCCAAGACACCGTCCGGTTTGGCTTCATTGCCGCGGGTTTGGTCGGATTCGTGTTCCTCGGCCTTACGGTCGTCCCCGTCGCCGCCTTTGTCGCCGCGACAGCCTTTGCCGCGGGGCGGATCGCCCAAGACAAGATCGGCGGGCAGACGGGCGATATCCTCGGGGCAACCCAGCAGCTCAGCGAAATCGCGGCGCTGGCCGTGCTGGTAGCGCTCTGGGTCTAGGGCAGCCGACAGTCGAGAGCCGCGGCAAAATCAACGCCTTCTGCAACAAACCGGCTCTCGATCCGGCCGCCCACAAGGCGCGAGGCGACAAGGCGCGACCAGCGCGCATCGGCGGTGATCATCTCGGGCCCCGCGCCGCAATCCCGTAGACCACCGCTGATGGCGGGATCCCCCAAGCGGTGGTTGGTCAGCCCCTCGGCCTGAGCAACCTCGACTAAAGTGCCATCCTGAAACCGCCAGACGCGCAACAGGCGCGCGAGATGCGGGCGGTCGATATAGGCCAGCTCTACCAAGCCATCCCCGTCCAGATCAGCCACGCCGATCGGCGCCAGCCAGCGGTGGGTTTGGCCGATGAAAGGCGTAGCGGCGACGAACCCTGCCTCGTCATAGATCGCGAGCCGAGCGCCGAGCGAAAGATCGGTCTCGACGACGCTCATCTCGGGCGCCCCATCGCCATCCACATCCACAAGACGCGGGGCGATATCCTCGAATACGCGGGTTTCGGGGAGGCGCAGGATCATCGTCTGGCCATCGCTCAACCCGAAGGCCAAGTCGCCCCATTCTTCGGTCTCGCCAAAGACTCCATGCTGATAGCGCTGGGTAGGTTCGGCATAGCTGGCCGACACGATCTCGGCCGTGGCGGCCAGTGGCATCAGGCCAAGCAGCGCCCCTGAGAGCAAGCCCGGCCAGAAGCGCATCAGATCTGCTTTTCCGGCATGAACACGCGCAGACCATCGAGCGCGTCGGAAACCTTGAGCTGACAGGTCAGGCGCGAACGGGCGGGATCAGGCTCGTAAGCAAAATCGAGCATATCCTCTTCCATCGCATCCTTGCGCGGCAGACGTTCGACCCAATCGGGATCGACATAGACATGGCAGGTCGAACAGGCGCAGGCGCCGCCGCAATCGGCCTCGATCCCCGGAATGCCGTTGTCGCGCGCGCCTTCCATGACCGTCAGGCCGTTCGGCACATCGACGATATGCTCTTTGCCGCCAAACTCGATATAGGTGATCTTCGCCATCTGCCCGTTTCCATTCTTTCAGGTCCGGCGCTGTAGATAGGCGAGGCTTGGGCGTCGCGCCAGTCTGAATCCGCCCCATTTGCGCATCAAAACCGCCCTTTGACGCTCAATTCGCCTCACATTTTCATCAGCAGCCTGAAATGGAAAAGGGCGCCCGAAGGCGCCCTCTTCGTTCTTTACCTCGCCGATCATTCCTTGACCGAAAGTGCCACGAACATCGGCTCGCCGCCCCGGCTGATCTTGAGGAGGAGCTCCGAAAGAGACATACCGAGGATCTCCTCGATTTGCGGCTCCATCGGCACGGGCCTGCTGCCCTGCGCGGCTTCGGCGGTTTCGCGGCGGCCGAGGATCACGCTGAAGGTGATCTCGTCACCACCGCGCAAGACATCGACCGTTGCCTCCATACCAACTGGCGCCGCACCGACCATCCGCACCAAGGCGCGGGTGTCGGGCACGTCGCGGCCGTTGAAGCGCAGGATCACGTCGCCGGGCTGGATGCCCGCATCGAAGGCCGGCCCTTCAGGAACATCCGTGACCAGCGCGCCGGCGGTCGAAGTCAGGCCCGGAATGGCATCGACCATATCCTCACTCAGATCCTGAATCCGCACACCAAGCCAGCCGCGACGGGTTTCGCCGTATTGCATGAGCTGATCGACCACGGCCTTGACCACATTCGAGGCCATCGAAAAGCCGATGCCGATCGAGCCGCCATTGGGCGAAAGGATCGCGGTATTCACGCCGATCACCTCGCCATAGAGGTTGAACAAGGGGCCGCCCGAGTTGCCGCGGTTGATGGCGGCGTCGGTCTGGATGTAATCGTCATAGGTGCCCGAAAGCTCGCGATTACGGGCCGAAACGATGCCTGCCGAGACCGAGAAGCCCTGCCCCAGCGGGTTGCCCACAGCCAAAACCCAATCGCCCACGCGGGCGGTGTCGCTGTCGGCAAAGCCGACGAAGGCCAGATCGGTGGCATCGACCTTGAGAAGTGCTATATCGACCGCCGGATCGGTGCCGATCAGGGTCGCGGGCAGGCTTTCACCCGAAAAGAACTCGACCATGATCTCGTCGGCGTCTTCGATCACATGGTTATTGGTGACGACATAGCCATCGGCGGAAATCACGAAACCCGAACCGAGCGAGGTCGCGCGCTGCGGGCCTTGGGGGCCGAGGCCCTGATCATTGAAGTCCTTGAAGAAATCTTCAAACGGGGTTCCCTCGAAGGGATTTTCCTGCGGCGTTATGCCGTTTGCGCCCGATCGGGCCTCGATCACCGTTGTTGTGGTGATGTTCACCACAGCCGGGCTGACCTGTTCGACGAGGTCGGCAAAAGTATCTGGGCGCGACTGGGCCGGGCTCGGCAGAGCCTGCGCAAAGATGAGCACAAAGATGGACAGCGCCAACAACAGCATGGATGCCGGGCGCGAGGTTGAACGTGTTGCAACGAGTGTTCTCGGAATCACGACAAGCTCCTGTTTGCTAATCGAATAGCCCGACGATGCGGGACAAGAAGATATTTGCCCACGGACGGCGCGTTTACAACGCACGGGTCTTCTCGAGCTCTCAACTACGCGTGAGGTGGGCCTCAGACACCCATCTGGCGGGCAAGCCAGCATAGGCCCACACCAAGCGCGACTGAGACAAGGCCCATCGCGCGGCGCTGGTCGACGGTCAGGCTGCGATAGGCTTCGAAGAGGCGCTCAATGGCCGAAGGGGCCAGTGCATAGACCAGCCCCTCCACCACTAGAACCGAGCCGATCGCCAGAACGATCGTGCTCATCTTATTGCGAAACCTTCGCCTGATCCGACAGGAGATAGTCGAAGAACTCGCTCTCGGGCGAGACCACGATCGAGCTGTTGCCGCCGCCAATGGCGCGGGCATAGGCGGTCATCGAGCGATAGAACTCGAAGAACTCGGGATCGCGGCCAAAGGCTTCGGCATAGATCGCGTTGCGCTTGGCATCGGCCTCGCCTCGGACGATCTCTGACTGACGACGGGCATCCGAGACAAGCTCGACCACGGTCCGGTCGGCCAAGGCGCGGACACGCAGGGCCGCCTCGTTACCACGGGCGATCTCGTCGGCCGCGACGCGTTCGCGTTCGGCTTTCATCCGCTCATAGGTCGCGTTGAGGTTGGCGGGCGGAAGGTCGGTGCGCTTGAGTTGCACGTCGATCACCTGAAGGCCCAGAGCCTGCGCCTCGTCGATCGCCGCATTGCGGATGCGCAGCATGAGCGCGGCGCGGTCAACCGAGAGGATCTCGTTCGACGTTACCGAACCAAGAACCTCGCGGGTATTGGCGCGCAGGATGGAGTCGAGCCGGTTGGCGGCAAGCTCTTGACCGCCAGCACCAACAGCCTGCCGGAACTTCTCGACATCGACGATGCGGTAGCGCGCGAAGGCGTCAACCACCAGACGACGGTCGTCCGAGGGCGTGACCTCGAGCGAGGTCATGTCGCGGCTCAGGATGCGGTCGTCATAGCGGACGATTTCCTGAATGAGCGGGATTTTAAAGCCCAGTCCGGGCTCTTCCTGAACCTTCACGATCTGGCCGAACTGCAGCACCAGAACCTTCTGGCGCTCGTCGACGATGAAGATCGACGAAAGGGCCGCGGCGATCACCGCAACGAGGATCGGGACAAGATAAGCTGAGCGTGCCATCAGTTGTTCCCTCCCGCGGTGGTGGTTCGGCCCAGTTCATTGAGCGGCAGATAGGGAACAACCCCCTGCCCGCCCTGCGCCGCTTCGTCGAGCAGCATCACATTCATGCCGGCAAGCACCTTTTCCATTGTTTCAAGATAGAGGCGGCGGCGGGTCACGTCCGGTGCCTTCTGGTATTCTTCAAGAACCGCGGTGAAACGGCTCGCTTCACCTTCGGCCTCGTTCACGACCTGTGCGCGATAGGCTTCGGCCTGTTCGAGAACCTGAGCGGCCTCACCACGGGCCTCGGCCAAAACGCGGTTCGAGTATGCGTCGGCCACGTTCTGCAGACGGTCACGTTCCTGCTCGGCGTCCTGCACCTTGCGGAACGAGGCGATCACCGGCTCGGGCGGGTCGGCCTTGTCAAAGTTGACACGGACGATGTTGACCCCGCTCTGATAGCTGTCGAGCGTTGTCTGGATCATGTCGGTCAGACGGTCGCTGATCACACCACGATCGCGGTTGAGGATCGGCGAGAGCTGCGACTGGGCGATGATCTCGCGCATGGCCGATTCCGCCACGGCTTCAATGGTCGATTGCGGATCGGCGAGGTTGAAGAGGAACTCCTGCGAATTCGAGATGTTCCAGACCACCTGGAAGTCGATGTCGACAATGTTCTCGTCGCCGGTCAGCATCAGGCCGGCGTCCTGCCCCGAGCGGGAGGTGCCGATCTCGATGGTGCGCTCGGACGTGAAGGGGATCACCTCGGCTGTCACCAGAGGCCAAGGCGCGAAATTCAGGCCCGGCTCGCCGGTCTTGTAATAGCTGCCGAGGAAGAGCTCGACCGACTGTTCCTCAGGCTTGACGGTGTAGAAAGAGGCAAGGCCCCACATCACCGCCGCCGCGCCGAGACCCAGCATGAACGTGCCCCGCGTCAGGCGCGGGCCTTCGCCGCCCCCCTGCGCGCCGCCGTTCGGGCGCCGGCCACCGCCACCGCCCATCAGGACGCGCAGCTGTTCGCGGCCCTTGTTTACCAGATCGTCGATCTCGGGGATCTGCGGACCTTCGTTGCCAGGACGCCGTCCGCCGCGATTTTGGTCATCGCCGCCACCGGATCCGCCCCTGTTGCCTCCGCCGCCGCCCCAAGGGCCGCCAGAATTTCCAGCCATATGTTCTTCTCTCTCTTTCGCCCCTATCGAGGCAGGTTCTTTCTCAGATTGGGTCCGCGTGCTTGAAAATCAAGCGGTACGGACCGGCGTTTTGATGGTTACCAATTCCTCGGCCATCGTCGGATGCACCGCGACAGTGCGATCGAAATCCTCTTTGGTCGCGCCCATCTTGATGGCGATGCCTGCCAGCTGGATCATCTCGCCCGCGTGATCGGCGACGATATGGCAGCCAAGCACCTTGCGGGTCGCTTTGCTCACGATCAGCTTCATCAACACTCGATCACTGCGCCCGGCAAAGGCGTGCTGCATGGGTCGAAAGCTCGCGGCATAGACCTCGATCGGCTCCTGCGCGCGGGCCGCCTCTTCGGTCAGGCCCACGGTGCCGAACTCGGGCTGGGTGAACACCGCCGAGGGGATCAGGTGGTGATCGACCTTCGTCGGGTTGTTGCGGAACACGGTCTCGACAAAAGCCATGCCTTCGCGGATCGCAACAGGGGTCAGCTGAACGCGGTCGGTCACATCGCCTACAGCGTAGATCGAAGACAGGTTCGATTGCGAATAGTCGTCAACGACGACCTCGCCATTGCGCCCGAGCGTGACGCCAGCTTCGGCAAGGCCAAGGCCCCGTGTATTCGGCGCGCGGCCCGTGGCGAACAGGACCTGCCCGAAAACTTCTTCATGGCCGTTACTGGATTTGACCCAAACCCCGCCCCCGCGTTTTTCCATCGCCAGAATCGTCGTGCCGCAATGCAGATCGACCCCGCGCTCGCGCATCTGGTCGGCGATCATGCCCCGCGCCTCGTCGTCAAAGCCGCGCAGGATCTGCGCTCCGCGATAGTATTGCGTCACCTTGACACCAAGCCCGTTGAGGATGCCGGCGAATTCGCAGGCGATATAGCCGCCGCCGACAATCAGGATCGAGGCCGGCAATTCTTCAAGATTGAAGATATCGTTAGAGGTAATGCCCAGCTCTGCGCCCTGCTTATCGGGAACCGACGGCACGCCGCCGGTGGCAATCAGGATGTGCCCCGCGCTCACGACTTCGCCGGTCGAGAGCGCCACGTGATGGGCGTCTTTCACGGTGGCCCGGGCGTTGTAGGTCGTCACCCCCGAGCCATCGAGGAGGCGCCGGTAGACACCTTCGAGGCGATCCAGTTCAGCATGGAGCTTGCCCCGGAAGGTCGGCCAGTCGAACCTGCCCTCGTCGAGATCCCAGCCATAGGCGCGCGCATCGCTGATCGCCTCGCCAAACTCGCTGGCGAAAACCATCAGCTTCTTGGGGACACAACCACGGATGACGCAGGTGCCGCCCATCCGATCTTCCTCGGCCAGCGCAACGCGCACCCCGTCTGCCGCCGCCACCCGCGCCGCCCGGACACCGCCGGAGCCGCCGCCGATGACGAAGAGATCGTAGTCGTAGGCCATCAATTAATCCGCGATGTCGGTGAAGATGTTGTCCTTGGTCAGGAAGTCATACTTCATCTCGTCCACCGTCCCCTCATTGATATCGCGCACTTCCACGCGGCCATCGCCATAGCCGATGACCACTGCATCACAGATATCTATGAAGAGCCCGTTTTCAACCACGCCGGGGATCTGGTTGAGCACAAGGCTCAGCTGGCGTGGATTGCCGATCCGGTTGAGGTGCAGATCGAGGATGTGATTGCCCTCGTCGGTGATGAACGGGGCATCGCCCTTCATCCGCAGGCTGGTCGTGCGGCCGAGAACGTCCATGCCGATCAAGGCCTCTTCGACGAGTGTTTTGGTTGTCTGCCAGCCGAAAGGGATGACCTCGAGCGGCAAGGGGAATGCGCCTAGGGTTTCGACCTGCTTCGAGATGTCGGCGATCACCACCATCTGATCTGAGGCCGTGGCGACGATCTTTTCCTGAAGATGCGCCCCGCCGCCGCCCTTGATCAGGTTGAGATCGGCGTCAAACTCGTCGGCCCCGTCGATGGTCACGTCAAGCCATTTGGCCTCGTCGAGAGTGATCACCTCAATGCCCACCTGATGCGCAAGCTCGGCGGTGCGGGTCGAGGTCGGCACGCCCTTGATCTTGAGGCCTTCGTCACGAACCATCTCGCCAAGGCATTTGACCAACCAGGCGGCAGTCGAACCGGTGCCAAGGCCCACCTTCATGCCGCTCTGGACATATTGGGTCGCGCGTTTGGCGGCGACGAATTTGGCCTTGTCGATGGGAGAGAGGTTGTCGGTCATCTGGCAGCTCCAAAAAGGATTCCTCCTCGCTTATAGGAAAGAAGCGCGGCGGGTGCGAGAGGCGGAAGGCCATCCCCTTCCGGTTTCCGATAAGAAATGTCGCTTTCCGGCAGACGCAGAGGCGGCAATCCCCTAGGGTCTGCGCATGACCGATTTGCTGCGCCTTCACTACGCCCCTGACAATGCCTCGCTTTGTGTGCGGCTGGCGCTCGAGATGCTCGGGCTGCCCTACGAGGTGCGCCTGCTCGACCGCTCCAAGGGTGAACAGTCCTCAGCCGCTTATCTGGCGATCAATCCCAATGGCCTGATCCCGACCCTCGAGACCCCCGATGGGGCTCTTTTTGAGACGGCCGCGATCCTTCTTTGGCTGTCAGAGCGCGAGGGCAAGCTCTTTCCCGCCCCTGGGTCGGCGCAGCGCGGCGATGGACTCAAGTGGCTCTTCTGGCTCGCCAACGAACTGCACGCGTCAGAACGCGTCCTGTTCTACTCCGACCGGCTTATATCGGCGGATCATGTTGGCGAGCTGGATCGTTCTGTCCATGTGCAGATCCGCCAACATCTTCACTTGCTCGACAACGCGGCTCCGGCCTGGCTTGCGGAGGATACAATCCTCGGCTGCTATCTCGCCCCACTGCTTCGCTGGCCCGTGATTTATGGCAATCCCCTCCTCGTCGCACACCATCGGCCCGATGGTCGCCGGAGCCCGCTTTCTCGATCACCTGCGGCAACAGCCGTTCAAGGTCGCTGGCCTGCGCGTGACGCTGCACGGCAGCCTCGCCTTCACAGGCGTCGGCCACGCGACCGACCGCGCCTCGATCCTTGGCCTCGCCGGTTTCCGCGCTGACGACTACGACGCCGAAAAGGCCGAGGCCGAGCTTGCGCGGATTGCCACGGAGGGCACCGTCAAACCCGAGGGGCTGCCGGTACTGGATTTCCAGCCTAAGGAGCACCTCGTCTTCGACTATGGCCCCAACTTGCCCGGCCATGCCAACGGCATGATCATCAAGGGCGTCGATGCCCAAGGCGATGTGATCACCCAAGTCACCTATTATTCGGTCGGTGGCGGTTTCATCCTGACCGAAGAGGAACTGGCCGCAGGCAAGGACCATGACGATGGCCCACCCGTCCCCTTCCCCTTCAAATCGGCCAAGGAAATGCTCGACATGGCGGCCGAAAGCGGCCTGACCGTCGCCGACATGAAGCGCAAGAACGAGCTGAGCCGCCGTAAGGGCGCCGATCTCGATGCGGGGATCGCCCGGATCTGGGAGGTGATGAACACTTGCATCAACCGCGGGCTCGAGAACGACGGCATCCTGCCCGGTGGCCTCAAGGTCAAGCGGCGGGCGAAGGGCATTCACCAGTCGTTGCTCTCTGAGCGTGGCATGAACCTTTCGGCCCCGCATACGATCAACGACTGGATGTCGACCTATGCGATGGCGGTGAACGAAGAGAACGCCGCCGGCGGTCAGGTCGTCACCGCGCCCACCAACGGTGCGGCGGGGGTGATCCCGGCGACGATCCGCTATTGGCTCGACCATGTGCCGGGAGCGACTGTCTCGAAAGTTCCTGATTTCCTGCTGACCGCGGCGGCGATCGGCGGCCTCATCAAGTTCAACGCCTCGATCTCGGGCGCGGAGTGCGGCTGTCAGGCCGAGGTGGGCAGCGCCTCGGCCATGGCGGCGGCAGGCCTTGCGGCGGTCATGGGCGGCACGCCCGAGCAGGTGGAGAACGCGGCCGAAATCGCGCTCGAGCATCACCTCGGCATGACCTGCGATCCGATCCGGGGGCTTGTCCAGATCCCTTGCATCGAAAGGAACGGCCTTGGCGCGATCAAGGCCGTGTCCGCCGCCTCGCTCGCGCTCCGCGGCGACGGCACCCATTTCGTCCCCCTCGATGCCGCCATTGAAACGATGCGGCAAACAGGTGTGGACATGAGCGAGAAATACAAGGAGACATCGCTCGGCGGCCTCGCCGTCAACGTTCCCAACTGCTGAGGGCCTCCGCGCCCTTCATTCCCTCAAGGACGCGGCATGACCCACGATCGCATTCTTCTCGGCGTCCTTCTGATGCTCGGCTTCTGCCTGACCGCGCCCTTCATCGACGTGGGCTCCAAGGCCGCCGCCGCGACGATCCCGGTGGGCCAGATCACGCTGGCGCGGTTCATCGTGCAGGGCGCGATCATGCTGCCGGTGCTTCTGGTGATGGGGCTGAGCCTGCGGATCCCCCGCGCCTCGCTCGGGCGGCTGATCCTGCGAGGCATCTATCTGATCGTTTCGACCTATTGCTTTGTCGCCGCCGTGCAGGTGATGCCGATTGCCGATGCGCTGGCCATCGCTTTCGTCGAGCCCTTCATCCTTCTTTTCCTCGGCAAGTTCATGTTCGGCGACGAGGTCGGCCCGCGCCGCATCGCCGCCTCGACCGTGGGCTTTGTCGGCTCGCTTCTGGTGATCCAGCCGAGTTTCGTGGCCTTCGGCCCCGTGGCCCTCTTTCCGCTCGGCACGGCGCTCTTCTTCGCGCTCTACATCCTCATCACCCGTCGCCTCGCCAAAGAGCTGCATCCCGTGGCGATGCAATTCCACACCTCGACACTGGCCGCCGCCATGTGCCTGCCCTTCGTCGTGAT
>RFZI01000064.1 GCA_009920775.1 Paracoccaceae bacterium | reverse complement strand
GGGGCCCCTAGGGGCCCCTTCCAAATTCTTCGATTTTTCACATCAAAGCCGCAACTCGTCAAACAGGCTCAGATCATCAAAGCTCTGCTGCCGCAAATGGTGTAGACCGAATGCGTGTCCCGGTTGCGTAGTAAATAGCATTTGCTACTGCAGGAACAACCGGAGGTCCTGTCGGCTCTCCAAGTCCTCCCCACCACTGATCTTCGGACATTTCAAGGTGAACTTCGATCCGAGGAGGCGTGTCCGCCATTCTCATCATTCCGTAAGAATCAAAGTTGGTATTGACGATCCGTCCATCCCGAACTTGCAGGCCACCAAACATTGCGTGGCTCAACTCCCAGATTGCAGAGCTTTCTGCCTGTTCGGTAGCACCAAGCGGATTGATAACGTAGCCGCTATTGATGAAGAACTGCAGTCTATCAATAAAGATCTGGCCACGCCTGCTGACTTCGACCGTTGCGACGCAGCCGGCAATAGTCCCGTGAGATTCTACAACCCCACAGCCCATTCCTACTCCATTGCCAAGTTCTGTGGACCAACCGGACTTCTCTTTCATTGCCAGAAGTACTCTCTGCCAAGGCTCATTACCTTCGGTGAGTTTAATTCGCCAATCTAGTGGGTCCCACCCACCAGCTTGCGCGAGTTCATCGACCATCTGTTCCGTAAAGAAGCCTGTCGCATTAGCACCCGGCGCTCTGTGGTAGCCGATTGGGATGTGGTTCTGAACAGCGCTATACTCATGGCGTCGGTTTGGGATGAGATAGGGCATATTTGCCACGCCACGTTGAGAAAACACGGGCATTTTCTCTTCACCGACTACATGCGTCACCAGAGCAGTAGGTAGCCCATCCTCACCGAGAGCCGCCTTGTAATTGCCCCACATTGGCGGCCTCTGGGAGTCTTGTGCGATGTCTTCCTCACGACTGCGGATAACCTTGACGGGTCGACCGATTGCCGCCGAGATCGCCACAGCCTGACGGTGAACATCCATATTATAGCCACCACCAAAGCCGCCACCAAGATAAGTCTGGTGCAGGAACACATTGGTCGTGTCCCGACCAAGCTGGTCGGCTGCTTCGTTAAGCGAACGCGCGATATCCTGAGTAAATGTCCAGAGATCTGCCCTCTCAGGCTTCACATCTGCCACCGCGCAAGGCGGCATCATCGTCACGTGCGATTCGAATGGCCGGCTATAGACCTCGCCTGTAACTACGTTACTGGAAGCCGCGATCACATCGTAAACGGCGTCGTGATTGACACCCTTGTCGAGGTTCTTGCCGATATTGCCGTCTTCGTTTTTGACGAGAGTACCCTGTCCCGCGAGGAAACTCATCGCCTCAGCAGTTTGACTTTCAAAGCTGATGTTCGCACCGCGGCCATTGTCCCAGACAATGGGCATAACGGCTAGCGCATTCTTGGCTTGGAACCAGCTCTCCGCAACAATCGCAACACCGCTACGCAGATCCGTGAAAGCCGGAACATCTTTTACCTGCTCAAGTTCCACAGCAGCGATAACACCCGGCATCCCCTTGACCGCGTCAAAGTCATAGCTGACCAACCTCCCTTCCGGAACAGGGCACGCCTGAACCGCGGCATATACCATTCCATCGACATTTACGTCGATCGGATAGACCGCTGTCCCGTTAGTTTTCTCTGGTACATCAAGACGCTTAGTCGGATTGCCGAGAAGCCACCAATCCTTATATTCTTTGATTTTTGGCTCTTCATCGAGGGTAATCTGAGCAGCAGCAGCAGCAAATTCGCCGTAAGTCCCATGATTAGATCCGCTCATAAGCATGCCCTGGCTGGCTTGGACCTCGCTACGCGGGACGCCCCAAGCTAGGGCTGCAGCCTCCTTCAGGCGCTCTCTTGCAGAAGCCCCAGCTTGCATCATGTATGGATGCCGCCGCGAAACGGTTGTCGAGCCGCCCGTCGAGGTCGTCGTATAGAGGTTGCCGTTGTTGACGTGACGGTTTGCGTCTGCCCGAACGTGCCGGACATTCTCCCAAGCTACGTCCAACTCTTCCGCAATCATCATCGGAATTGATGTCCACGCACCTTGCCCCATCTCGGTCTGAGGCGTGACGATACTAACCACGTTGTCGGGGTCGATCGTCAGCCAAGCGTTGATTTCCCCTGGATCACCTACGGCAGCAGAGGCTCCGACCGGGAAATTAAATCCGATCATGAGACCACCGGCAGCGGAAGACGAGATCTTCAGGAAGCTACGCCGTGAAAAACTGGGCTGATTCATCCCTTTTCTCCCTACGAATTTGCTATTTCAGCCGCACGATGGATCGCGGCGCGAATGCGAGGATAGGTGCCACACCTACAGATGTTGCCCGCCATGGCTTTATCGATCTCGTTGTCGGAGGGGTTGGGGCTCTTTTCGAGAAGAGCGACCGCCGACATGATCTGGCCAGACTGGCAATAACCGCATTGGGGCACCGAGATTTCCTGCCAAGCCAGCTGGACTGGATGGTCGTTGTTCTCTGAGACACCCTCAATAGTGCGGATCGACTTGCCAACAGCCGTCGCAACGGGCGTGTTGCACGATCTCACTGCGTTGCCATCGACTATCACGGTGCAGGCCCCACACTGGGCGATGCCGCAACCAAACTTCGTGCCCGTAAGGCCTGTCAGTTCTCGGATTGCCCAAAGTAGGGGCATCTGTGGATCGGCATCGACCGTATGGTCTTGGCCATTTATGTTCAACGTAATCGCCATTAATCTCCCTCCGCTAGACCGGATAACGTGTCCTGTTCATGCACCTCTTCATGCACCTCCAGAGCACCCAGAAATGAAGCAAAACTTCATCCGTCAGTGAACAAAGCGTTCAACATTCCCCGGTTATCTGTCTGAAAAGTAGCGCAAGTTGACCTTAGACCACACGGACCTTCCCTCAACAGAAAACACGGCAGGTGAATTCAATAAAAATCATTCGAAAAGTGAATAATTGTTCAATATCAATAGAACCTGCTGATGTTTAGCCCGGCCGCCAACCGAACGGCCGCCTGTCTGGCTAATACTATCTAAATTCTTTGGCTGCTTGGGCCGGCCGACCTAAAGGCCGGTGTAGGTGCAATAGATCCCGGTATCGCTGCCGTTGTGATAAAGTGTGCCGTCCACAATGTTGAAACGATATTCTCCGAAAGCCCCAGTCAAGATAATGTCGACTTCGGTCAATTCGAAATTTGCGTCGCCTATGCCCTCGATGGTCTGCAGGGGAGATTCGGAATCGAAATTGTAAATATCGAAATTGAGCATCCCTGTGCAGTTTGCCGTGATCGTTTCCGCAGACGCGGACACTGCAAACATAGAACCCGCCAAAACGGCTCCGATCATCAACCTGTGTCCAGACAGAAGTGCCATCTAACCCTCCTACATAATCCCTTAAGAAAGACGTGTACGCTCAACTATATCCAACGTCTGAATCTCGCCGGTATTCGCCTGCTCGAACCTCAGGATTCTGCCGACGCTTTCCGCGAATTCGATGAATGAGGACATACTTTGAAGATGTTTTGGGTAAGCCAAACACACTTCTCGCGCAAGCTCGCCGATCTCAAAGTAACGAAGCCTTGAACTCACCCCCTCCGCGAGATTTGGAATTTGAGTCATGGGTGTGTGGCAGGTGGCAGCCCCTGAGGCGGCCAATTGAACGGCAGCTTGGTGAGTGGAAACCGTGAAGTAGGGCATCGAAAAGGGCAGGCGGCTTCGATACCAGTCTTGAGTCTTGAGATACCAAGGCGGATTCGGCATCAGCATGACGTGTCTCTCAAAACACGCGTGCCCGCCAACGTTACGCCCTTCTGCAAACGTACGGATCACGTCCTCGGTCGGAACATCGCGGGGAACGGCCCAAACGATCTTGTCGTCATAGAGCTTTGATATAACGAGCGAGTGCTTTTGCTCTTCCAAAGGGTTACGGCTCCCGATGGCCAAGTTGATCCGGTGAGACATCAGCGCGTCTGAGACCTGCCTCGAGTTCAGAAAACTCTGAATGTTCAGAGATTTGATTTGCACAATCGGAAGCGCGGCCTTGGCGATCAACTCGTCAAACCGACCCTGCAGGCTGGGTGTCGTGCCAACGTTGACGGTAAGGCCCTGGTCAACAAAGATATCGCGATGGGTCGTGAGGCTGGCTTCAAAATGACCCAAGAGTTCCTTGCTTCGTGCCAGCCAGAACTCCCCCGCTGGAGTAAGCTCGATAATCGACTTCTTGCCCCGGGCGATCAACTGGACCTGTAATTCTTTCTCAAGATTGGCAAGTTGCTGAGAAAGTGTCGGCTGGGAAAGTTCGGTCAGATTGACGGCTTTTGTGAAAGAGCCGGCCACCACGATCGCCTGAAAGATCTCCAGCTGCTTGAGGGTTATCTTCGGGCGGTTCCGCATCGCTAGCGCGCTCCGCCAAGGGCTCTGTGGACGTCGAGGATTTCGGCCAAGACTCCTATCGACAACGTTCGGGCATCTTTCGCAGACCTAACTAGGCCGATCGGCCCGCGCAGGCGCCCCAAATGGTCCTCGCCGATCCCAATGTTCCTGAGCGCGTGACGGCGCGATGCGGCCGTACGCTCGCTTCCTTGGCACCCAATGTAAAAAGCCGAGCTGTCGAGCGCGACGGCGAGTATCGGCGGCTCCCAGTCGTGATCGTGAAAGAAGAGACAAATCGCTGTGAACGAGTCCACCTCGAGATCGGGCGGAAATTCCGGTTTCTTGAGCGCGCGCACCGTACAGCCACACCGTTTCGCTTCTTCAAGGGTTTCCTGATCGCCTGACAAGACGGTACAGCCAAATCTGAGCGATGAGACCAGAGCCGCGAAGGCGACGATCTCGGTTCCTTTTCCAAATAGCAGAAAGTTCAACTCGGGCTCGATCACGACATTGAAGCTTTGGCCCTGCCAACCCGTAACGTCGGAACCGTCAGAGTCGCGGACAGAAATTTCCTGCCGTTCCAGATCCAAAACGGCGCAGGCGACTTCTCGGCCACTGAGCCTGCGGGCCATTTCGGCCAGTACGTCGCGATCGGGCTTGGGAACCAAAGTAATCTCGAGCCCGCCGCCGCAAGGCAGTTGAATATCAAAGAAGGGCGACCCAGCGCCGTAGCGTATCCGCTGCATCGTACCTTCGGCGAGCGCTCTTGCGGCATGGCTCTCGATGTCTTTCTCGACACAGCCAGAGGACAAGCTTCCGACACGTCGTTGCTCCGGGAAGATGGCCATCATCGCCCCTAGGGGCCGGTAGGAAGCGCCAACAACATCGGTGATAACGGCAAGCGCGACGTCCTCGTCGGAGGCGACAATCGAGTCGATCACTTGCGCTGTTGTGCCATAGCCAAAACCGAGTGCTGACATACCAACCTCTACTCTGCAGTTGAAACCTTCGCGCCGATCCCGCCGCGCAAGGTCCAATTGAACAGATGCTCGTATCTTCGAGTATCGCAATGTTTATTGCAAAATCCAATAAATTCTATTGGGCCATCGAAAGGGGAGCGGTCCTGACGATCCTGGAAGGACAAAAGTGCGAGTCTGGATCAGACACGTGCTTTGGTTTTTATGGTGTAATATATTGAAAATAAACAGTAATAATTTTGAGCCGTGTGACGGGACCTCCAAAGAAAGCAAATTGGGAAAGCAAATCGCGCACTGATTGCGCGCGTATCAGCGAAAGCCGTGATCTAGGAACGCTTGTCTAGCTGCAAAGCTTCAGTTGCAGCTCCTTTGGAGGTTACCCCATTCTGAGTTTGAGGTTCGAACCAGCGGCCGGCTAGAGCGGTTCGGATAAGTCAGCGGTCAAGTATGGAAGCGATAGAATTGAAGCGGGTATTTGCTTTTGTCGTCTTGCTCTTTCAGGCGTCACTGGCTTCAGCTTGGGAAACCGACGATCTCAACCGCTTTCTGGGCTCTCTTTCCTGCAAAGATTGCGACTTGTCGGGTGTCAATTTCATCAAAGCCGATCTTCGTGCGGCTTCAGCGACGGGCTCCGATTTTACGGGGGCTCGCTTGTACTACGGCGTTCTGATCGGGGCTGACCTGACAGGGGCAACCCTGGACAAAGCCGACCTGCGTGGAGCTAATCTTTTTTTCGCCAAGCTGCAGGGAGCAAGTTTCATAGGGACAGACCTTAAGGGAGCGATCCTGAGCGGGGCCCAACTTCAGGGCGCTAATCTTGACGGAGCTAATCTGGGCGGGATCGACCTGTATAGGGCAGACCTTTCTGGCGCGAGCCTTGTCTCTGCAAACCTCGGGATGGCTTTCCTTTATGAGGCCAACCTCGCGGGCGCTGACCTCACGGGCGCGCGCCTTGAAGGCGCGATCCTATGCAAGACCGTGATGCCAGACGAAACGATCGACAATTCAGGGTGCGACCTGACCAGCGGCGCCGACAGAGGGGAAAGCCGATGAGTATCCACGCAGTCGGGAGGGCCGAGTGGCTTAAGATGGCTGGCGGTTTGGCTCTCGCGTTGGCTCTTGGGTTGTTCGTGTCGCTTGGTCAGGCCGCGGCACAAGAGAACCCAGAAGAAGAAGAGTTTTCCGACGCAGCGTCAGTTGAAGAAGCGGCTCCTGCTGTCGCGATGCAGGAGATCAACCCCGAGGAGGAAATGCACGATAGAACCCAGTCGCCCATGGAAGGAGGTGGGGTGCCAACTATGACTCGGGTGGAGCCCAGCGCTTTCAAACCACAATACGATCCGACGACCTTGCCGATACCTCTCCTCGAGCGAGTGAACCCCGAGGTTCTCGCGCGTATCTTTCCCGAGGCGGACCGTCTCGAAATGGTCGAAGACGAGGGCCCCTATGCCGCCAGCGCCTATTCGGGTGCCCAGATGCTTGGGTATGTATTCTCAACCTTTGATGTTCTTCGCGCGCCTGGCTATTCCAGCACACCCTTTGACGTAATTTCCGGCGTTACACTCGATGGCCGCATCACTGGCGGGGTGCTTCTTTTCCATCGCGAACCCTACCTCATAAACGATCGGTTCCGCACCGCCCGAATGGTCCAGTTTCTGGACTTTATGAAGGGCATGGAAGGACGTCTAGGCGCAGAAGGCGGCCTCGAACCCGGCTTCGTCGCTGGCGCGACCATCTCGGCTCGGGCTATGCGAAACGCCGTGCTTGAGGGTGCCAGAATGGTTCTGGGATATCGAACCGACGAAATCGTCGTAACAGAGCCGACGATCGACGTTTTCAATTTCCGTCCGATGAGCCCGGACGAGCTCTTGGCGAATGGCGCGATCACGGTGGCGCATGTGACCAATGCCGACCTTCAGTCGGCAATGGAGCGCGCGGGCCTAGGAGATCTGCTACCCGAAGTCCCAATGATTGGTGGCGATGAGGATACCTACATCGATTTTGCCATCGGGTACGGCAACCCGCCTGCGATCGGGCGCAACGGCGTTGGGCCTGAAGCCTTCGAAAGGCTGGTTCACAGTATGCCAGACGACACGATGTCGATCTATGTCGCAAGCCTTTCCGGTGCCTACGACCATAGGGGAATAGCCTATAACAACCTCGCCCGCGATTTCGCCTTCGAACGCGTAACGGTTGAGCAAAACGGCAAACAGCTAAGTTTTCAGAAGAAAGAGGTCATCTTCTCCAATAGGTCGGTCGCCGACCTATTGATTTTGCCGCCTCAAGCCGGCTTTGATCCTTTGAGGCCCTGGTCGGCCAAGCTTCATGCTTCCGCGAGGCGACCAGATGGCTGGCTCGAACCCTTTGTTCTGGCCGAACTCAACTACCAATTGCCGTCCCACCTCATTCTCATGCCGGAAAAGCCCGCTGTCCCGGTCTGGGTGGAGCCGTGGGTCGAGGGGCGCACCGAAATCGCAATTCTTGGTGCGGCCCTCCTGGCATTGACCTTGATACTTGCCTTTCAGGACCGGCTGAGCCGAAGCAGGCGGCTTCATCGCTGGGTTCGCAACGGTTTCCTCGTTTTCACGTTGGTTTGGATCGGTTGGATCGCATCTGCCCAGTTGTCGATTGTCCATCTCATCAACTATATCAAGGCGCCGTTTGAAAGGTTGGGTATAGGTTTCTATTTGGCCGAACCTCTGATCGTCATGTTGTCGATCTACACGGCCATTTCCTTGATATTGCTCGGTCGGGGCGTCTTTTGCGGCTGGCTTTGCCCGTTCGGTGCGATGCAAGAGCTCTTGGGGCAAATCTCGCGCGCCTTGGGGCTTCCGCAGTGGAACCCAAAAGAGCGAGACCAGAGATACCTTTGGAACCTCAAATACGTCTCACTCGGGCTTATCCTTGTCCTGGTTTTTGTCGCGCCAACGGTGGGCGCTTTGTTTGAAGAAATCGAGCCTTTCAAAACCGCCATCACCGCCAAATTCGTGCGCGGGCTGCCGTATGTAATTTACGCGGTGATCCTTCTGATAATCGGCCTCTTTACGGAAAGGGCATTCTGCAGGTTTCTGTGCCCGCTCGGCGGGGCTTTGGCCGTTTTGGATCGCCTGCACCTTCTGGACCTTCTTAAACGTCGGCCCGAATGCGGCAATCCCTGCCATCTGTGCGAGCGTTCTTGCCCGGTCCGGGCGATTGAGCGCTCGGGCAAGATCGTCATGGCGGAATGTTTTCAGTGCCTCGACTGTCAGGTCGAATACTATGATGATCAGCGCTGCCCGCCATTGGCGCAGGCCCGCAAGAAAAGAGAGCGCGAGGCTGCTGCTCCAGCGCTAGGCTCGTTGGTTCTCGGGAAATAACTATGATGCAGAACCGCCTCTCAAGACGAAATATGCTCATGATTTCAGGGGCCAGCCTGTCGCTTGCCGGAGGCGTATTTGGGATTCGCGCACTGGTCGGAATGCCAAAGCCCGTTCGCTGGTATGGCGAAGCGCTTGGTGCCTTTTCGAGCATTACGCTCTGGCATCCTGACTCCAAGGTCGCTTCGAGGGCGATTCAGAAAATGCTGGTTGAAGTCGATCGTCTGGATCAGGTGTTTAGCCTCTATCGCCCGGATAGCGAGATTAATGCCCTCAATCGAGAGGGGAGGCTGGCGCACGCCTCACTGGATCTGCTCGAAGTTATGGAGACCAGCCGTCTTGTTTCTGAGCTGAGCGGCGGGGCTTTCGATCCCACTATTCAGGTATTGTGGCGTCTGCTGTCTCTTGGTGGCGCGCTACGTTCAAACGACGAAGAGGTCCGCCGCGCCCGCGCCCTTATCGATTATAGTTCCCTCGCGGTTGCGGGCCGCTCGGTCGCTTTCGCCAAACCGGGAACCCAGATCAGCATGAACGGGATCGCGCAGGGGTATATCACCGACAGGATAACGGAAATTCTTGGCAACGAAGGTTTCGAGTCCGCCATGATCGAATTGGGCGAACTTCGTGCGCTTGGATCGAACCCCAATGGTGGGGCTTTTAGGGTTGGCTTGGTGGACCCACGCTCGCCGACGGGCATAGACACCGAAATCGAACTAAGATCGGCCTTGGCGGTTTCGGGGGGGTATGGGATGGAGTTCGGCACTGCGGCCGATCACCATATCCTAGACCCACGAAATGGGAAATCGGCAACGGGGCTTTTGCAGGTCGCTGTGGAAGCCGACAAAGCTGTCTGCGCCGATGCCCTCTCGACAGCGATCTATGTTGTCGGCGAAAGCGGGGCTTTGCCTTTACTGGCGGGGTTTCCTGGCGCCCGCGCCCGAATTGTGCGCCAAAACGGCAGCTCTGCTCTTATCCAATAAAGTTCAGCTCAGAACACGAGCGATTATCGCAAGAGCGATACCACGGGCCATCGCGTCTGGCAGATGGCGCGCGAGGTAGATGGCATCGCCCGCATCACCCTGCTCCGCCATCGCCTCAAGAACCGAATAGATGAGCTCGTTCGCCAATATAGACGATCCGGTCTCATTTGCCAAGGTGAGAGCTTCGTCCTTGCGACCTAGACCAACAAGTTCGACCGCAAGATGCCGAAGGGTCTCGTCCCGGACCCCTATTTCGGGAATCTGCTGGATCAAGGCGACTGCGCCGGCAAGATCACCTTGCTGGGCAAATTTCGCCGCGACTTCTTGCGCCGCTAGGGCCTTGCTTTCCAGGTTGGTCAGTTCCGCAATTTCCGTAAGGGCGCCTTCCATATCCCCCTCAGCCGCGCGGCTCGCCGCCACATAAACGAAACCGCCATCAGCGCCGTAGCTGCCATAGATTTCGCGCGCCAATTCGGTGGCGCGCTCCAGATCTCCCATGCGAGCGATTGCGCCAACAACTGCCAAGAGAGCATCAAGATCTCCATAAGCGGCCTCGACAAGTCGCGCTGTGGCCATCGCAGCTTCGATGTCGCCCCTTGCGGCCTGAGTGCGAGCAATCTCAGTCAGGCCGATTGATCGCGCGACCAGATCCGGGATTGCCCGCGCCGTCTGGATCGCGCCAACATCATTGCCGTTTTGAGATTGGATGGCAGCTATCCTGACAAGCGCATGATAGAACCAATAGTCGTCAAACTCGGACGCCCTTGAAACCACTCCGCTCGCAATCTTGAACTGCGGTTGACCGTCGTTGAACCAATAGTCTGTGGCAATTCGGGTTGCCGCTCGGATGGCCGCATCGAGATCGCCTGTAAGAGCGATAGCTTCTGCAATCGCTGCCTGTGCTTGAGATCGCCTATAGGGGTTGTCGATTGCGATTACGGTCTCGAAGGCGCTTTCGATGATGCCAGCGCGTGCCTCCTCAACGGCGATCGCCTCAAAAGCTCTGATCCGCGCAGACTCGTTCCGCGAGTCCAATATCTCAAAGGCCGTGGCACGCGCGCCGTCAAAATCACCCATACTTGCCAGACCTTCGGCAATTGTTCGCTCGGCCTCCGCATAGGTGATTGGATTTGCAATCTTCAGAGACGTCTCCCGAGCTTCAGAGATGCGGCCGAAAGCAAGATAGGTCTCAACCCCTTCGAAGAAGACCTCGTCGCGATCAAACGAGTCCCCAATTTCCTCAGCAGCGCCGAGTGCTTCAGCCAATAAGCATTCGTTAGTATGATCGAGACAAGCCGCCTGCGCACCGGGCACCATCGCAAACCACACCGCTGCCACAACAGCGAGCGAGCGATATCCATAGGATCTGTAGGCCATTGGACGCACCAGCAAAAAGAGGATAGATGAAGGATGACAAAGCCACTTCTGCAACAGAAGATCAAGCGGTGCGGCTGGCTCGGTCCTGTCAGAGGAACTTCTCTTGAGGCAGGCGAGAGCGCCCGATAGCGTCTTGGGATGACCAAACGTTCCCCCTTCAAGTACTTCAAAACGTCTCCCGAGATCATACGCCTAGCGATGATGCTCTATGTCCGGTTCCCGCTTTCACTGCGGAATGTGGAGGATTTGCTACACGAGCGGGGCGTCGACATCAGCCACGAGACGGTTCGCTTCTGGTGGAACCGGTTCGGTCCGTTATTCGCCAACGAGATCAAGAAGCGCAGAAGCGTAGGGATCAAGTCGAGCCGGTGGCAGTGGCACCTTGACGAGGTCTTCGTGAAGATTAATGGCGAACGTCACTACCTCTGGCGGGCCGTGGACCATGAGGGCGAGGTTCTCGAAAGCTTCGTCACAAAGACCCGCGACGCGAAAGCAGCCTTCAAATTCCTCAAGAAAGCGATGCGCAAGCATGGCCAGCCTGAAGTGATCGTCACCGACAGGCTTCGGTCGTACGGTGCAGACCTGAGGGAGATCAGCGCAGCAGATCGAGAGGTCACAGGTCGCTGGTTCAACAATCGAGCCGAAAATTCACACCTGCCATTTCGACGACGAGAGCGGGCTATGCTCCGCTTCCGGCAGATGCGAAGTCTACAGAAATTCGCCGCAGTCCACGCCTCTGTCTCAAACCATTTCAACCAGGAACGACACCTCTACTCACGACAGAACTTCAAACTCCACCGCGCCGCGGCACTTGTCGAGTAGCGCCTTCTTTGTTCCGCCTAGGATCACGCATATGCGGGCAAACAGAGACTGGTTCGAATTTGTCTGACAGCACCGCCACTTTACTTTAAAATCAACGACTTAGCCTGCGATCCGCAGATTATCTGCGGATATTTGGCTGCTTGCTGGGATGGTTTTGGGCTGAGATCAGGGCGTGTCGCGGGTATGGCGCGGATTCTCGGATTGATCTCTGTCGGGGGTGTTTGGCAGGCCGGTTTTCCCTGTTTTGGG
>RFZI01000063.1 GCA_009920775.1 Paracoccaceae bacterium | reverse complement strand
ATTATCGCGCAGTTCATGAAGTTTCATTGTCGCTTCTCCTTGCCGGAACTACCCCTCGAGCGACCAAGGGGGCAAACACGGCGTTACAAGTTGATTCTGGACCCATAGCGGGCCACCGGGGGCGTATAGACGCGGAAATCCCCGGGATCAAGGGGCTTGACCCCTGCGGGCACCTCTGGCCCGAACACTAGTGCCGGGCGGACAGGGGCGAGCCTATCGGAGGATCAGGCTTTGCCAGCAGTTTCGCGCAGATATTCGGTCCAGCACGGGACCGGACCTTGGGCGAAAACGGCGCGAAGGCGGGCAAAGACGCTCGAGAGCGTGAAGGCGGAAGAGAGGGTTGCAGTTTGGGTCATGGGTCTGTCCGGGCGGTAATTTGTTGATTGACGCCCGTCTAAAGACATCCGCCTCCGCGGACTACAGACGATCCCACAAGCCCGTCATGCGCGCCTTGCATGGCCCTCAAATGAAGGGATCGTAGGCCCATTGCAGAAGCGACTGTCGCTGGCGGGGGCGGCAGGACACGTCGCCCGCCATGCAATGGGCGCGGACTTGGCCCGCGTGGCGCGAGAAGGCGCGCCAGCGTTTGATCTGGATGGCGTCGGTTTGCGGCAAACGGCGGCCCAGATAATAGCGGCAATACCATTGAAACCAGCCGCGCGGATCGGGTCCGTAGATCCAACCCTTTTCGCGCCAGACGGCGAGCGGCTGGCGGCTTTTGATGCCGAAGAAATTGCAGCGGATGTCGGGGCGATCCGAGAGGCGGGCGCCCTCGAACCAGTCGGCGGGGAATTCGGCGCGGCAATCGTTGAGATACTTGCCCTCGAACACGCCCATTTCGAGCATCTGCTTGGGCGTAAGGGCCGGCCGGAAATCGGGATCGAACCCCTGCCCTATCGGCGCTTCGAGGCGATAGATATAGCCGGTCTGGTAGCTGTCGTTCACGGTGATTTCCATGTCACGAAGCTAATGGCGCGATCGCCAAAAAAAAACGCCCCGGAGGATATCCGGGGCGTTCTTTAGATCACGTTCTGGTCAGACTTAGCCGCGCTCTTCGATAATCTCGACGAGGTGCGGGATCGAGTTGACCATACCGCGGACCGAGGGGGTATCCTCGAGCTCGCGGGTCTTGTGCATCTTGTTCAGGCCGAGGCCGATCAGCGTTGCGCGCTGGACGGCGGGGCGGCGGATCGGCGAGCCGATCTGCTTGACGACGATGGTTTTTGCCATGGTCCTACTCCTTAGGCTTCTGCGGCTTCGGCCGGCGCTTCATCCTTCGAGCGAAGAATGTCGGCGACCTTTTTGCCACGACGCTGGGCCACGGAACGGGGGCTCTGCTCTTTCTTGAGCCCGTCGATGGTGGCACGGATCATGTTGTAGGGGTTCTGCGAGCCGAGCGACTTGGACACGACGTCCTTGACACCCAGCATCTCGAACACGGCGCGCATCGGGCCGCCGGCGATGATGCCGGTACCTTCCGGAGCCTGACGCATCACGACGCGGCCAGCACCATGACGGCCCTCGATGTCGTGGTGCAGCGTGCGGCCTTCGCGCAGCTGAACACGGATCATCTGGCGCTTGGCCTGTTCGGTCGCCTTGCGGATGGCTTCGGGCACTTCTTTCGCCTTGCCCTTGCCAAAGCCCACACGGCCTTTCTGGTCGCCGACGACGACGAGCGCGGCGAAGCCAAAGCGCTTACCACCCTTCACCGTCTTCGAGACGCGGTTGATCGCCACGAGACGATCGGCGAATTCCGGCGCTGCTTCCTCGCGGTCGCGGCGATCCCGGCGGTTCTCACGTTCTGCCATTTATCGTCTCCTTAGATCTTGAGGCCAGCTTCACGCGCAGCGTCGGCCAGAGCCTTCACCTTGCCATGAAACAGAAAACCACCGCGATCGAAGTAGGCTTCGGTCACGCCGGCCTTCTTGGCGCGCTCGGCAATGGCCGCGCCCACCTTTTTGGCGGCTTCGATGTTGTTCTTGCCCACAACGCCCAGATCCTTCTCGAGGGTCGAGGCGGCGGCGAGGGTCACACCATTGACGTCGTCGATCAGCTGAACGCTGATGTTCTTGGACGAGCGGTGGACGCTGAGGCGCGGACGCCCGGCGTTCACGGCGCGAAGTTTGTTCCGGACGCGCAGGCGGCGCTTCAGAAACAGGGTTCTTTTGCTGTTTGCCATTTTTGCGTTCCTTACTTCTTCTTGCCTTCCTTGCGGAAGATGTACTCGCCCTTATAGCGAATGCCCTTGCCCTTGTAGGGCTCCGGCGAACGCCACTCGCGGATGTTGGCAGCAACCTGCCCCACCAGCTGTTGGTCGATACCTTCCACAACGATTTCGGTCTGCTTCGGAGCGGTCACGGTCACACCGGCCGGGATCTCGAAGTCCACATCGTGGCTATAGCCGAGGGCCAGCTTGAGGGTGTTGCCCTGCATGTTGGCGCGATAACCCACACCGGTGATCTCGAGCTCTTTCTTGAAGCCCTCGGTCACGCCGATGACAAGGTTCTCGACCTGGCTGCGGGACATACCCCACTGCTGGCGGGCGCGCTTGGAAAGACCACGCGGGGTGACTTTCACGGCGCCGTCGGCAACGGTCAGGGTGACGTCGTCGGTCGCGGTGAAGGAGCGAGTACCCTTGGGGCCTTTGACCGTGACGGTCTGGCCCGAGAGGGTGGCCTCAACGCCCTTCGGCAGCTGAACCGGTTTTTTCCCAATACGAGACATCTGCGGTTCTCCTTAGAAGACCGTGCAAAGCACTTCGCCGCCAACGTTGGCTGCGCGTGCGTTTGCATCCGACATCACACCCTTGGGGGTGGAGACAATCGACACACCGAGGCCCTGACGGACCGACGGGATGTCCTTGACGCCCATGTAGACGCGGCGGCCGGGCTTGGAGACCCGCTTGAGCTCGCGAATGACAGGGGTGCCTTCGAAGTATTTCAGGCTGATTTCGAGCGACGGGTGGCCATCGGCACCAGTCGATTTCTCGTAACCACGGATGTAGCCTTCGTCGGCCAGCACATCCAGGACCCAGGCGCGCAGCTTCGAAGCGGGGGTCGACACGGTCGACTTGCCACGCATCTGGGCGTTGCGGATACGGGTCAGCATATCACCGATAGGATCGTTCATGTTCTAACCCTCCTTACCAGCTGGACTTAACCAGGCCGGGGATCTCGCCGTTCGAGCCGAGCTCGCGCAGCATGATCCGGCTGACTTTGAGTTTACGGTAGTACGCGTGCGGACGACCGGTCAGCTGGCAGCGGTTGTGAAGACGGGTGGCAGAGCTGTTGCGCGGCAGTTGCGCGAGCTTCAGGCGGGCCTTGAAGCGCTCTTCCATCGACTTGGTTTCATCGTTCGCGATTTCTTTGAGAGCGGCGCGCTTGGCGGCATACTGAGCCACCAGCTTTTCGCGCTTCTTCTCGCGTTCGATCATGGATTTCTTAGCCATTTCTCAATCTCCTCCCGCGCGTCACGAGTTGAAGGGCATGTTGAAATGCTTCAACAGCGCCTTGGCTTCCGCGTCGGTTTTCGCGGTGGTGCAGATGACGATGTCCATCCCCCAAACTTCGTCGACTTTGTCGAAGTTGATTTCGGGGAAAACGATGTGTTCCTTCAGGCCGGTGGCATAGTTGCCACGACCGTCGAAGGACTTGCCCGAGACGCCGCGGAAGTCGCGGATGCGGGGCATGGCCACAGTGATCAGACGATCGAGGAATTCGTACATCCGGTCGCCACGGAGAGTGACCTTGGCGCCGAGCGGCATTTCCTCACGAACGCGGAAGCCGGCGATCGACTTCTTGGCCTTCGTGGTGACAGCCTTCTGACCGGCGATGGTGGTCAGATCCTCAACGGCCGACTTGGCTTTCTTGCTGTCACGGACAGCTTCGGCGCCACAGCCGATGTTGAGCACGATCTTGTCAAGGCGCGGGATTTGCATGTCGTTCTTGTAGGCAAACTCTTCTTTCAGAGCAGCGCGGATCGACTTGGCATAAGCGGCCTTGAGGCGCGGGGTGTAGTTTGCAGTGTCGAGCATCAGAGGGCATCCCCCGTGGTCTTGGCGAAACGGACCTTCTTGTCACCTTCCATGCGGAAGCCGACGCGGGTCGCTTTGCCGTTTTTGTCGACGATAGCCAGGTTCGACAGGTCAACCGGCATCGCCTTCGGTGTGCGGCCACCCTGGGTGGTCTGGCTTTGTTTCACGTGGCGGATGGCGATGTTGATGCCATCGACAACGGCCTTGCCGGACTTCGGGTCGACCGACGAGATCTCGCCAGTTTTGCCTTTGTCCTTGCCGGCCAGAACGATGACCTTGTCACCTTTGCGGAGTTTGGCAGCCATTACAGCACCTCCGGAGCAAGCGAGATAATCTTCATGAAGTTCTTCGCACGCAGTTCGCGAACGACCGGTCCGAAGATACGGGTACCGACCGGCTCACCGGCGTTGTTGAGGATGACAGCGGCGTTCCGGTCGAAGCGGATCGACGTGCCGTCTTCGCGACGGACTTCTTTGGCGGTGCGCACGACGACGGCCTTGCGGACGTCACCTTTCTTCACGCGGCCGCGCGGGATGGCTTCCTTGACCGACACCACAATGATGTCGCCGACGCTGGCATAGCGACGGTGGGAACCACCCAGAACCTTGATGCACTGAACCCGGCGAGCGCCGGAGTTGTCAGCAACATCCAGATTGGTCTGCATCTGGATCATTTGGTTTCTCCCGACCTTTGGGGACTAGCCCCCAGGGTTTCGATTGAGCTGAAAAAGCCGAGCCTAGTTGGCGATGACTTCCCAGCGCTTGGTTTTCGACTTCGGCGCACATTCCTGGATACGGACGGTATCGCCGACGTTGAATTGGTTGTTCTCGTCGTGAGCCCGGTATTTCTTGGACTTACGAACGGTCTTTTGCAGCAGCGGGTGCTTGAAACGGCGCTCGACGAGCACGGTCACGGTCTGCTGGTTCTGGTTCGAGGTGACGACACCTTGGAGGATGCGTTTGGGCATTTATCAGGCCTCCGAAGCGGCGCCGGCCGCCTTTTCGTTCAGAATGGTTTTGACCTGCGCGGCGGCACGGCGAACGGTGCGCATACGGGCAGTGTTTTCGAGTTGGCCGGTGGCCTGCTGGAAGCGCAGGTTGAAGGCTTCTTTCTTGAGAGCGACAAGCTCGTCCCGGAGTTGATCCGGCGTCTTGGCGCGCAGTTCGTTGGCGTTCATGCGCCTCTTCCTTTCTACATCACCGGAGGGCCCCTTTTGGGGTGACCCATCTGCCCGGTGGAGACAATGATAGACCCACGAATCCGGTCGCCCGGAATCGCAGGATGCGTCCCTATAAGGGAGGGGCATGGGGAGGGCAAGGGAAAGTTTGGAGATTCTCCGGCCCCTGCATTTGGACGCGCCGCACGGATGGGATCATGCTAACATCGCCTATCAGCTTTCAGGAGGATGCGCGATGCCCTATGAACGCTGGCTTGTTTCCAATGGCAACCCGATGGAGGAAATCGTAGGCTTCAGCCGTGCGGTGCGGGTTGGGCCGTTTATCGCCGTGGGTGGGACCGCGCCGGTCGACGCAAATGGCAAGACGGTTGGGGTGGGCGATGTCTTTGCCCAGACGACGCGGTGTTTCGAGATTATCGAGGCGGCGCTTGTACAGGCCGGATCCGGCATCGAGGATATCGTTCGGACTCGCGTGATCCTGACCGATATCGACAACTGGAAAGACGCGATCGAAGCGCGCAAGGCCTATTGTCAGACCTCTCGGCCAGTCGACACGATCATGGCGATTACCCGCTTCGTAAATCCTGAATGGCTCGTCGAGATCGAGGTTGATGCCGTGGTGGCGGACAGAGATTAATCGCCCTATGAACGGTGACGCGTCGATCCAAAGGCCGGCTTTTCTCGCTGGCTGCCGTTGCCGCTGAAAGGAGCCCTACTTGTCTAAAATACACGGCCGGCCTCTGGCAGATGTCGCTTTGGAAGAGCTTGACCTGGACGAAGCCGCAAGGCCCCATGTGCCGCCCTATGCCAATGTGACCGAGCAGCAAAAGCGGGCCGGCCGGCATCTTGTGGCGATCCACCGGATGCATCTTCGCGAGATTTCCAAAGCGCGGATAGTTCTGCGGCATATCCGCGATGGCGCGTTGGATCCGACGGCGCTGATCACCGCGCTGCAGGACATGGATATGAGCCAGAACTATCGCCTGTTCGGCAACATCTGCGGGCAGGAATGCCGGATGCTGCAATTTCATCACGACGCCGAAGAACAGCATATGTTTCCCGCGCTCGAGGCCAACGGAACAGAGGACATTCGCTGCATGGTCGCCAAACTTCGGGAGGAGCATCTTGTCGTCCACGAGCTTTTGGACCGGCTTCAAGAGGCCGCGCAGGCGCTGATCTCGGCCCCCACCGAGGGCGCTTTTTCAACGGCAACCGAGGTATTCGACAAGCTCGAGGCGGTGGTCCGGTCTCATTTTGGCTATGAGGAGACCGGCCTCAAAGACGCCTTGGGGGTTCATGTGGGGTTTATCTAACCCCTAGTCCCAGCCGTAGTTGAAGCTGACCGAGATCCGCTCGTCCTCGGCCATATTCATCGGCACCTCGTGGCGCAGCCAGCTCTCCCAGAGAAGAACCTCGCCCACCTCGGGTTTGACATAGACAAACCGCTGCAACTCTTGCGGGGCATCTTTCTTCACGAGTGGCGCGGTCATCATCATCGGCAGGCGCGGGTCTTCGAGCTTTAGCGCACTGGTGCCTTCGGGCATCGAGACATAGGTCGTCCCGGAAATCACCGAATGGGGATGGATGTGGCTCGCGTGGGTACCGCCTTCGGGCAGGATGTTGATCCAGAGGGCATTACACTTGAGCTTCTTTCCCTTCAGGTCAAAGCCAAGCTCGTCGCAGAAGGCCGCAACGTGCTTGTCGAGCGCCTTCTGGACCTCGCCAAAGATCGGCATCCGCCAGGCCAGATCGTCGAGCGAGGCATAGGACGTATAGCCCGGATAGTCGTTGGCCTCGCACCACTCCTGCCCGGCCTCGTCATCCTCGGCCACGGAATAGCAGGAATCGAGAAGCTCGTCGGTGTCGATCTTCTTCTTCGCCAGCTCGTTGAGCTTGGCGCGATAGAGGCGGGTAACGAAGAGGGTCGAAATCTCAGACATAGGGCGTTCCTTGCTAGCGGGCGGGCGCCCCAAAGATGACAGAGGGGCCCTTCAACGAAAAGCCCCCGCCGTTTCGGGCGGGGGCTCTCCAATTTCATTGCGAGGCTGATTACCAGTCTTCGCGGACCACAGTGCGGGTCTTGATCGGAAGCTTCATCGCGCCGAGGCGCAGGGCTTCGCGGGCGATCTCTTCCGAAACGCCGTCGATCTCGAACATGATCCGGCCCGGCTTGACCTTGCAGGCCCAGTAATCGACCGAACCCTTACCTTTACCCATACGAACTTCAACGGGCTTGCTCGAAACCGGGGTGTCCGGGAAGATACGGATCCAGACACGGCCCTGACGCTTCATGTGGCGGGTGATCGCGCGGCGGGCCGCTTCGATCTGCCGCGCGGTGACGCGCTCGGGCTGGGTGGCTTTGAGGCCGTAGTGGCCGAAGTTCAGGTCCGAACCACCCTTGGCTTCGCCATGGATGCGGCCTTTGAACAGCTTGCGGAACTTTGTGCGCTTAGGTTGCAGCATCTTGTCTTACTCCTCAGCGACGGCCAGCGGCGCCGCGGGGGGCGGGCCCATCCTGCAGCTCGGCTTGGCGACGGTCACGCGCGCTCGGGTCATGTTCCATGATCTCGCCTTTGAAGATCCAGACCTTGATCCCGATGATACCATAGGGGGTCATGGCTTCAGACAGAGCATAGTCGATGTCGGCACGCAGGGTGTGCAGCGGAACGCGGCCTTCGCGATACCACTCGGTGCGGGCGATCTCGGCGCCGCCAAGGCGACCCGAAACGTTGACCCGGATACCCAGGGCGCCCATGCGCATGGCGTTCTGCACGGCGCGCTTCATGGCGCGGCGGAACGAAACGCGGCGCTCGAGCTGCTGGGCGATGGATTCACCAACCAGCGCGGCGTCGAGCTCGGGCTTGCGCACTTCAACGATGTTGAGGTGCAGTTCGCTATCGGTCAGGTTCGCGAGCTTCTTGCGCAGGGTCTCGATATCGGCGCCTTTTTTGCCGATGATGACACCCGGACGCGCGGTGTGGATCGTGACGCGGCACTTCTTGTGCGGACGCTCGATGATCACACGGCTCACGCCGGCCTGTTTGCACTCTTTCTTGACGAAGTCCTTGATCTTGAGGTCTTCGAGCAGAAGATTGCCGTAGTCCTTCTTGTCGGCATACCAGCGGCTGTCCCAGGTGCGGTTGACCTGGAGGCGCATCCCGACGGGATTGACTTTGTTACCCATTAGGCTTGCTCCTCGACTTGACGGACCTTGATGGTCAGCTCCGAAAACGGCTTCATGATCTTGCCAAACCGGCCACGGGCACGCGGGCGACCGCGCTTCATGACGAGGTTCTTGCCAACAAAGGCTTCGGCGACGACCAATTCATCCACATCCAGGTTGTGGTTGTTTTCGGCGTTGGCGATGGCGGACTGAAGGCATTTCTTCACGTCCTGAGCGATCCGCTTCTTCGAGAAGGTGAGATCGGCAAGTGCCTTCTCGACCTTCTTGCCACGGATCATCGCGGCGACCAGGTTCAGTTTCTGCGGGCTGGTGCGAAGCATACGGGTTTTGGCCATAGCTTCGTTGTCTGCCACGCGGCGGGGATTTTTATCCTTGCTCATGGCTTACTTCCGCTTCGCTTTCTTGTCGGCAGCATGACCGTAGTAGGTACGGGTCGGCGAATATTCACCGAACTTCTGGCCGATCATGTCTTCGGTGACGTTGACGGGGATGTGCTTCTGGCCGTTGTAGACGCCGAAGGTCAGACCCACAAACTGGGGCAGGATCGTCGAGCGGCGCGACCAGATCTTGATAACTTCATTACGGCCGGATTCGCGGGCCGCTTCGGCTTTCTTAAGCACGTAAGCGTCAACGAACGGACCTTTCCAAACAGAGCGTGCCATGTCTTAGCGCCCTTTCTTAGCGTGACGCGAACGAACGATGAGGTTCGACGACGCTTTTTTCTTGTTGCGGGTGCGGGCACCCTTGGTCGGCTTGCCCCACGGGGTAACCGGGTGACGACCGCCCGAAGTCCGGCCTTCACCACCGCCGTGCGGGTGATCGATCGGGTTCATGGCGACACCGCGAACGGCGGGACGCTTGCCAAGGTGGCGGTTGCGGCCGGCTTTACCGATGTTCTGGTTCGAGTTGTCGGGGTTCGACACGGCACCAACGGTCGCCATGCATTCCTGACGGACCATGCGCAGCTCGCCCGAGGAGAGGCGGATCTGGGCATAGCCACCGTCGCGGCCGACGAACTGGGCGTAGGTGCCAGCAGCGCGGGCGATCTGGCCGCCTTTGCCGGGCTTCATTTCGATGTTGTGGACGATCGTACCGATCGGCAGGCCGGTGAACGGCATCGCGTTGCCCGGCTTGATGTCGGCCTTCGCGGAGGCGATCACCTTGTCGCCAACAGCGAGACGCTGGGGTGCAATGATGTAGGCCTGCTCGCCGTCCTCATACTGGATGAGGGCGATGAAGGCGGTCCGGTTCGGGTCATATTCGATGCGGGCGACGACGGCCGCCATATCGAACTTGTTCCGCTTGAAATCGACGATGCGATAGAGACGCTTGGCGCCACCACCACGACGACGCATGGTGATCCGTCCGGTGTTGTTCCGGCCGCCGTTACCAGTCAGACCCTCGGTGAGGGCTTTGACAGGGCGACCTTTCCAAAGCTCCGAACGGTCGATCAGTACCAGTCCACGCTGGCCAGGCGTCGTCGGTTTATACGACTTAAGTGCCATGTTTCTGTCTTCCGTTGCTTTGCGGGAGGTTAATCCCGGCTGTTACAGGGCCCCGAAGGTCCCCAAGATTCGATAAAACGCGCGGCCCCGGACGAATCCGGGGCCGAACGATTGGGGTCACGTATTAGAGACCGGTCGAAACGTCAATGGTGTTGCCCTCGGCGAGGGTAACATAGGCTTTCTTGACGTCGTTGCGGGTTCCGAGGGTGCCCCGGAAGCGCTTGACCTTGCCCTTCGAGATTACGGTGTTGACCGCTTTGACCTTCACACCAAAGAGAGCCTCGACGGCTTCCTTGATCTGCGGCTTGTTGGCGTCGATCGCCACTTCGAAGACAACGGCGTTGGATTCCGACGCCATGGTTGCCTTCTCGGTGATGATCGGCTTGCGGATCACATCGTAGTGTTCAGCTTTCGCGCTCATTTCAGACGAGCCTCCAGAGCTTCGACAGCCGCCTTGGTGAGCACGAGCGTGTCACTGCGGAGGATGTCATAGACGTTGGCGCCCATCGAGGGGAGCACGTCGAGGTTGGCCAGGTTGCGCGCGGCACGGGCAAACTCTTCGTTGACAGCGGCCCCATCAATGATGAGCGCGCGCTTCCAACCCAGAGCATTCACCTGCTTGGCGAGAACGCTGGTTTTGGCGTCCTTGATCTCGGCAGCATCAAGAACGACCAGCTCGCCGGCTTTCGCCTTGGCCGAGAGGGCGTGCTTGAGGCCAAGAGCGCGGAACTTCTTGGTCAGGTCGTGGGCGTGGCTACGCGGGGTCGGGCCCTTGTAGATACCGCCGTGACGGAAGATCGGAGCCTTCTTGGAACCGTGGCGGGCGCCGCCGGTGCCTTTCTGGCGATAGATCTTCTTGGTCGAGTACGAGACTTCCGACTTGCCGAGCGTGGAGTGGGTGCCGGCCTGGGCCTTGGCACGCTGCCAGCGCACGACGCGGTGCAGAATGTCCGCACGGGGCTCGAGGCCAAAGATGGCGTCGTCGAGCTCGACCGAACCGGCTTTCTTGCCGTCAAGCTTGATCGCATCAGCCTTCATTGTTTTCGCCTCCTTCAGCGGCCTCTGCAGCCGGAGCTGCTGCCATGGCGGACTTCAGAGCGGCCGGATAGACCACGTTCGACGGGGTGGGCTTCTTCACGGCGTCTTTGATGGTGACCCAGCCACCCTTGGAGCCCGGAACAGCGCCCTTGACCATGATCAGGCCACGGTCGACGTCGGTACGGACAACCTGGAGGTTCTGGGTGGTAACACGGACAGAGCCCATGTGACCGGCCATCTTTTTTCCTTTGAAGATGCGGCCCGGATCCTGACACTGACCGACCGAGCCGTGCGAACGGTGCGAAACCGACACACCGTGGGAAGCGCGCAGGCCCCCGAAGTTGTGACGCTTCATAACACCGGCAAAGCCTTTACCGATCGAGGTGCCGGACACGTCGACGAACTGACCGTCGAAGTAGTGGTTGGCAGCGATTTCCTCGCCGACCGCGATCAGGTTCTCGGGGGCAACCCGGAACTCGGCGATCTTCCGCTTCGGTTCAACCTTGGCAGCGGCGAAGTGGCCGCGCATCGGCTGGGAAACCCGCTTGGCCTTGGCCGTGCCGGCACCGAGCTGAACGGCGGTGTAGCCGTCCTTTTCGAGGGTACGCTGGGCAACGACCTGCAGGCCATCGAGCTGGAGAACGGTCACAGGGATCTGCTTTCCGTCTTCCATGAACAGGCGGGTCATGCCTATTTTCTTTGCGATAACGCCAGAGCGCAACATGGTCATTGCCCTCCTTAGACTTTGATCTCGACGTCAACGCCGGCAGCGAGGTCGAGCTTCATCAGCGCGTCCACGGTCTGCGGGGTCGGGTCGACGATGTCGAGAAGACGCTTGTGCGTGCGGATCTCGAACTGATCGCGGGATTTCTTGTCGATGTGCGGTCCACGCAGAACGGTGAACTTCTCGATCTTGTTCGGCAGCGGAATCGGACCACGCACAGATGCGCCGGTACGTTTCGCGGTGCTGACGATCTCCGCGGTGGACGCATCCAGAACGCGGTAATCGAAAGCTTTGAGCCGAATGCGAATGTTTTGGCTTTGTACGGCCATAGTCATTGCCTTTCGCGGCTAAAGGTTGAGAGGTGGGGAAAGCGGGATTGCCTCGCCACGTCGAACCCGGAATTCAAGAGTTGCGGGGCGGCCAATACTGCCCGCCCCGCATAATTGCAATCGAGTATTTTACTCGATGATTTTCGAGACGACGCCTGCGCCGACGGTGCGGCCGCCTTCGCGGATGGCGAAGCGGAGGCCGTCTTCCATGGCGATCGGGGC
>RFZI01000062.1 GCA_009920775.1 Paracoccaceae bacterium | reverse complement strand
AGGATCTGTTCGCGCACCCGTTCGTCGCCCACCGAAAGGCCCAGCTGGGCCGCTTCGTTATCAAGCGCCCGACGCGCGACCATCTGTGCCAAAACGGCCTGATCCAGCCCGATCGATTGCGCTTCGGCAAAGCTGAGGGGAGCGCCGATCTGGGCCTCGTAAGCGCGCATCTGCTGGTTCAGCTCGCGGGCATAATCGTTGAGGGCGATATCCTTGTCCCCGACCGATCCGAGGGTGCGGACAGTGCCGGAAAGGCCGGTGGCGCCAAAGCCGACCATGCCAAAGAACAGAAGGCCGACGATGCCCCAGAGAATGACTTTGTTGCCCTTTTTCGCGGCCATGTCGTCTGCCCTATCCTGTCCAATCTTTTGCCGGCTTCGAACCGGCTGCATTTCAATAGGCGGGCAAGGCCCGGGGCGCAAGGCCGCGGGGCGCTAGAGCCCGGAGTTTGCCTTGGTGAATTCCTCAAGCCGGTCGAAAAGCCTGCCCACGCCGGCGCGGTCGATATTGGCGAAGGCGATCCGCAGCTGGCGGCCACCTTCGGGCCGCTCGTCGGGCATGAACATCGTGCCGGGCAGAAGGAGGATGCCTGCGTCTTTTACGAGGCGCTTGGCAAGGCCAGACGGGCAGGGCTTGCCACCATCGCGCCCACGCGGTGGCCGGTCAGGCGATAGGCCTTGGAGAAGGAATAGAGCTGGATCAGCGTCTGGTCCCAATCAGCTTCGGTGAAAAGATCATGCGGCGCGCCCGAACGGGCATCGAAATCGCGGTAGGTCTCGTCGACGATCAGGGCGATGCCGCGGGCCTTGCAGAGATCATAGAAGGCGCGGAGCGTCTCGGTGGGGTATTCCACGCCGGCGGGATTGTTGGGGCTGACGAGCACGATCGCCTTTGTCCGCGCCGTAATCAGCGCGGCGGCGTCCTCGGCATCGGGGATCAGGCCCGCGCGGGTGGGCAGGCAGACGGTCGTCACCCCCGACATATCAAGCCACATTCGGTGGTTGAAGTAGTAGGGGATCGGCAGGATCACCTCGTCACCATCGGTGCAAAGCGTGTCGATAGCGGCGGTGAAGGCCTGATTGCAGCCCGAGGTAATGCAGACCTGCTCGGCACGCACCGCGCCACCATAGGCCGCGGTCCACTGTCCGGCGATCTCGGCGCGTAGCTCGGGCAGGCCGAGCACGGGGCCATAAAGATGCGCTTCCGGCTCATTCAGGGCGACCTCGGCGATGGCGCGGCGCAGGGGCTCGGGCGGGGGGTCGACAGGTGCGGCCTGGCTCACGTTGATGAGCGGGCGGTCCTTGGTGAAGATCACACCCTCAAGCCAACGGCGGGCCTCCATCACCGGCGGGGCAAAGGTTGTCGCGGTTCTCGGCTTCTGTGTCATAGTCTTGTCTTTCCAATGCCTTGCGGATCGAAGATGATCTATCTTTGCCCGCGCGTCTGACGGCGCTCCGCCAAAACCAGAACGATGATGACGACATCAATCACCGTCAGCACAATCAGCATTGGATCGAAGCCTTTGGTCAAGGTCCAGAGCTGGTAGGCGACAAATCCGATCAGCGTGGCCATCGAGGCGTGATAGGCGCCACGGATGCGGAACAGAAGGGCGATGACGACGCCGAAATTCAGAACGCCGTGGCCAATCAGGTAGAGCGTATAGAAATTCTCGGCATCCGGCGTGGTCACAAGCTGCGCGGCCTTCAGGAGCAACAAAGACAGCGGATCATCAGGGTCTCCGGCAAGCTCGTTGCGCGTCAGCCAGTCGGCAAATCGCATCGCCGAGCCACCCGGAGAGAGCCAGAGCGCAAAGCCGCCAACAAGCTGCAACAAGCCCAGCCCGCCTTTGCCGGCGAGGCTTAGTCTGTAGGACCATTCAAGCCCTGCAGACGCCTTCGGTAATGTCATGATCAGTCCTTGCCGCGATAGGGCTCGACGTATTGCAAGGCCATATCCCAGGGGAAGAAGATCCAGGTGTCCTGGCTCACCTCGGTGATGAAAGTATCAACCTGCGGGCGGCCCTTGGGCTTGGCATAGACGGTGGCGAAATGCGCCTTGGGGAAGAGGCTCCGCACGAGTTCAAGCGTTTTGCCCGAGTCCACAAGATCATCGACGATCAGCACGCCGGTGCCGTCTCCCATCATGGCCTTGTCCGGCGCATTCAAGACTTTGGCCTCGGTCTGATCCTGATGGTCGTAGGACTTGACGCTGATCGTATCGACAAGGCGAATGCCCAGCTCGCGCGCCACGATCATCGCAGGCGCCATGCCGCCGCGGGTGATCGCGACGACCGCTTTCCAAGCGCCGTCTTCGGGGCCGTGGCCATCAAGCCTCCAGGCCAAGGCGCGTGAGTCGCGGTGGATCTGGTCCCAGCTGACGTGAAAGCCTTTTTCATGGGGCAAACGATCGGTCATGGCAGCATTCCTCAGGTCAGGGCAATTTTCAGAGAAAATACCCACGTTGGCAGGATATACCAGAGCGTTTCGTCCTTTAGCCATGCGGGCAGTCGCCCGCTCGGCCGAGACCGGATTAAATGCGGTCGGTCTAGACCGTGGTGATGTCGGGGGAATCGACCGCCTTCATGCCGATCGCATGATAGCCCGCGTCGACGTGCAGGCATTCGCCGGTCACGCCCGAGCCGAGATCGGACAGAAGATAGAGGGCCGACTTGCCCACATCCTCGATGGTGACGTTTCGGCGGAGGGGCGAGTTATATTCGTTCCACTTCATGATGTAGCGGAAATCGCCGATGCCGCTGGCGGCCAGGGTCTTGATCGGGCCGGCGCTGATCGAATTGACGCGGATCCCGTCCTTGCCCAGATCCTCGGCCATATAGCGCACGGAAGCCTCCAGCGCGGCTTTGGCAACACCCATGACGTTATAATGCGGCATGACCTTCTCGGCGCCGTAATAGGTCAACGTCAGGCAAGAGCCGCCCTCGGGCATCATCGCCGCCGCCCGTTTGACGACGGCGGTGAAGGAATAGACCGAGATATCCATCGACATCAGGAAATTTTCGCGGCTCGTGTCCACATAGCGGCCGCGCAGCTCATTCTTGTCGGAGAAGCCGATGGCATGGACGATGAAATCGAGCTGGCCCCAGGTCTTTTCAAGCGAAGCGAAGAGCGCATCGACCGAGTCCATGTCCGAGACATCGCAAGGCAGCACGATCTTGGAGCCGAGGCTCTCGGCCAAGGGATCGACCCGTTTCTTCAGCGCATCGCCCTGATAGGAAAAGGCAAGCTCGGCCCCCGCATCGGAAAGCGCCTTGGCGATGCCCCATGCGATCGACTTGTCATTCGCGAGCCCCATGATCAGGCCGCGTTTGCCCTTCATCAAATTCGTCGACATCCAAACCTCCCTTGCCTTTCGGCCCCAATTTCGATCCGGTGTAGGCGATTGGCGAGAGTGCTTCAAGACTGAGAGCGACGCTGCGTCAACCTTCGGACAGATATGAGGAGAGGCTACAAATGAGCGATCGTGAGGGCATTTTTTCGGGCGACGATCCATTCGCAATTGCGCGCCGCTGGCTGGCCGAAGCAGAAGGCTCCGAGCCCAACGATCCCAACGCCATAGCTTTGGCCACGGTCGATCCTGCGGGGCTGCCGAACGTTCGGATGGTGCTCCTCAAAGAGATCGAAGACGCGGCCTTCGTATTCTACACGAATTACGAAAGCGCCAAGGGGCAGGAGCTTGCCGCATCTGGCAAGGCCGCCTTTGTCCTGCATTGGAAATCCCTTCGGCGCCAAATTCGCGTTCGAGGCGTTGTGAGCCGCGAGGAGGGGCCGCAGGCCGACGCCTATTTCCGGTCTCGTAGCCTCAAAAGCCGACTGGGCGCCTGGGCTTCTGCCCAATCGCGCCCTCTCTCGTCCCGGGCTGCACTGGTCGCCGAAGTGGCCAAGGTGACGGCCGCGAAAGGAATCGATCCGGACCGTCCGCCGTTTTGGGGCGGTTTCAGGATTTTACCACTAGAGATTGAATTCTGGGCGGACGGCGCATTTCGTTTGCACGACAGGTTCCGCTGGAGCCGCGATTCTACCCACGAAGCGTGGAAAATCACCCGCCTAAATCCTTGACATTCACGCTTCGTGAACGGCATCTTTTTGAAACGGAGAAGAATTCTCCGGTGTTATCGTTGCCCCCGTGGGAGAGGGCGGTTTCGGGAAGCGCTGTTGAGAAGCTCTATGAATGTGTGAAAATATTGACATCGGTCGGATCCTTCGCGGGGTCGTGAAGTGGTTTGACGTGAGCAAGGGCTTTGGGTTTGTCGTTTCGCAGAGCGGTGGGCCAGACATTCTTTTGCATAGTAACGTCTTGCGGAGTTTTGGTCACAGCTCCGTCTCGGAAGGGACCGAGATCGAGATGAACGTCGTCGAGACCGCGCGTGGGATGCAGGCGACCGAAGTTCTGTCCCTGACGCCGCCTTCGGCGCGGCCAGCTGCGCCCTTGGCCGAGCTGTTTGGCCTTGATGCCGAAGAAATCGAACGGCTGACACTTCACGCTGCGCGGGTCAAATGGTTCGACAAGGCCAAGGGTTTCGGTTTCGCCAACATCTTTGGCTTGGCAGAGGACATTTTCATCCATATCGAGGTCTTGCGCCGCTCGGGTCTTGCCGACCTGGCACCCGGAGAGGCGATTGGCCTGCGCGTCACTGATGGCAAGCGCGGCAAGATGGCGGTTGAGGTGCAAAGTTGGGACAGCGCGGTTGGGTGCGGTGGATCCTCGTCATAGCTCTCGCGGCTTCGGCTTTTGCCGTTGCCACCTTCTCTGCTGCTGACGACTGCGACGAAACCCGCGCCACCGTTTCCGGCGAATGGGGCCGGGCCCATTTCACTGTTGTTTTGGCAGATGATCCCACCGAGCGCGCGCGCGGCCTTATGTTTGTCGAGTCTCTGCCGATGCTTGAGGGGATGCTCTTTGTCTACCCCGAGCCGCAGGCTGTCACTTTCTGGATGAAGAACACCCTGATCCCCCTCGATATGCTGTTTTTCGGACCAGACGGGACGATTCTTTCTCTTCATGAAAATGCCATCCCCCATGACGAGACCACAATCAGTGGGGGCGAGGGTGTTAAGGCAGTGCTCGAGATCAACGGTGGCATGGCGCGCCGGCTGGGAATCACCGTTGGCGATCGGTTGCATCATCCCGTCTTTACGTCCGTTTGTGCCGGTTAGGCCTTTTCAAACCCCTTCACCCCGTCTAATCAGCAGCCGTCGGGGCGTAGCGCAGCCTGGTAGCGCGACGGTTTTGGGTACCGTAGGTCGTAGGTTCGAATCCTATCGCCCCGACCACTTCACTCAGACGAATTGCTCAAATGCCGTGACGGGTGCCCTTTCAGATCCTATGCATCTTCTCTTGCGGGCTCGACCGGACGATGGACGGTGGCCCCGGTCTGACTGTGAAATCTGTCACCGCAAACGATGTCAACACGACGGTGCTGTCGGCGGGGGTCGTGTTTTGAAAGCCGCTTCGGTGCAGATCTAGGGCAAGCCAACAAGGCCTGCACTGTCTCGGGCTGCCGGATTTGATTTGCTAAAAAATGGCATACAATGCGGCGTCGGGGCGCTGACAAGTCCATTTTGTTTCGGTCTGGGCTGAGCCGGAAACAACACACCATCCCATGAACGCCGCCGCGAGAGAATCACGGCGGCGATTATTTTTGCCTGAAATCGAATTTGAACCACCTTCTGAACCCCGGCCGCTAAGTGTAGGGCAGGGCGTTTGTTTTCATCCCCGCCAAAAATGGGGAGGCGACGACCGCCTTCAACAGACTTATCCACAGAGCCATCCACCGGTGCCGGTACGCGAATCCCAGTCAACGGAATTTTTCGCAAGCAAGGGTAAAAATCACGTTGACCGTGCCTGTCGATCACGTCAGGTTGTGGAGGCCGACAAAAGGGACACAAGATTTAGTGTCCATGCGGTGGCAGGGACAAAGACCTCAGCGAAGAGGCTCTGGTTCAAAGGAGCCGAGGACGCAGGAAGCAAAGGCTTTCCAGCGGCAGGTTTCTTGATCTTGTCATCGAGGCACTCGGGGGCGCGATGCGCCGGACTATTCAAAAGGCCGCAACGTCGGCCATGCAGGGGCAAGGTGCGATGAAGATCGAACGCAATTTTACGAAGGCTGGCAAAGACGCTTATAGCGAGGTCGAGTTCCGCTCGACGTCCTCGGAGATCCGCAATCCCGATGGCAAGATCGTCTTCAAGCTCGACAACTGCGAGATCCCGGCCAAATGGAGCCAGGTCGCGAGCGATGTCATCGCCCAGAAATACTTCCGCAAGGCGGGCGTCCCTTCCGAGGTGACGCCGGTCAAGGAAAAGGGCGTGCCTTCTTTCCTCTGGCGCTCGGTTCCGGCCGAAGGCTCAACCTTCGGCGGCGAGACCTCGGCCAAGCAGGTTTTTGACCGCCTCGCGGGCGCCTGGGCCTATTGGGGCTGGAAGGGCGGCTATTTCTCGACCGAGGCCGACGCCAAGGCCTATTACGACGAGATGCGCTTCATGCTGGCGACCCAGCGCGCCGCGCCGAACTCGCCCCAATGGTTCAACACCGGCCTGCATTGGGCCTATGGCATCGACGGCCCGGCCCAAGGCCACCACTATGTCGATTACAAGACCGGCGTTCTGACCAAATCGACCTCGTCCTACGAGCACCCGCAGCCCCACGCCTGCTTCATCCAGTCGGTCGCTGACGATCTGGTAAATGACGGTGGCATCATGGATCTTTGGGTCCGCGAGGCACGCCTCTTCAAATACGGCTCGGGCACCGGCACCAACTTCTCCTCGCTGCGCGGCGAGGGCGAAAAGCTCTCGGGCGGCGGCAAGTCCTCGGGCCTCATGGGCTTCCTCAAGATCGGCGACCGTGCTGCCGGCGCGATCAAGTCGGGCGGCACCACCCGCCGCGCGGCCAAAATGGTTATCGTCGATGCCGATCACCCCGATATCGAGGATTTCATCAACTGGAAGGTCATCGAAGAGCAGAAGGTCGCCTCGATCGTCGCAGGCTCGAAGATGCACGAGCAGAAGCTCAACGGCATCTTCGCCGCGATCCGTTCGTGGGATGGCGCCGAGGCCGATGCCTATGATCCCAAGGTCAACGAGAGCCTGAAAGAGGCGATCCGCGACGCCAAGCGCGTGATGATCCCCGAGACCTATATCAAGCGCGTGCTCGACTACGCCAAGCAGGGCCACACCTCGATCGAATTCCCGACCTACGACACCGACTGGGATAGGCCACGCCGCTTGGGCCTGCGCCGATCCGGGCATCCAGTATCACGACACGGTCAACGCCTGGCACACCTGCCCCGAAGACGGCGAGATCCGTGGCTCGAACCCCTGCTCGGAATATATGTTCCTCGACGACACGGCCTGTAACCTTGCCTCGATGAACCTGCTGACCTTCTACAAGGACGGCGAGTTCCAGGTTGAGGACTATATGCACGCCACGCGGCTCTGGACGCTGACGCTCGAAATCTCGGTGATGATGGCGCAGTTCCCGTCGAAGGAAATCGCCCAGCTTTCCTATGATTTCCGCACCCTTGGCCTCGGCTATGCCAATATCGGCGGCCTTCTGATGAACATGGGGCTAGGCTACGACAGCGACGAGGGCCGCGCCCTTGGCGGCGCGCTCACCGCGATCATGACCGGCGTGGCCTACGCGACCTCGGCCGAGATCGCCGGCGAGCTTGGCGCCTTTGCCAAGTTCGAAAAGAACCGCGCCCATATGCTGCGCGTGATCCGCAACCACCGCAACGCCGCCTATGGCAAGACCGACGGCTATGAGGGCCTCGCGGTCAAGCCGGTGGCCCTCGATCACAAGAACTGCCCCGACCAACGCCTCGTGAAACTGGCGATGGAGACCTGGGACGAAGCCCTCGCCCTTGGTGAAAAGCACGGCTACCGCAACGCCCAGACCAGCGTCATCGCGCCCACCGGCACGATCGGCCTTGTAATGGACTGCGACACCACCGGCATCGAGCCCGACTTCGCGCTGGTGAAGTTCAAGAAGCTCGCCGGCGGCGGCTATTTCAAGATCATCAACCAGTCGGTTCCGGCGGCGCTTGAGGCGCTCGGCTATGGCTCGGCCCAGATCGAAGAGATCATCGCCTATGCCGTGGGCCACGGCTCGCTCGGGCAGGCGCCGGCGATCAACCACACCTCGCTCATCGGCCACGGCTTTGGTCAGGCCGAGCTCGACAAGATCGAAGCGGCCTTGAAAACCGCCTTCGACATTAAGTTCGTCTTCAACCAGTGGACCTTGGGCGAAGAGTTCTGCCAGAAAACCCTCGGCATCCCCGCCGAGAAGCTGAACGACCCGACCTTCAACCTGCTTCAGCACTTGGGCTTCAGCCGCAAAGAGATCGAAGCCGCTAACGACCACGTCTGCGGCACCATGACCCTCGAAGGCGCGCCGTTCCTGAAAGACGAGCACCTCAACGTCTTCGATTGCGCCAACCCCTGCGGCAAGAAGGGCAAGCGTTTCCTCTCGGTCGACAGCCACATCACCATGATGGCCGCCGCCCAATCCTTCATCTCGGGCGCGATCTCGAAAACGATCAACATGCCCAATGACGCGACCATCGAGGATTGCCAGAAGGCCTATGAGCTGTCGTGGAGCCTTGGCATCAAGGCCAACGCGCTTTACCGCGACGGCTCCAAGCTGAGCCAGCCGCTCGCCGCCGCCCTCGTCGAGGACGACGACGATGCCGCCGAGGTTCTCGCCACCGGCTCGCAGCAGGAAAAGGCCGTGGTTCTGGCCGAGAAGATCATCGAGAAGGTGATCGTCAAGGAGCTGATCCGCTCGCACCGCGAAAAGCTCCCCGAGCGCCGCAAGGGCTATACCCAGAAGGCGATCGTCGGCGGCCACAAGGTCTATCTGCGGACCGGCGAATATCAGGACGGCAAGCTCGGTGAGATCTTCATCGACATGCACAAAGAGGGCGCCGGTTTCCGCGCGATGATGAACAACTTCGCCATCGCGGTTTCGGTCGGCCTTCAGTATGGCGTGCCGCTGGAAGAGTTTGTCGACGCCTTCACCTTCACCAAGTTCGAGCCCGCTGGCATGGTTCAGGGCAACGACTCGATCAAACAGGCGACCTCGATCCTCGACTATATCTTCCGCGAACTGGCGGTGAGCTATCTCGACCGGACCGATCTTGCCCATGTCAAACCGGCAGGCGCCTCGTTCGACGATCTCGGCCGCGGCGAGGAAGAGGGCAAGTCGAACGTCAAGGAGCCGAGCGAAACGGCGGCGTCCAAGTCGCTCGAAGTGCTCAAGCAGATCTCTTCGACCGGCTATCTGCGCAAGCGCCTGCCGCAAGAGCTGGTCGTCCTGAACGGCGGCATGGGCGCCACCGCGCTCGCCACCGGCACCGATCCGGTCGCCGCCCTCGAGACGCTGGTGCCCGCCGTGGCCTCGGCCTCGCTCTCGGCCGCCTCCTCGACCGCCGTGTCGAGCGGCACGGTCAGCCTCTCGGCCCGCGACAAGGCCAAGATGCAGGGCTATGAGGGCGATCCTTGCGGGGAATGTGGCAACTACACGCTGGTGCGCAACGGCACCTGCATGAAGTGCAACACCTGCGGCGGCACCAGCGGCTGCAGCTAACAGGGTCCGGCGCGGGTGCGCTCGCGCCGCCGACGTTCAGGCCGCAGGCAGAAACCGGGCGGTACAGAGAATGAGCCTGAACGGCGAGACTTTACGGGGGCTTCGGCCCCCGTTTTTTCTCGTGGGGGCAGGGGGTTGAGGGGCGAACCTAACCTTTGGGAATTTCAAACCCCGGCGCAGCCAGCTCAAACCCCTCAAACCGGAACCCCGGACTGACCGTGCATCCCACCAATGTCCACTCGCCCGTGGTTTCCGCCGCCTGCCAATGCCCCTCGGGCACAATCCCCTGCGGCCGCGCGCCCGAGGCAAGGTCGGGGCCAACGGTGAGCGTGGTCGCGGGGCCTTCGTCTGAAGCCGAGATATGCAGAAGGATCGGCGCCCCTGCGTAGTAGTGCCAGATCTCCGTGGCGTCGACGCGGTGCCAATGGCTCCGCTCGCCTCGCCGCAAAAGGAAGTAAATACAGGTGCCTACAGGCCGACCTTTACCTTCCGCGACCCACGTCTGGCGATACCATCCGCCCTCGGGGTGCGGGGCAAGATCGAGCATTCGGATGATGTCATCGGCGTCCATGCCGAGACCCTAGCGCATCGGCTCGTTTCAGCAATTGAAATTCGTCGCGGCGCAAGCGAGGCTCATACGAAGAGGAGCCATTATGAACCACCCCATCGTCATCGTCGGAGCCGGCATTGTCGGTGCCTCCATCGCCTGGAACCTTGCCCGGCGTGGCAAGCCGGTCCTGATCCTCGACCAGACCGGCATCGGTAAAGGGGCGACCGCCCGCAGCTTTGGCTGGATCAACGCCAACTTCGCCGAAACGCCCGCCTATTTCGCCCTCCGCTCCGCCGCCATCGACGCCCACCACGAGATGGAAGCCAGCCTCGACCCCGTGGCAACCCGCTGGTGTGGCTGCCTCTGGTGGGAAGATGAGGGCGCCGCCTTCGACGCCCATGCCGCGGAACTCGCCGCTTTCAGCTACGAGGCGCAGGTCGTCGCCAAACCCGAGATCGCTCGCATGGCCCCCGCTTTGGCCCGACCGCCGGAACGGGCCATCCATGTGGCCCGCGAAGGCGGCGCCGACGGCGAGGTCGTCGCCGCCCGCCTGACCGAGGCCGCAGTCGCCCTCGGCGCGAAGGTCTGGATCGGCCCGAAGGTCACAGGCCTCTTGCGTGAAAGCGGTTGCGTGATCGGCGTGGCAACCGATCACGGCGCCGTTCTTGCCTCTCGGGTGATCATCGCCGCAGGGGCAGGCGCGGCCGCCCTTACCGGCCTGCCCATGGCCAACAAGCCCGGCCTGATCCTGCGGACCCGCCCGCTTTCCCCTTTCCTCGGCCCCATCGTCATGGCGCCCGACGTGCACTTCCGGCAAGACGCCGAAGGGCGGATCGTGGCGGGAGAAATCTTCTCCGGCGATGGGTCCGGACAGGCCAGCATCACAACAGATCCCGGCGCCTTGGCCGACGAAATCATCCGGCGCATAAAAGCCCACCTTCCCGGTCAGAAAATCGAAATCGAGCGTGTGACCCTCGGCCAGCGCCCCGTCCCGAAAGACGGGATTCCGGCGGTCGGACCACTGGAAGAGGGGCTCTATCTCGCCTCGATGCATTCGGGCATCACGCTTGCCCCCTTGATCGGCGTCCTCGTCGCGCAAGAGATCGCTGAAGAGCGCCACTCTCCCGAGCTCGCCCCGTTCCGCCCAACCCGCTTCTCTCCGAGGCCCGAAAATATCCTCGGGGGGTGAATGCGCCAAAGGCGCAGAGGGGGGCGGACAGCCCCCCAACCCTCTTACCGCAGGATCGACCGCCCAGCATAGATCGCCGAAGCCCCCAGCATTTCCTCGATGCGGATCAGCTGGTTATACTTCGCCAACCGGTCCGACCGCGCCAGCGAGCCGGTCTTGATCTGGCCGCAGTTCGTCGCCACGGCAAGGTCGGCGATAGTCGAATCCTCGGTCTCGCCCGACCGGTGCGACATCACATTGGTAAACCGCGCCCGATGCGCCATCTCGACGGCCTGCAGGGTCTCTGTCAGCGAGCCGATTTGGTTGACCTTCACCAGCATCGAATTGGCGCAGCCCTTCTCAATGCCCATCGCCAGCCGTTCGGGGTTGGTCACGAAAAGATCGTCGCCCACCAGCTGGACGCGGCCGCCGAGGGTCTCGGTCAAAAGTTTCCAGCCCTCCCAGTCATCCTCTGCCATGCCATCCTCGATCGAGATGATCGGATAGTCGTTCACCAGAGCCTCGAGATAGCCCACGTTTTCCGCCGAAGTCAGCGTCTTGCCTTCGCCCGCGAGCACATATTTGCCGCCCTTGAAATACTCGGTCGATGCACAGTCGAGCGCCAGATAGATGTCCTCGCCCGGCCGATAGCCCGCCTTCTCAATCGACTTGAGTATGAAATCGAGCGCATCGCGGGTCGAGGACAGAGCCGGCGCAAAACCGCCCTCGTCGCCCACACCGGTGGCCAAACCTGCCGCCGAAAGCTCTTTCTTCAGCGTGTGAAACACTTCCGAGCCCATACGAACGGCATCACGGATATCTTCCGCGGCGACCGGCATGATCATGAATTCCTGAATGTCGATCGGGTTGTCGGCATGCTCGCCGCCGTTGATGATGTTCATCATCGGCACCGGCA
>RFZI01000061.1 GCA_009920775.1 Paracoccaceae bacterium | reverse complement strand
GGGCGAGGTGCGCCTTCTCGAGCGCGAAACGGCGCTCGGCTATCACACCTCCGGCCGCTCCGCCGCGCTCTTCGAGGAATGCTACGGCAAGCCCGCCGTCGTCGCCCTCAATCGCGCGAGCCACCGCTATCTGGCCGAAGCCAACGGCGGCGTCCTCACCCCCCGCGGCCTCCTGATGATCGCGCATGACGACCTCAAGGCCGCGTTCGACGCCGATGTCGCCGCGATGGAGCTCAACCTCATCGACAAGGACAAAGCCCTCGCCCTCTGGCCCGACCTCGACCCCGCAAGTTTCACCATGGCCGCCTACGGCGCCCACGCCTGGGATATCGACACCGACCTCCTGATGCAGAATTTCGCCCGCGAGGTGAAGGCCAACGGCGGCACGATCTCGACCAAGGCCGAGGTCCGCGCCATCCGCAAAACTCGTAACGATTGGGAGGTCGAGCTGACCACGGGCGAAACCGTCACCGCCCAGATCCTCGTCAACGCCGCCGGTTCCTGGGCCGACACAATCGCCCAAATGGCCGGCATCCCGACAATCGGCTTTACCTCCTACCGCCGCTCCATGGGCCGTATCCCCGCCCCCGGCGGCGCCGATGTCTCGGGCTGGCCGATGATCTTCGGCGCGGGCGAGACATGGTACGCCAAGCCCGACGCCGGCGCCCTCATCGTCTCGCCCGCCGAAGAATTTGCGATGGAACCGCACGACGCCTTCGCCGACGACATGACCCTCGCCGAAGGCATCGCCCGCTACGAAGAGCATATGCAAACGCCGGTCACCCGGCTTCTCTCAAGCTGGGCGGGCCTGCGCACCTTCGCGCCCGACCGCCAGCTTGTCCTCGGCCCCGATGCCCGCGACCCGAGCTTCGTCTGGTCCGCAGGCCAAGGCGGCTACGGCTTCCAGACAAGCCCCGCCGCCAGCCAGCTTGTGGCCGATCTCGTCGCAGGCCGACAGCCGGAACTCGACGGAATAACCGTCGCAGCCCTCTCGCCCGCCCGCTTCGCCTAACCTTCTTTTGGCCTGAAATACTCCGCGGGGGTCCGGGGGCGCGAAGCCCCCGGCCTCTCCGTCAGCCGTCCACACGGATATTGGCGTTCGTCGGATCGTAGGGGCTGTCCTGCACCACCTCCGCATCCCACAACTCGCGCATCATCCGCACCTTGAGCTTGGTGCCCACCTCGGCCTTCTCGACCGGCACATAGCCCATGCCGATCTGCTTGCCGAAAACGACCGAATAGCCGCCGGACGTCAGACGCCCAACCTTCGCCCCCGTCGCCGGATCAATCAGCGCCTCCTTACCCCACGGATCGGCATCGGCCGGCCCGTCGATCAGCACGGTCACACATTTGAACCGCACGCCCTTGGCCTCCATCGCCGCCTTGCCGTGGAAGTCCTTCGACAAATCCACAAACCGCGGCAGATCGGCCTGAAGCGGCGTCGCATCGCGGCCCAGCTCGGTGCCGAAAGCACGATAGCTCTTCTCCTGCCGCAGCCAGTTCTGCGCCCGGGCGCCCACGAGCTTCAGCCCGTGCTTGGCGCCAGCGGCCATCAGCTGATCCCAGAGATAGCGCTGCATCTCGATCGGGTGATGCAATTCCCAACCCAACTCGCCCGTATAGGCCACACGGATCGCATCCACCGGACACATGCCGAGCTCGATCCGCTGCGCCGACAGCCACGGGAAGCGCTTGTTCGACAGCGCGCTCTCCGGCTCGGCATCCTTGATGAGCTCTTTCAGAACATCGCGCGATTTCGGGCCCGCGATGGCGAAAACGCCATATTGGGTCGTGACGTTCTGGATCTCGATATAGCCAAACTCCGCCGCCTTGTCCTCGGCCGCCTTGCGCAGGAAATCGGCGTCATAGTCGGTCCAGGCACCGGCGGAGACGAGGTAATAGTCGTTCTCGCCGCGGCGAACGATGGTGTATTCGGTCCGCGTCGTGCCCGCGGCGGTCAGCGCATAGGTCAGGTTGATCCGGCCAATCTTGGGCAGCTTGTTGCAGGTGAACCAATCGAGGAACGCGGTCGCGCCGGGGCCTTTGACAACGTGCTTGGTGAAGGCGGTCGCATCAATCAGGCCCACGCCCTCGCGGATCGCCTTGGCCTCTTCGACCGCATATTGCCACCAGCCGCCACGGCGGAAGCTGCGGGTGTGATGGTCGAAGTCCTCGGCGGCATCGAGCGGCCCGTAATAGTTGGGCCGCTCCCAGCCATTCACCTGCCCGAACTGCGCGCCCAGCGCCTTCTGGCGATCATAGACGGGTGCTGTGCGCAGCGGCCGGCAGGCCTCGCGCTCTTCATCGGGGTGGTGGAGGATGTAGACGTGCTCATAGCACTCCTCGTTCTTCCGCGCCCCGTATTCGGTCGTCATCCACGAGCCATAGCGCTTGGGGTCAAGGCTCGCCATGTCGATCTCGGCCTCGCCTTCGACCATCATCTGGGCAAGGTAATAGCCCGTGCCGCCCGCGGCGGTGATCCCGAAGGAGAAGCCCTCGGCCAGCCACATATTCCGCAGGCCCGGTGCCGGGCCAACCAGCGGGTTGCCGTCGGGCGTATAACAGATCGGGCCGTTGAAATCGTCTTTGAGGCCGACCGTCTCCGACGAGGGGATACGGTGGATCATCGACATATATTCCTCTTCGATCCGCTCCAGATCGAGCGGGAAAAGGTCGGCGCGGAAGCTGTCGGGCACGCCATATTCGAAACGGGCCGGAGCATTGCGCTCGTAGGGCCCAAGGATCCAGCCGCCGCGCTCCTCGCGGACATACCACTTGGCATCCGCATCGCGCAGAACCGGATGCTGCGGATTGCCCGCCTCGCGATAGGCGACCAGCTCGGGATCCGGCTCGGTGACGATATACTGGTGCTCGACCGGTATAGCCGGGATACGAAGGCCCAGAAGCTTGGCCGTGCGCTGGGCATGGTTGCCCGTGGCGGTGACAACGTGCTCGGCGGTGATGACAATCTGCTCGTCCGAGGGCAGGAGGTTGCCCCCCTTCTCGACCATCTTCGTGCAGGTCACGCGCCATTCCGAACCAGTCCAGACATAGCCGTCGACCTGCCATTTGCGCTCGATAATGACACCCCGCTGCCGCGCGCCCTTGGCCATCGCCATGGTCACATCGGCGGGGTTGATATAGCCGTCCTGCGGGTGGAAAAGCGCGCCTTGGAGGTCTTCGGTCCGCACCAAGGGCCAGCGCTCCTTGATCTGCGCAGGCGTCAGGAATTCGTGATAGACATCCGCGGTCTCGGCCACCGAGGAATAGAGCATGAACTCGTCCATCCGGTCCTGCGACTGCGCCATGCGCAGGTTGCCCACCACATAGAAGCCCGCGTTGAGCCCGGTCTCTTCTTCAAGCGTCTTGTAGTAATCGACCGAGTATTTGTGGATATGGGTCGTCGCATAACCCATGTTGAAAAGCGGCAGAAGGCCCGCGGCGTGCCAGGTCGAGCCCGAGGTCAGCTCGTCCCGCTCAAGAAGCATCACATCCTCCCAACCCGCCTTTGCGAGGTGATAGGCAATCGAAGTGCCGATGGCGCCACCGCCAACGACCAGAGCTTTGACATGGGTCTTCATCGCGCGACTCCCGTAGAATGAATTGCCCGCAATCTGTCGCAAACTGGGGTCCAAAGCGAGAGCCAGCCGACGCCTCGCATACCAAAACCGACTTGCGGGGCGGAAGCGGGGGCAAGGGGGCTGTCTGCCCCCTCTGCGGCAAGCCGCATTCACCCCCGAGAGTATTTTGGGCCAAAAGAAATCCCCGCATCTATTGGCGGCAAATACTCCGGGGGAGTCTCCGCAAGGAGACGGGGGCAGAGCCCCCTGCGCGCGAGCAGTTGTTCCCAACGCTGCGAGCGCATATCAACAGGACAACCAGAAGGAGCCGAGATGCAGATTTGCCGGACAGTCGCCGATATCCGCACCGCCGTCGCCCAATATCGCCGCGATGGCGCTACAGTCGGGCTGGTGACGACCATGGGCGCGCTGCACGCAGGCCATATGCAGCTGGTGGCCGAGGCCAAAGGCACGCATGATCGGGTGATTGCCACGATCTTTGTTAACCCGACCCAATTCGGCAACCCCGCCGACCTTGAGAGCTATCCCCGCACCGAAGCGGCCGATCTTGCGATGCTGGAGGCGGCAGGGGTGGCGGCGGTGTTCATCCCGCAGGTTTCCGAGATCTATCCCGAGGGCGACGAGACCATCGTCGAGACAACACGGCTTGCGAATATGCTGCACGGTCTCGTCCGGCCGGGGCATTTCCGCGGCGTTGCAACGGTGGTCTGCAAGCTCTTCAACATCATTCAGGCCGACGCCGCCTATTTCGGCGAGAAGGACTACCAGCAGCTGCAGGTGATCCGCCGGATGGTGCGCGATTTGCACATTCCGATCCAGATCTTCGGTGTCGCCACAGTACGCGAGGCCGACGGGCTCGCCATGTCGTCGCGCAATGTGCGCCTGACGCCCGAGGATCGCGGTGCCGCGGTCTGCCTTTCGAAAGCGCTGGATGCCGCCGAGAGAGCCGCCGGAGCCGGAGCCAGTGTTGCCGCAATCGACGAAGCGATGCGCGCTGTCATCGCCGCCGAGCCGCGCGGGCGCTTGGTCGCCATTGATATCGTCGAAGCTGGAACACTGACCCCTGTCGGGGGTATTCCCGCCGGAGACATCGCCATCATGCTGTCCGTGGCCTTTGGCCCCGAGGACAACCCCGTTCTGCTGATAGATCAGAGGGAGATCAGAAAATGAGCAGCCAACCCCAGCAAATCCGCCGGAATACCGTTCCGATGATTGCAAAAAGGAAAGGCGGCGAGCCGATCGTTTCCCTCACCTCCTATCATGCCCATACCGCGGCGATCGTCGACAGATATGCCGATTTTATCCTCGTGGGCGACAGCCTAGGGATGGTGATGCACGGGATGGAATCGACCGTGGGCGTACCCTTGGACCTCATGATCATGCACGGCAAGGCGGTGGTGCGCGGCACGAAAAAGGCGCTCATTGTCGTCGATATGCCCTTTGGCACCTATGAGGAGAGCCCCAACATGGCCTTCCGCAATGCCGCCAAGGTGATGAAGGAGACCGGCTGCGGCGCGATCAAGCTCGAGGGCGGCAAGCGCATGGCCGAGACCATCCGCTTCTTGGTCGAGCGCGGCATTCCGGTCATGGCGCATATCGGTCTTACCCCGCAGTCAAGCCACGTCATGGGCGGCTTCAAAACCCAAGGCCGAGACGAAGACAGCTGGCACCTGCACGAGGAAGACGCCCGCGCCGTGACCGATGCCGGCGCCTTTGCCGTCGTGCTTGAGGGCATGGTCGAGCCGCTTGCCGCCAAGATCACCCGCCAGATCGACATTCCCACCATTGGCATCGGCGCCTCGGTCGAGTGCGACGGGCAGATCCTCGTCCTTGAGGATATGCTCGGCCTCAACCCCTGGACGCCGAAATTCGTCAAGGTCTATGGGCAGCTAGGGCCGATGATCGAGGAGTCGGTCCGCCGCTATGCCGAAGAGGTCAAGACGCGGGCCTTCCCGACCGAGGATCAGGTGTATCGTTAGGGAAAGGCCAAGCCTTTTCGGCTTCTATAACTTATATGTGTCTTTTCTAATGTATCGGGTTGAAAGCCCCTCCGCGCGAGGTTAGGGGAGCTCCGAAACAAAGGAGTTCCCCATGAATTACACCAGCAAGTTCCAAGCCATGGCCGATGCCGCCCGCGCCCGTGTGGCCGAGGCCGATCCGGTCGATGTTGCCGCGCTGATGGCCGAGGGCGCTGTCGCCCTCGACATCCGCGATCCTGATGAGCACGCCGCGGGCCATATCCCCGGCTCGCTCAACATCAGCCGTGGCAAGCTTGAGATGAATGTCGAGGGTAAGATCGCCGACCTCGACACCGTGATCCTGTGCTACTGCAACGCCAACAATCGCGGCGCCCTTTCGGCGGCGAGCCTGCGGGACATGGGCTATAAGAACGCCCGCTTTATCGCGGGCGGTCTCAACGCCTGGAAGGCGCTCGCCACCGCCTAGCGCCTCTGGCAGCCCGTCGGTGTGGCTTGACGGGGTCCGTCAGGCCACGCTCAAAACCGTCATCATGCCGCTTTGCAGATGCGCCATGTGGTGACAGTGGAGCATCCAGTCCGCGCTTTCCCCCGCATCGAAGGCAATCGTCACCGAGGCCATGGGCGGCACATAGACCGTGTCGCGCCGCGCCCCGTTGAGTGGGCGGCCGTTCAGGCCCACCACCTGATAGTGATGCCCATGCAGGTGCATCGGGTGGCCCATCATCGACATATTGTGGAACATGATCTCGACGCGCTCGCCAGAGGCGCAATCCACCGGCAGATAGTCCGGCCATGCCTGCCCGTCGATCGACCAGCTATAGGGTGTCATCGCGCCGCTCAGCATCATCATATAACCGCGGTTCAACAGGCGAGGCGCCAAGGAATCGCGGGCCACGAACTTCGCTTCCTGCGCCAGATTCAGGTCGAAGGCGGGTGCTGCGGCATCGGCCTTGGCGGCGACCTTTCGCACCTCGGCGCCCGGTGTGGCGAGGATGATCCCCGTCTGCTCGCGGGCGCCTTCCCGCAGCGCGAGGATCGGCCAGGCTCCGCCGCCCGCGGGCAGGTCGATCAAAAGGTCGATCCGTTGCGCCATGGCAAGGCCCCAGCGGTTGCCGCTGACCGGCACGATGGGCTGACCATCGACCGCCACAGCCTGCGCCGCAAGGGTGCCGGTGTCGATCCAGAACACAGTCGCCGCCGCGGCGTTGACGATCCGCAGGCGGATGCGCCCGCTCGCCTCGACCGCGACCACATCAGGGTCGCTCAGGGTCCTGTCATTGGCGAGGTAGGCGTCGAAGTCGATATCGTTCAGGTCCATCTCGCCGTGACCCATCGCGCCGTGGTTCATCATGCCCGACATCCCCGACATCCCGCCCATCGAATGCCCGCCCGAGGCAACGATGCCCAACTCGTCAAAGATTTCCTCGGGGCTGCGGAACGAGAAATCGTGGAGGAACATCACAACCTCCTGCCGATCTTCCGCCACCTCCTCGGCGCGCCGCACGATCAGTGGCGCGGCCAGAAGCTGCATCTCGTGGGAAGGAATATGCGCGTGCATCCAGTGGGTGCCGGGGGAGGTTGCATAGTCATAATCGCGCGTCTCGCCGGGGCGAAGCATCGGCGCGGGCATATCGGGCACGCCATCCTGCACATTGGGCGGGATTTGGCCGTGCCAATGGATTAGCGTCGGCTCTCCAAGCTGATTTTCAAGCCGGACCGAGAAGGCATAGCCTTCGTCGAAGGTCAGGCCCGTCTGACCCGAGGCATTGAGGAGCCCCATCACCGTTGCGGCACGCCCGTCGATATCGAGGGTGCGCGTGGTGGCGAAAAGGCTGCGCCGTTCGGGGGCGGCCATGCCGGGCAGGGGCAAGGTTGCGCCAAGTAGGCTAGCGGAAGACGCTGCGAGAAAGCCGCGCCGGGAAAAGGAATGAGTCATGGTGACCTCTAGGTTCGGCCACATGGGGCCGGGAATGGGAATGGTTGCGTTGTTAGAACCCGGACGACCAAGGTGGTCGTCCTGCCCATTCTGTCTCCTGACCGATCAAAAGCCCGACCGGCGGTATCACCGCCAGACCGATGAGCACTCGCAGCGGCAGAGCATCGGACGCTGGCTCGACCTCCACGAAAGCCATGCAGGCCAGAACACAGCTTGCATGATCCGGCATCGGCTGGTCGTGCCCCGAATGATCGGCGCTATGGCTCGGTGCTGCGGGAAGCATCGTGGGGCCATGCTGGGTCATGACCGTCAGCGCCAGCGCCAGAACGAGCGCAAGCCACATAGCGATCTTCAGAGGATCAAAAACCCGCTGTCCAATGGCGTGAGACTAGCCGCCGCCTTGATCACTGCAAGCCACGTTTGCGTGACACAGGGCCGCAGCCCCTAGAGCATCCCCGGCACGACAAGGTCGGGCGGGCGGTGGCCGTCGGCGAAGGTCTTGATATTGATGATGACCTTTTCGCCCATCTCGGCGCGGCCCTCGACCGTGGCCGAGCCCATATGCGGCAGGAGCACCACGTTATTGAGCTCGCGCAGGCGCGGGTTGATCTCGGCCCCGGATCCTCAATCTCGGGGCGCAGGCGCTTGCGGTTGTGGTAGTGCACCGACATGCCAAAGGCCCGCGCCCGTTTGGCCACGGCAAGGCCGATGCGCCCCATGCCGAGGATGCCAAGACGCCGCCCCGCGATCCGCCCGCCAAGCATAGCGGTCGGCGCCCAACCGGCCCATTCGCCGCTTTGCATGAGCGCAAGCCCCTCGGGGATTCGACGGGTCACGGCGAGAAGAAGCGCCAGCGTCATGTCGGCGGTATCCTCGGTCACAACGCCGGGCGTGTTCGAGACAAGAATCCCCCGCTGCCGCGCGGTATGCACGTCGATATGGTCGATGCCCGAGCCGAAATTGGCGATCAGCTTGAGCCTGTCGCCGGCCTGCGCCAGAAGCCGCTGGTCGATCTGGTCGGTCAGCGTCGGGACCAGCACATCCGCCCCCTGCATCGCCGCCGCCAACTGTTCGCGGCTCATCGGCGTGTCATCCTCGCGGAGTGTCACGTTAAAGAGCTCTTTCATCCGGGTCTCGACCACTTCGGGCAACCGTCGCGTGACGACAACACTCAGTTGCTTGCCTGGCATGAAACACTCTCCCGCGCTTTGCATATTCCGGTCTTTAGTGGCAGATTGCCCTTCAAGGCCGCGGGGCACAAGAGCACCCGAGACGAGAAGGCCAAAGAGCAGCAATCAAGGGCAGGACGATGAGGTCGCTCGCGCATTTCTTTAGGGTCGGCGCCCTCGCCGCCACCGTCCTTCTGGGCGGTGCCGCGCTTGCACAGGAAAGCCCCGCCGCCGATCCGACCCGCGGGCCAGTGACCAACCTTCCCCTGCCGCGCTATGTCTCGCTGAAATCCGCCGAGACCAACGTCCGCCGCGGCCCTTCGCTCACCCACCGGATCGACTGGATCTACAAGCGCGCCGACCTTCCGGTCCAGATCATCGCGGAATACGAAAACTGGCGGCGGATCGTCGATCGCGACGGGCTGGGGGGCTGGGTTCACTACACCCTCCTGTCGGGCGAACGCTCGGTTCTGATCGACGAGGATCAAACCCCCGTCCGCTCGCGCCCCGAGCCGGATGCACCTGAGGTCGCTGTTTTCGAACAGGGCGTCGTCGCCTTCCTTGGAACCTGCGAGATCAATTGGTGCCGGATCGAGGCGGGCGGCTATAAGGGCTGGGCGCTCAAGACCGCGCTTTGGGGCGTGGACGCGGACGAGCTGCGCGAATAATCTCGGACGACAGCCCCGGAGCCCGCATGAACCGCACCGATCACACGCGCCTAAATCTTTCGGCCGGAGTCCTTTCGGTTCTGGTCGCCTTTGTTCTGGTCATAGCCAAGCTGTGGGCGCTGAGCGAAACCGGAGCGCTTTCGGTCGCGGCCACGCTGGCCGACAGCGCGATGGACCTGATGATGTCTCTGGGCGGCCTTGCCGCCATCGCCTATGCCGCCAAACCCGCCGACGAGGATCACGCCTTCGGCCATACCTCGGCCGAAGACCTTGCCGCGCTGGCGCAATCATTGTTTATCATCGCCTCGGCGGGCGTCATTACCTTCGCCGCCGTCATGCGCCTATTGGCGGGCGACAGCGTCATGCCGCAGCAGGAAGAAAAGGGCATCGCCGTTGTCGTCTTCGCTATTGTCGTGACCGGCGGGCTGGTGCTCTGGCAGCGCCGCGTCGCGGTCAAGACGGGCAACAAGGTCGTGGCCGCCGACAGCCTCCATTACATCGGCGACATGGTCCCCAACCTCGGCGCCGTGGTCGCGCTTTATGCCTCGTCGCGGTTCGGCCTGAACGAGATCGACTCGGTCGTCGCAATTGGTGCGGCCCTCTTCATGGCCTTCGGCGCGATCCGCATCGGCAAGGCCGCGTGGGACGCGCTGATGGACCGGCGGGCCGATCCGGCGATGCTAGCCGGAATTGCCGAAATTGCCGGGAGCTATCCGGGCGTGCATGGCTTTCACGATCTGAAAAGCCGTCAGGCGGGTAGCCGCGTCTTCGTCAACCTGCACATCGAGCTTGACGGTGATCAGTCCCTGACCGAAGCCCATGCCATCGGCGCTGGGCTCCGCCGCGCGATCATCGCGGCCTATCCCAACGCCGATGTGCTGATCCACAAGGATCCGCTCGGCGATCCCGGCGAGGAATAGGCCCGACTGGCCTAGGCTACGTCCAAAAGCCCCCGCCCTTTCAAAAGCGGCTCGACCCCCGGCATCCGCCCGCGGAAGCGGGTGTAAAGGTCGGCCGCTTCTTCCGAACCGCCCGCCGAGAGGATGTTCTTCTCAAGGCTCGCAGCCAGAGCGGCGTCGAAGGGATCGCCCACCTCTTCGAAGGCGGCAAAGGCGTCGGCGTCCATCACTTCCGACCACATATAGCTATAGTAGCCGCTGGAATAGCCGTCTCCGGTAAAGACATGGGCGAAATGCGGGGTGGCGTGGCGCATCCGTATTGCATGGGGCATCCCGATCTCTTCCAAGACCTCGGCCTGCTTCTGCATCGGATCGGCGGGCGGCGGGCCATCGTGGAAGGCCAGATCGACGAGAGCCGAAGAAACGAACTCGACCGTCTGGAACCCCATGTCATAGGTCGTCGCCGCCAAGAGACGGTCGAGCAGCGCCTTGGGCATCGGCTCGCCGGTCTCGGCGTGGGTGGCGAATTCCGAGAGAACCTCGGGCACCTCGAGCCAGTGCTCGTAAAGCTGGCTCGGTAACTCGACGAAATCGCGGGCGACGCTGGTGCCGGAGATCGACTCATAGGTCACGTTCGACAGCATCTGGTGCAGCGCGTGGCCGAACTCGTGGAAGAGCGTCCGCGCATCGTCATACGAGAGAAGTGCGGGATCGCCTGCGCCCGGCTTGGCGAAATTGCAGACGTTGACGACGATCGGGCGCACATCGCCCGAAAGCCGCTGTTGCGCCCGCATGGCCGAGCACCACGCGCCCGACCGCTTGGAGCCACGGGCGAAATAATCGCCCACGAAAAGTGCGATATGCTCGCCACCGCGCGTCACGTTCCAGTGGCGCACATCGGGGTGATAGAACGGGCCTTCGGCGGGCGCAAATTCAAGGCCGAAAAGGCGGTTCGCGCAGGCGAAGGCGGCTTCGATCATCCGGTCAAGCTGGAAGTATGGCTTGATCTCCGACTCGTCGAGATCGTGCTCGGCCTTGCGGCGCTTTTCCGAATAATAGCGCCAGTCCCAAGCCTCGAGCGGGCCGGAGAACCCGTCGGCATGGAGCATGGCTTCCAGCACCTTGGCATCGGCCAGCGCGGATTTCTTCGCGGGCTCCCAAACCCGCATCAGAAGATCGCGCACCGCCTCGGGCGTGCCGGCCATTTCGGTCTCGATCTTATAGTCCGAGAAGGTCTCATAGCCCAAGAGCTTGGCCCGCTCGGAGCGCAGCTTCAGCGTCTCGCCCGCGATGCCGCGGTTATCGGTTTCGCCGCCATTGGCGCCACGGGCGACCCAAGCCTCATAGGCCTTTTCGCGCAATTCGCGGCGCGGGCTGAATTGCAGGAACGGCACGATGAGCGAGCGCGACAGCGTCACCACCGGCCCGCCCGCGCCCTTTTCCTCGCCCGCGGCCTCGGCGGCATGGACGACGAAATCGGGAAGGCCCACGAGGTCGTCTTGCCCGAGGGGCATGAACCAGCCGCTTTCGTCGGCCAGAAGGTTCTGGGTGAACTCGGTGCCCAAAACGGCGAGGCGCGACTTGACCTCTTTCAGCCGCTCGGCCTCGGCCCCTTGCAGAAGCGCGCCCGAACGGACAAAGCCGCGCCGCGTCAGCATCAGGACGCGGGATTGCTCGTCGGACAGGCCCAGCGCGTCTTTCTTCTGCCAAAGCGCGTCAATGCGGGCGAAAAGCGCGGCGTTGGAGGCGACCTCGGAGCTATAGGCCGACAGTTTCGGCGCAAACTCGCGCTGGAGCGCTTGGCGGGCCGGATTGCTGTCGGCTCCGGCCAGCGCATAGAAGGCACCGAGAATGGCGCTCAGATGCTCGTCGGCCAGTTCCAGCGCCTCGATGGTATTGGCGAAGGTCGGCTCGTCTGGGTTGCCGGTGATGGCGGCAATGGCGGCGCGGGCCTCGGCGAGGGCAGCATCGACGGCAGGGCTGAAATCTTCGTCTTTGATCTGATCGAACGGGGGCAAGCCAAAGGGCGTTTGCCACTCTTCCAAAAGCGGATTGGTCATTGAGGGTGTCTCCTTGCTGCGGCGGAGGCTATCCCTCGGGTCAGGGATGTTCCAGACCGCAAATCGGGCAATCGGCGCGGCGGGAGAGTTTCATTACGCGGGTCTCGGCATAGAGCCCGTCATAGATCATCATCCGCCCGCGCAATCCTTCGCCCGCGCCCACGATCTCTTTCACCGCCTCAAGCGC
>RFZI01000007.1 GCA_009920775.1 Paracoccaceae bacterium | reverse complement strand
CCTTCGCCGAAGAACATATCGCCTTCCATGCCGAGGCTTTGTTCGCGTGATCTATGTCGATGCCGATGCTTGTCCGGTGAAGGCCGAGGCCGAGCGGGTCGCCACCCGCCACGGCATCAAGATGTTCATCGTCTCAAACGGCGGCATCCGACCCTCGGCCAACCCTCTGGTCGAAACGGTGATCGTTCCTGACGGGCCCGACATTGCCGATATGTGGATCGCCGAGCGGGCGGGCAAAGGCGATATCGTGGTGACGGGGGATATTCCGCTCGCCGCCAAATGCGTGGCCGCTGGCGCGCGGGTGCTTAAGCACAACGGCGAGGCGCTGACCGAGGCGAATATCGGGCAGGTTCTGGGGATGCGCGATCTGATGGCCGACCTGCGTGCGGCGGATCCATTCCGGCAGGGCGGCGGCAAAGCCTTCAGCAAGACCGACCGGAGCCGGTTTCTCGACGCGCTCGAGCGCGAGGTCCAGAGGGTCAAACGCGGCGGCTAGGGCCAAGGCCTGTCGCGGACAGGACAGATTGCCGATTTGCACCGCCCCTAGGCTGGCGCCATGTTGGCCCAGTTCAAAGACCATCCTTCCATCATCGGGGCAGCAAGCGCGCTTCTCGCGGTCTTGTTCTTTTCGGTCAACGACATGGCGATCAAGTTCCTCAGCGGCGGCTATCCGCTGCACGAGGTGATCCTGATCCGCTCGGTCGTGGCTATGGCCGTGCTCTTCGTCGTGATCTTCCCCTTTAGCGGCGGCCTCGCGGCAGCGCGGACCAACCGTTTCTGGCTGCATATGCTGCGGGCGAGTTTCGTTGTTTTCTCCAACATCACTTTCTTCCTTGGCCTCTCGGTCCTGCCGCTCGCCGAGGGCGTGGCGCTTTTCTTCGTCGCGCCCATCGTCATCACCGTCTTTTCGGTGATCTTCCTGCGCGAACACGTCGGACCGCACCGCTGGCTCGCGGTGGTGATCGGCCTTGTCGGCGTGACGATCATGCTGCGCCCCGGCGCCGAGACCTTCCGGCTCGCCGCGCTTTTCCCCATCGCCTCGGCCGTGGGCTACGCGGCGATGCACATGATGACGCGCTATATCGGCCGCACCGAAAGCGCCGCGACCATGAGCTTTTACATTCAGGTTGCCTTCATCATCGTCGCCTCCACTGCGGGCCTTGTGCTGGGCGACGGGCGCTATGCCTCGGATGATGGCGCGATCCTCGATTTCCTTCTGCGAGCTTGGGTCATGCCGGATGCGGGCGACTGGGCGCTCCTGATCGTGACCGGCGCCGTTATCTCGCTGGGCGGCTATTTCATCAGCCATGCCTACCGCGTGGCCGAGGCGGCACTGGTCGCGCCGTTTGAATATCTCGCCCTGCCGCTCGCGGTCATCTGGGGCATTGTCGTTTTCGGCGAATGGCCCGATGCGGTGGCGCTGACAGGTATCGCCTTGATCCTCGCCTCGGGACTCTATTTGATCCTTCGGGAAGCCGTGGCGCGCCGGGGCGGCATCCGCATAGGGCCGCGTGGTCGCCGCTGAGACGAGACGAAGAATGCCTATCGACGCCGTTATATTCGACATCGGAAACGTCCTCATCGAGTGGCAGCCGGAACGATTTTACGATCGCGCAATCGGGCGGGCGCGGCGCGAAGCGATGTTCGCGGCGGTCGATCTACATGGCGTGAACGAAAAGATCGACAGCGGCAGCCCCTTCCGCGAAACGATCTATGCCGCAGCCGAGGCGCTGCCGGAGTTCGCCCCCGAGATCCGGATGTGGCACGACAACTGGCTCGATATGGCGAGCCCCGCGATTGACCATTCCGCGCGGCTTCTCGGGGCGCTGCGCAAGCGGGGCGTTCCCGTCTTTGCCCTGAGCAACATCAGCCGCAAGGCATATGACACGGGCCTCAGCGCCTATCCCTTCCTTGGCGATTTCGACCGGCTCTATCTGTCGGGCGAGATGGGCGTGACCAAGCCAAGCCCTGAAATCTATGCGATGCTCGAGGCCGATTGCGGGCTTGATCCGGCGGGGCTTCTCTTTGCGGATGATCGGGCCGAGAATATCGCAGCCGCCGCCCGCCGCGGTTGGCAGACACACCTTTTCGATGGGCCTTCGGGCTGGGCCGTGCGGCTGGTTTCGGAAGGCCTGTTGAATGAAAGCGAGGCGCTATGAGTTTTGACGTGATCCCCTTTGCGGAAGGCGAGAAGGGCCTCGATTGGCTTGCCCTGACCGACGCACTGGCTGCGGGCCACACACGCTCGCCCGCCAAGGTCGAGGATGTATTCCTCTATCGCGGCAAGGATACGCTTCTGAACCGCTCGGCATGGATCGACGGCATGGGCCTTGCCGTGAAGGCGGCGACCGTATTCCCCGGCAACCGCGCAAAGGGCAAGCCGATGGTCGGGGGCGCGGTAAGCCTTTTCTCCGACGAGGATGGGGCGCTTGAGGCGGTGATTGATTTTCACCTCGTGACCAAATGGAAAACCGCCGGCGACAGCCTTCTCGCCGCCCGCCGCCTTGCGCGGCCCGATAGCCGCAAGATCCTGATCGTGGGTGCGGGCACCGTGGGGCGCAGCCTTGTCGAGGCCTATGGCGCGGCCTTCCCGGGGGCCGAGTTCTCCGTCTGGAACCGCAGCCCCGAAGGCGCGGAAGAGTTCGCCAAGGATTGCCCCGGTGTAAGTGTGGCGACCGACCTCGAAGCCGCGGTGCGCGTGGCCGATATCGTCACATCGGCCACGATGAGTTCCGAGCCGCTGATCCGCGGCGACTGGCTCCGCCCCGGCCAGCACATCGACCTGATCGGCGCTTACCGCCCCGATATGCGCGAGGCGGATGATGCGGCTCTTCTGCGCTCCCGCGTCTTCGTTGACAACCGGCATACGACCATCGCCCATATCGGCGAGCTAAAGACCCCAATCGCCAACGGCGTTTTCGGCGAGGATCATGTGCTTGCGGATTTCTACGGTCTTAAGAATTTCACCCGCCGCTCGGACGATGATATCACGCTCTTCAAGAACGGCGGCGGTGCGCACCTTGATCTGATGACCTGCCGCTATATCATGGACGTCTGGAAGAAAAAGACCGCCTGACCTATGGAATACCTCTCGATTGCTATCCTGATCGTTGCCGCGATCATCGCCGCCCCTTTCATCCGCGAACGTTTCCGCAAGCCGGTCGATCACTCCAAAGCCCCCGGAAGCCTTGCCAAACTTTCACAAGGCATCACCCACTATCGCTGGTTCGGGCCAAAGGGCGGGCCTGTGGTCGTCTGCGTGCACGGGCAGACGACGCCCTCGGACGCCTACCTCGCCGTGGCGCAGAAGCTCGCGGCCAAGGGCTATCGCGTGCTGATCTACGATATCTATGGCCGGATGGGCGGCTTCATCGCGCCGACCTATGCAAAACGCCACCCTGATCGGGTTTCCCATTTAGTCCTGCTCGCTCCTGCCGGGTTCCAATTGGTAAAAAAGTTCTCTCTGTGGACGAGATTTGTGATTCAAGTCCCACTTCTGGCGAATTTGATCTATGCTGTTCGCGGCTCGCAGATTTTGCAGATCGGCATTGAATCCAGTATGGGCGAGAAGATCGACGTGCCGGGAATTCACCAGATTCAACTCGACCAACTCGACAGGCGCGGATTTCGGTATGCCGTGTCGTCGGCTATGACTCGCGATACGTTTCGCCACAACTATAGGCCAGAACACGAGACGATCTATGCCGCTGGCATCCCGGTGCTGGGCATCTGGGCCGCGTTGGACGATGTTGTGCCGCTTGAGATGATGGAAGTCCTCAAGGAGTGGAACAAGGATGCTCATATCGTTGTCGTCGAGGACGCAGGCCACGGCATGCCCTATACCCACTCGGATGAGGTGGTCGCAGCGTTCGAAGCCTTCGTGAAGGAAACGAAAGCCGCCTGAGATCAGGCCGCCGCCAGCTCCGCCCTCTTCTCGCGGATCGGGAGGTGGATGATCGCCGAGAAGAGGCCAACGCCGACACCGACCCACCAGACATAGGTGTAGGTGCCGTAGATGTCGTAGAGCTTGCCGCCCAGCCAGACGCCAAGGAAGCTGCCAAGCTGGTGGCTGAAGAAGACGATGCCGTAGAGCGTCCCCATATAGCGCAGGCCATAGATATGGGCGACAAGGCCACTGGTGAGCGGCACGGTGGCAAGCCAGAGCGATCCCATGAGAAGCGAGAAAAGGATCACGGTCGTCGGCGTCATCGGCGTCAGGATGAACCATGCAGCCACAAGCGTGCGGCCCAGATAGATGCCCGCGAGGAGGTATTTCTTGGTAAACCGCTTGCCGGCCCAACCGGCGGCAATGGTTCCGGCGATATTGGCGAAACCGATAAGCGATATGGATACCGCGCCCAGGGCCGAGGTCGTGGTGATGCCGAGGCTCGACAGAATGCCCGCTTCGCCAATCGGGCTGCACATTTCGGTGACGAAGGCGGGGAAATGGGCGGTCACGAAGGCCAGCTGATAGCCGCAGGAAAAGAAGCCGAGGAAGATCATCGAATAGGAGGGATCCTTGAACGCCCGCACAAGGATCTGGCCCATCGTTTCCTCAAGCTCGGCCTTCGACGCCATTTGCGGCGCCCGCATGAGCGGCAGGAGAAGAAGCACGGCAAGGATCGCGGCGGCAAAGGTCACGAAGACCATCTGCCAGGTCATATAGCCCAGTAGGATCTCGGCCACCGGAGCGCCGATCATCTGGCCGGCCGAGCCAGCGGCCGTCGCGATGGCAAGGCTCATCGACCGGTTCTCGGCCGAACTGGCGCGGCCAACGACCGCGAGGACAACGCCAAAGCCCGTGCCGGCGACGCCAAATCCGACGAGGGTTTCGTAGAACTGGTGGGCCAAGGGTGTGGTCGCGCCCGCGGACAGCAACAGGCCCGCCGCATAGAACAGCGCCCCGAGGATGATCGCCTTACGATCCCCGATCTTCTCGGCAATAGCGCCGAAAATCGGCTGGCCGATGCCCCAGAAGAGGTTCTGGATCGCAATGGCGAGCGAGAAATCGGCGCGGAGCCAGCCGAATTCCTCGGCGATCGGGATCTGGAAAACCCCAAACGACGCGCGGATTGCAAAGCCGGTCATCACGATGATCGAACCGACGATGAGAACCGGAGTGAAAAGCGGCGCTGATTTCTGCATGGCCTCACCATCCTCCTTTCTCGAGCGACGTCAAACAAATTTCAGGACGTGCGAGGTATTCCCAAGCGGACGGCCTCTGGCTATGTCGGGGCATGACCATTCAAGAGGCGTATCAGGCAGGCATCGACGCGGCGCGGATTACCTCCGATCCCGCGCAGCTTGCCGCCTTGCCCGAGCTTGAGAGGGTGCGCGAAGGTCTGTCCCACCCCGTCAAACGCGGCTGGTTCGCCAAGGCGCCCGAGCCGGTGAGGGGCCTCTACCTCTGGGGCGGGGTCGGGCGCGGCAAGTCGATGCTGATGGACCTGCTCTATGCCGAGGTCGAGGCGCCCAAGAAGCGCGAGCATTTTCACGCCTTCATGCAATGGGTCCATGCCGAGATGGGTAAGGCGCGGGCGCGGGGTGTGGACGACGCCATCGCTCCGGTGGCCGAGATACTCGCCAAGGAAGTCAGGCTTCTGGCCTTCGACGAGATGCAGATCAGCGATATTGCCGACGCGATGATCGTCGGGCGGCTTTTTGAAAAGCTTTTTGCCGCCGGCGTGACGGTGGTGACGACCTCGAACCGGCACCCCGATGACCTCTACAAAAACGGCCTCAACCGCCAGCTATTTCTGCCATTCATATCAATGCTGAAAGAGCGCCTGGTCATCCACGAACTTGCCAGCGAGACCGACTATCGGCAGGGGCGGCTTGAGGGCGAAAAGACCTATTTTACGCCGAACAATGCCGCTGCTCGCGCTGCCATTGAAGCGCTCTGGAAAGACTTTGCCGGCGATGCATCACGGCCGCTTATGCTGCGCGTCAATGGCCGTGATGTCGAAATCCCCGGTTTCCGCAATGGCGTGGCGCGGGCAAGTTTCTTTGATCTTTGTGGCAAGCCGCTGGGCGCGGCGGACTATCTGGCACTGGCCGAGGCCGCCCGGGTCTTGATCCTTGAGGATATCCCACGCCTGTCGCGGCAGAACTTCAACGAGGCGCGCCGCTTCGTGACCCTGATCGACGCCCTCTACGAAGCCCGCGTGCGGCTCATCTGTTCCGCCGCGGCCGAGCCAGAGATGCTCTACGTTGAGGGCGAAGGCACTTTTGAATTCGAACGCACGGCCAGCCGTTTGCGCGAGATGCAGGCTGTTGATTGGGGTGTTGAGCAAAAGCACCTGACCCAACCTTGAAAAACAGAAAGACGAGCCTCTTGCTCGCCTCTCCGCCCTGCCAAACTGCTCAGTCGCGCGATCTGGGGCCACGCTGACGCAAATCACTTGCTCGAATCTAAGCGGATCACTGATTCGCGGTCAACTGGCATGATTCGCAGGCGGCGAATTTTCTTTCATTCGCCACCTCAGGAAAAATTTGATCATTTTTTTATGGCTGTGCAGCGGCCGTTCAGATATGGTTGTTGCGTTCCGGCTGCCGCTGCTTTCAGGCGTGCCTTTGCCGGAGAGTTTTTCGGGCGCGAGGCGCCCAGTCAGTCAAGGACAGAAGAGATGAAGAACGCCGATATCGCCAAGCGCCGCAATACCGCCATCGCCCGCGGCGTTGGCATGATGACCCAGATCTACGTGGAGCGTGCCGAGAACGCCGAGGTCTGGGATGTCGAAGGCAACCGCTACATCGATTTCGCCGCCGGTATCGCCGTGGTCAACACCGGCCACCGCCACCCCAAGGTGATCGACGCGGTGAAAAAGCAGCTCGACAGCTTCACCCACACCTGCCACCAGGTTCTGCCCTACGAGAACTATATCCAGCTGGCCGAGCGCCTGAACGCTTCGGTTCCGGGCGATTTCGAGAAGCGCACGATCTTTGTCACCACCGGCGCCGAAGCCGTGGAAAACGCGATCAAGATCGCCCGCGTCTCGACCGGCCGCAATGCCGTGATCGCCTTCGGCGGCGGCTTCCATGGCCGGACGTTCATGGGCATGGCGCTGACCGGCAAGGTTCAGCCCTACAAGGCCGGCTTCGGGACGATGATGCCCGATGTCTATCACGTTCCCTTCCCGGTCGAGCTGCATGGTGGATCGGTCGAGGCCTCGATGGGCGCGATCACCCAGCTTTTCAAAGCCGATCTCGATCCTTCGCGCGTGGCCGCGATCATCGTCGAGCCGGTGCAGGGCGAGGGCGGCTTCTATCCGGCCCCGACCGAGCTGATGCGCGCTGTGCGCAAGCTCTGTGACGAGCATGGCATCGTGATGATCGCCGACGAGGTCCAGACGGGCTTTGCCCGCACCGGCCGGATGTTTGCGATGAACCACCATGACGTGGCGGCTGACCTGACCACCATGGCCAAGGGCCTTGGCGGTGGCTTCCCGATCGCCGCCGTGACGGGGCGCGCCTCGATTATGGATGCGGCCAACCCCGGCGGCCTTGGTGGCACCTACGGTGGCAACCCGATCGGCATCGCCGCGGCCCATGCCGTGCTTGATGTGATCGAGGACGAAGATCTCTGCAATCGCGCCAACGTTCTGGGCTCCAAGCTGCGCCAGCGGCTCGAAGCTCTGCGCGCCACCACCCCGCAGATCGCCGATGTGCGCGGACCGGGCTTCATGGTCGCGGTCGAGTTCAACACCGCCGACGGCAAGGCGCCGGACGCGGGCTTTACCAACCGCGTCAAGGACGAGGCGCTCAAGCGTGGCCTGATCCTTCTGACCTGCGGCGTCTATGGCAACGTCGTGCGCTTCCTCGCGCCGATCACAATTCCCGACGCGCATTTCAACGAGGCGCTCGATATCCTCGAGGCTTCGGTCGAGGCCGCGAAGGCCGCCTGATCGGGTTGAAATGGCAAAGAACGCGGGCGCCTTCGGGCGCCCGTTGTCGTTTTAGTCGCCGTTTTCGCGCAGGACGTGACCGGCGAGATAGAGAGAGCCGCAGATGAGGATGCGGGCCTTCGGGTCTTTGGCGGTGATCGCGGTGATGGCGTCGTCAACGGATGCAGCGGTCGTCGCCTCAAAGCCCGCCTTGCGGGCCTCTTCGGCGGTGACTTCGGCGGGTAGGGTGTTCATCTCGCCGGGGATCGACAGGGCCGTGAGGCTCTTGGCGATCTTGCCGAGCGGGCGCAGATAGCCGCCGATATCCTTGGTGTTGAGCATCCCGCAGATGAGGTGGATCGGCCGATCCGGCAACGCGCTAAGGGTTTCCGCCAGCGCCCGCCCCGCATGGGGATTGTGCCCGCCGTCGAGCCACAGCTCGGCCGGCTTTGCCAGATCGACAAGGCGGCCCGATTTCATGTGCTGCATTCGCGCAGGCCAGAAGGCGCGGGACACCGCCGCCTCGCAGGCCTCTTCGCCAAAGCCCAAGACGCGCAGCGCGGCTATCGCGCCACCCGCGTTCTGGATCTGGTGGGGCCCCGGGAGGTTGGGCAGGGGCAGATCAAGGAGGCCGCGCTCGTCCTGATAGATCAGGCGGCCCCGCTCGGTGCCCACGTGATACTGCTGGCCGTAGGCATAGACCGGCGCGTTGTTTCTCGCGGCGACCCGTTCGATGACCTCGAGCCCCTCATCAAGCTGCGGGCCAACCACGCAGGGCACGCCGCGCTTAATGATCCCGGCCTTTTCGCCCGCGATCTCGGCCAGCGTGTCGCCAAGGTATTGCTGATGGTCGAGGTCCACGGGCGTGATGATCGTCAAGGCCGGCTTGGCGATCACGTTGGTCGCATCGAGCCGCCCGCCGAGGCCGACCTCGAGAAGCGTGTAATCCGCCGGTGTCTCGGCAAAGGCCATGAGCGCGGCCACTGTCGTAATCTCGAAATAGGTGATCGGGTCCGAGCCGTTGGCCTTGTAGGCGCGATCGAGAACTTCGGTCAGCGCCGCCTCGGTGATCAACTCGCCCGCCACGCGGATACGCTCGTGAAACCGTGCAAGGTGCGGCGAGGTATAGGCGTGGACCTTTTTGCCCTCGGCCTCAAGTCCGGCGCGGATCATCGCTTGCGTCGAGCCCTTGCCGTTGGTTCCGGCGACATGGATCACCGGCGGTAGGCGGTCTTGCGGGTTGCCGACCTTCTCGAGAAGGCGCCAGACGCGATCAAGGGTCAGGTCGATGATCTTGGGGTGGAGCGCCATCATCCTTTGCAGGATGACATCGGAACCGGTTGTCACTTCTTCGCCGCCTTTTCCTCTGGCGTCGGTGCGGCCTCGCTCTTCGCAGGCGGCGTGATTTCGGCCGCGGGCAAGGCCAGAAGCATCCGAAGGATGGTGGTCAGCTCCTCGCGCAGCTTGGTGCGCGGGGTCACGCGATCAAGCATCCCGTGGTCGAGCAGATACTCCGCCCGCTGGAACCCTTCGGGGAGCTTCTCGCGGATCGTCTGCTCGATCACGCGGGGGCCGGCGAAGCAAATAAGCGCGTTGGGCTCGGCGATCTGCACATCGCCCAGCATCGCGTAGGAGGCGGTCACGCCGCCGGTCGTCGGGTGTGTCAGCACCACGATATAGGGCAGGCCCGCCTCTTTCAGCATCTCGACCGCCACGGTCGTGCGCGGCATCTGCATCAGCGACAGGATGCCTTCCTGCATCCGCGCGCCACCGGCGGCGGAGAAAAGGATGAACGGGCGGCGAAGCTCAACGGCCTTTTCGGCCCCGGCGATGATGGCGTTGCCGACATACATGCCCATCGAGCCGCCCATGAACGAGAAATCCTGCGCGGCGGCGACAACCGGCGTCCCGCCGATATCGCCTTCGGCCACCAGCATCGCCTCTTTCTCGCCCGTCGTCTTCTGGGCGGTTTTCATGCGGTCGGTGTATTTCTTCTGGTCGCGGAAGTGCAGTGGATCGGCCAGCGGTTCCGGCACGGCGACTTCCTTGAACTCGCCGCCATCGAACAGCGCCTTGAAGCGGTTGCGCGGCGTGATCGCCATGTGATGGCCGCAAGAGGTGCAGACATTCTGATTGTCCGCCAATTCGCGGTGGAACAGCATGGTTCCGCATTCATCGCATTTGGTCCAGAGGTTCTCGGGAACCTCACGGCGCGAGAAGAGCGAGTTGACCTTGGGGCGGACGTAGTTGGTGATCCAGTTCATAGCACCAGCCTTGGAAATCTGTTGATCCGAGATAAGCCGAGCGTTCGGGAATTGCAATCAACGCCTGAGCGCCAGCCGAGCCGCAAGCCAGGGAATCCCAGCGCCGAGGATGGTCAGGGCGATCTGTCCAAAGCCCCACGGGGTTAGAAGCGCCTCGCGTCCGAGGGTCGAGAGGTCGATGTCGGGCGGGGCCACAAGGATCAGGGCAAGGCCGTTTGAGGCGCGCCCGTCAATGCCGAAGAGCAGAATGGCAAAGAGGTTGTTCGCGAGGTGGAGCCCGATTGCAGGCCCAAGCGATCCATGCCGCGCGGTCAGGTCGGCGGCGCTGAGGGCAAAGAGGGTTGCCCAGAGCGACCAGATGATGCCCTCGATCAGCGTTTCGGCGTTGAGGAAGTGGATCGACCCAAAGGCCAAGGCGGGGGCAATCATCCAGACCTGAGGAGAGGCAAACCGCGCGGCAAGCCGCTGCTGGATATAGCCGCGGAAGAAAGCCTCTTCTGCGGTGACCTGAATGACGACCGCCGGAATAGCCAGCGGAAGATAGAGAAGCCATGTGGCAATCGGCCGGATCAGGGCGATATCCTCTTCGCCGGGCCAAGGCGGCGCGGCCTGCATGATGGCTATGACGATCAAGACTTTCACAAAGACGCTGCGAAAGCCGCCAAACGCCAGATCGCGCGATCCGAAAAGGCTTGCAAAGCTGCGCCCGTGTAGGCTCCAGACCACAACGCCGAGAAGCGCGAGCGGAAGGGCGAAACCGGCCAGTTGGACGGTTAGCCCTGCAGCGGTTGTCCCTGTTGCCAGCGACCACGAGGGCGGCACGAAGGCCGACAGGACGAGCGGCGTCAGGGCAAAGCCGAAAATGACAGCGATGATTCCCAGCATGGTCTTGCCAAGGCCGGCTTCGGATCCGGCAAGCGCGGCGAAGGAGGGGTGGGCGTCATAATCGCCGGGGGAGTAGAGAAATCGCATGACCGGACCCTAGGCCGCAGCCTTGCCAGAGGCAATCGAGGCTAATCTGCCTTGTCTGTGCGCATCCGGTCTTTTAGACCTTTGCCGATAGTTTTCCGACAAGGACCACACAAATGAACCGCCGTTTCGACAAATCCAAGCTCCCCAGCCGCCATGTGACTGAAGGCCCCGCCCGCGCGCCGCACCGGTCCTACTACTACGCAATGGGCTTGGATGAGACGGATATCCACCAGCCGCTCATCGGCGTCGGCACCTGTTGGAACGAAGCGGCGCCCTGCAACATCGCGCTCAACCGTCAGGCGCAGGCCGTCAAGCTCGGCGTCAAGGCCGCCTCCGGCACCCCGCGCGAGTTTACCACGATCACCGTGACCGACGGCATCGCCATGGGCCACGAAGGGATGCGCTCCTCGCTCGCCAGCCGCGAAGCGATTGCCGACTCGGTCGAATTGACGATGCGCGGCCACTGCTACGACGCGCTCGTGGGCCTTGCCGGCTGTGACAAATCTCTGCCGGGGATGATGATGGCGATGGTCCGCCTCAACGTGCCGTCGGTCTTCATCTATGGCGGGTCGATCCTGCCGGGCCGTCTCGATGGCAAGGACGTGACCGTTCAGGACGTCTTCGAAGCGGTTGGCAAGCATCAGGCCGGCAATTTCTCGGACGCCGAGTTGGCCGTTCTCGAGCGCGTGGCCTGCCCCTCGGCGGGTGCCTGTGGCGGCCAGTTCACCGCCAACACCATGGCTTGCGTCTCCGAGGCCATCGGCCTTGCGCTTCTGAACTCCTCGGGCGCTCCGGCCCCCTACGAAAGCCGCGACCAATACGCCATCGCCTCGGGCGAGGCGGTGATGAACCTTCTCGAGAAGAACATCCGCGCCCGCGATGTCGTGACCCGCAAGAGCCTTGAGAACGCCGCGCGCGTTGTGGCTTGCACCGGCGGTTCGACCAACGCCGGCCTGCACCTGCCGGCCATCGCCCATGAGGTGGGGATTGATTTCAATCTCTTCGACGTCTGCGACATCTTCCGCGACACGCCCTATTTCGTCGATCTCAAGCCGGGCGGCCAGTTTGTCGCCAAAGACCTCTACGAAGCGGGCGGCGTGCCAGTCGTGATGAAAGAGCTGCGCAAGGCGGGCCTTCTGCACGAAGATTGCATGACCGCCTCGGGCCGCACCATGGGCGAAGAGCTTGACCTGATCGCCGCCGAAGCCGATGGCCGCGTGATCCACCCCGTCGCCACCCCGATCACCAAGACCGGCGGCGTTGTTGGCCTGAAGGGCAACCTCGCTCCCGAAGGCGCGATCGTGAAGGTCGCCGGCATGTCGGAGGCCGAGCAGGTCTTCACCGGCTCCGCCCGCGTCTTCGAATGCGAAGAGGATGCCTTTGAGGCCGTGAAGGCCCGCAACTACAAGGAAGGCGAGGTTCTCGTCATCCGCAACGAAGGCCCCTCGGGCGGCCCCGGTATGCGCGAGATGCTCGCCACCACCGCCGCGATTTCCGGCCAAGGCATGGGCAAGAAGGTCGCCCTGATCACCGATGGCCGCTTCTCGGGTGCGACCCGTGGCTTCTGTGTGGGTCACGTTGGCCCCGAGGCCGCCAAATGCGGCCCGATCGCGCTTTTGAAAGATGGTGACAAGATCACCATCAACGCGATTACCGGCGAGATCAGCGTTGATCTGACCGACGACGAGCTGGCCGCCCGCAAGGCCAATTGGAAAGGTCCGCGCCCGACCAACTATGCCAGTGGCGCGCTCTGGAAATACGCCCAGCTCGTCGGCTCGACTGTCGGCGGCGCCGTGACCCATCCCGGCGCCAAGGAAGAGACCCACATCTATATGGATCTCTAAAGTGATCACCCGCCGCCGATTGGCTCTGGCCTGCGCCGTTCTGGCGCTCGCCGGATGTGAGCCGGGCGGCGGCGGGTTTTCCTTTTTGTCCGGCCCTTCGGGGGCGATGACCACTCAGATCGAAATGCTCGATGGGGCCGTCGTCGTTGCCACGCCCGCGGGCTATTGCATCGACCGGAATGCGACGCGGGCCGAGGCTGGCTTTGCGGTCGAGGCCAGCTGCGCGCTTGTCGCGCGAGGCGGGACAGCGCCGCGTTACGATGGATTGATCACCGTCCAAATCGGAGATGCCGCCAGCGCAATCGTAACGGGTGAAGAGCGGGCGCTTCGAGCATTTTTGAAGAGTGATCAGGGCAAGCAACTTCTTGCGGGTGACGGGCCGGCGCGGGGCATCTCCGTTGGCAAGACCGGTGTTTGGGGCCATGTCGTCGAGGTCTATCTGAATTCGGCGCCGCGAGGTGGATTTGACGGATTTCAACCGGTCGAGTGGCGCGCCTTTTTCGATCTTAAGGATCGCCTCGTGACGATCCGGCTTCGCGGCTATGATCGCGCACCGCTGAGTTATGAGCAGGGACAAGCCCTGTTGCGGGCGGCGATCGATGCTATGATCCAAGCCAATAGTGTTGTTGCGACAGCCGAAACTGGGTAACTGTTTCTAAAACGGGCACAGAATAGCCTCCCGAGCCTGATTGGTTCGCAAGGGCAGGGTCTATGAGGGAAGAGGCATGAAGGCGGAGCGGATTGGCTTGAACGGCAAGCTCTTGCAGCGGCTTATGCTGTCGCGGTTCGCCGCTTGGGCCAAGCAGGCGGATACGGCCGAGCTTTCTGAATTGCGCCGAATGCGGAATCTGGCCCGCCAAGTTCGAATTCAAATTGATCGCTTGCTCGCCACCGCCGACAACCGGTTGGCCCTTCCTCGTATCGGCACGGCAACCTTCCCCAAGCCCAGCGGCACCGATTGGGCGTGGCGGCCCGACCTCTGGAACCGCCCGCTTCCCGTTTCGGGGATCGCTGCCATTGAGACCAAAGCCAAATTCGGCGACGAGATCACAATTTTCCACGACTGCCGGGAAAGTGAACTCACGCTCAGGCAGATCCGCAATCAGCGGGAAAGCGATCTCGCGCCCTATGGTCTGCGGATGGATGTCTTTGGGTTTGACGGCTCGTTTCTGTCTCTGGCAGTCGAGCTCCCTACCTCGGGCGCCCAAGGACTTCACAAACAGCATCTGCTTCGTGTGGAAGCGCGGATCGAATGCGAAAGACCACTCGAAATTTTTGCGCGTCTCAATGTTCGCCATGGCCCGAATACCGAACAATTCGTGCGCGAGCTTGATCTCGGCACTGGAGAGCCAATGGTCGAATTCGATCTGGCCTTTTCCAAGCTCAACGAAAAGCGAGTGGAAGGAATGTGGCTCGATCTGATCTTCGATAACCCGGAGATGAGCCAGGTGACGATCCATGATCTCACATTTTGCCGACACCCCCGCGCTGGTCTTTAATTCGAGGAACCGAGATGTCTCAGATGACCCTGACAGAAACCCGCTTGATCGAAGGGGTCTGGGAGGCTGTGTTGAAGGCGCCACGGCAGGACATGCCAGCGCCAAGCCTGAAGGTGCATCACCACGACAAACCTATCGATGGTCTTTCGCTACGCGCCGGCGATGGGCCGGGGGTCTGGTTCCTGCGGTTCCCCATTCCTCCCGAAGCTATCTCGGATGGGGTCCAGAGTTTTGTGATCTCCGACGCTGCGACCAACGCGGTAGTGGCAACCTTCTCGCTTTTGGCGGGGGACGTTCTTGATCACGACCTGAGGGCCGAAATCAGCCTCCTCAGGGCCGAGCTTGATATGCTGAAACGCGCGTTTCGCCGCCACTGCGCCGAAACGGCCTGAGTTCGTGCGGCCTTGACGCTGCGTTTGGGGTGACCTGCGGCGCGGGTTTCGGCACACTCGTTCCGACTCACCGGAGAAACCCATGACCGCCTATCCCCGCCTTCTGGCTCCGCTCGACCTTGGCTTCACCACGCTGAAGAACCGCGTGCTGATGGGGTCGATGCATACCAACCTTGAGGAAACCAAGGATTGGAACCGCGTGGCCGAGTTTTACGCCGCGCGGGCGCGAGGCGGCGTTGGGTTGATGGTGACGGGCGGCATGGCGCCGAACCGAGAGGGCGGAGTATTCCCCGGCGCCGCTGGCCTCTTCTCCGATGCCGACATTGCCAACCATCGGATCGTGACGGACCGCGTCCATGATGCCGGCGGCAAGATCTGTATGCAGATCCTTCACGCGGGCCGCTATGCCTATGGGCCTGAGTGTGTTTCGGCCTCGGCCATCAAATCTCCCATCTCGCCCTTCCCGCCGAAGGAGCTCGACGAAGAAGGGATCGAAAAGCAGATCACCGATATCGTCACCTCAGCCACCCGTGCCCGCGAAGCGGGGTATGACGGGGTCGAGATAATGGGGTCGGAGGGGTATTTCCTCAACCAATTCCTCGTTGCCCACACCAACAAGCGAACCGACCGCTGGGGCGGCTCGTTCGAAAACCGGATGCGCCTGCCGGTCGAAGTGGTCCGTCGCGTCCGCGAGGCGGTGGGGCCCGAGTTCATCCTCATCTATCGCCTGTCGATGATCGACCTCGTGCCCAACGGCTCGACATGGGACGAAGTCGTGACGCTGGCCAAGGCCGTCGAAAAGGCAGGCGCGACGATCATCAACACCGGCATCGGCTGGCACGAGGCGCGCATCCCGACGATCGCCACAAGCGTGCCGCGCCGGGCGTTTGCTTGGGTCACGAAAAAGCTGATGGGCGAGGTCTCGATCCCGGTCATCACCTCGAACCGGATCAACAACCCGCAAACGGCGGAAGAGGTCTTGGCCGATGGCTGCGCCGATATGGTCAGCATGGCGCGGCCCTTTCTTGCCGATCCCGATTTCGTGGCCAAGGCCGAGGCGGGCAAGGCCAGCCTCATCGCCCCCTGCATCGCCTGCAATCAGGCCTGTCTGGATCATACCTTCCAAGGCAAGATCAGCTCTTGCCTCGTGAATCCCCGCGCCTGTTTCGAGACCGAGCTTGTTGTCTCCAAGACGGACAGACCGTTGCGCGTGGCCGTTGTTGGTGCCGGTCCCGCAGGTGTCGCCGCAGCGCTGACCGCCTCCGAGCGCGGCCATAAGGTGACCCTGTTTGATCGCGCGTCCGAGGTCGGAGGCCAACTCAACATGGCGCGGCGTATTCCGGGCAAGGAAGAGTTTGACGGTCTGGTGGAGTATTTCGCGGCCTCGCTTGCCGCCTCGTCCGTCGAGCTGAAACTCGGAACCGAAGCCACCGCCGACGCGCTCAAGGGCTTTGACAAAGTATTCATCGCCACCGGCGTGATCCCCCGCGATCCGGCCATTCCGGGGCAGGAGGGGCAGAACGTCCTATCCTATGTCGATGTCCTGCGCGGCAAGGCCCCGGTCGGCAAGCGCGTCGCTGTGGTAGGTGCGGGCGGGATCGGCTTTGACGTGGCCGAATTCCTCGTCACCGGCGAAAGCCCGACCGAGAACCTCGCCGAATGGCTCGAGGAATGGGGCGTGGCCGATCCGGCCGAGGCGCGCGGCGGCATCCGCCCCGAAGGCCCGCAGCCCGAACCGCCGGTGCGGCAGGTTACGCTCTTGCAGCGCAAGGCGGAAAAGCCCGGCCGCCGCCTTGGCAAAACCACCGGCTGGATCCACCGCGCGACGCTTCAGATGAAGGGCGTCAAGATGATCGGCGGGGTCAACTATGAACGGATCGACGCCTCGGGCCTCCACGTCAGCTTTGGCGAGGCTCGGGAGAAACCGACGCTGATCGAGGCCGATACCATCGTCCTTTGCGCGGGCCAGCTCTCCGAGCGCAGCCTTGCCGATGCGCTTATCGCCGAGGGGGTCGAGCCGATCATCATCGGTGGCGCGGATGTAGCGGCAGAGCTCGACGCCAAAAGGGCGATTGATCAGGGCACGAGGGTCGCGGCAGCGCTCTGAATGACTGTTGCCGTGCCATGATCAGTCTTTGCAAATCCCCGATATTGTCAGGCTGGGGCCGCAGTCCTGCCCGATTTCGCCGTCACAAACTCTGACAAGAAAACCAGTCTTGCAGAGGAATCGGCATGGATCGCCTCACTGAAATGGAAGCCTTCGCCACCGTGGTGGATCAGGGTGGCTTTACCGACGCGGCCAAGAAGATGGGCATCTCCAAATCGGCGGTGTCCAAGCACGTCTCGGCCCTTGAGGCGCGCCTTGGCGCCCGCCTTTTGAACCGCACGACCCGCCGTGTGAGCCCTACCGAAATCGGGCTAGCCTATTACGACCGCGCCCGCCGTGTCTTGAACGATGCGGGCGAGGCCGATGCGCTCGTCACCTCGATGCAATCCGCGCCCTCGGGCCTTCTGCGGATCTCTGTCGCCACCGATTTCGGCGTCAATCACCTTTCGCCGGTTTTGGGCCAATTTCTTCAGGAATTCCCCGAGATCACGGTGAACATGGTCCTCAACAATCGCTATGTCGAACTGATCTCCGAAGGCTTTGACATGGCGATCCGCATTGGCGAGCTGGAAGACAGCACGCTCCGCGCCCGCAAGCTGACCGAGACGACCAAAAAGATGATCGCCTCGCCGTCCTACTTCCAGCAATACGGCCGCCCGGAAAAGATCGACGATCTCAACGAGCACAAGCTCTTGCATTATTCCAATCAAGCCAATGGCGCGGTTTGGAAGATCACCGCTCCTTCGGGCGAGAAGCGTCAGGTGCGAACCGCTGGCTGGCTCACCGTCAACGATGGCCAGTCGCTCTTGAACGCCTGCATCTCGGGCCTCGGCATCGCCTATCTGCCCTCGTTCCTCTATGCGGATGCGATGGCCAAAGGCCTTGTGCAAGAGGCGATCCCCGATCTTCCGGTGGAGACCCAAGGCATCTATGCGGTTTATCCGCCGGGCCGATTTACCCAGCCCAAGGTCCGCGCGTTTATCGATTTCCTCGTCCATTCCTTCGCCGACAAAGGCCCGGAAAACTGGTAAGTCGCGACTAGATCCGAATTCATGATGCCGCCCTTCGGGGCGGCATTTTTATTCGGTGGCAACGAGCACAACTTCGACGCGCCGGTTCATTGCGCGACCCTCGGGGGACAGGTTTGTTGCAATCGGGGCGAGAAAGCCAACGCCGGCCGCTTCGATTCTTGCCGCTTCCACGCCGAAGGCATTGACCAAGCGATCTTTGACAGCCTCCGCGCGGCGCTGCGACAGGGCCATATTTGCTTCGGCTGATCCAAGCGTATCGGTGTGGCCGACGAGAGCTATCTTCCAGCCGGGGTTGGCCGCGAGCTTTGAGGCAAGCTCCTTGAGCGATGGAAACGCCGCGTCATCCAGTTCGGCCGAACCCGAAGCGAATGTGAGATCCGACAAAACCGCACGCCCTTCGGTGGCAAGGCTGGCGATGAAGCCCGGCTTTGCCGAGGGGCCGGCGGAAGCTGTGCCGGCCGCCGCTGGCAACGCGGCCGGTCGCGCCGCCGCGGGCGATTGGCCGATCTGCACGACCTGAAGGAAACCGGCGCGGGCGCTGCGGCTGATCATCAGGGCGATGTATTCCGGCCCGGAGGCCGACTTATGGCGCGCCGAAAGAAAACGATAATCACCAAGATCGACGAACATAGCAGGCGCGGCGACCACTTCGGTTCCAAAACGGAAATCGAACCCTCCGCAGGCATCCGCGCGGCATTCGAACAGGGTCTCAAAGCCTTCTCGTGCGAGCTGCTGGCGGATAGGCGCGAGGATCTGGAGCGTGGTCAGTCCGGGCGAGTCGATTCGCCAGGTTCGGATCGAAATATCCCCCTCGACGGTCTGTGTCGGGATCGCCCCCTCTGCCCAGGCGCCAACAGGCAGCGGAAAACTGTCAGCCGGCCGGAGTTCCTCTGTCTGCATCGACGCGCTTGCCGGCAGGTCGAGCGAAATCGCTCCGGCCATGCCGGGCAGGATCGCAAGAAGGAAGGCGGCGGTGCGGAGGGTCATCGGCTCTGGCTGTGATACTCGGTGTTGGGCCGCATTCCGCTGGCCGAGGCGACGCGGTTGGTCATGTTGAAGAAACCGGCGACCGAGGCGATGTCCCAGATATCGCGGTCGGAGAAGCCAACGTCGCGCAGCGCCTGCCGGTGCGCTTCGGTGATCGAGGCGCTGGCGGTTGTGATCCGCTCGACAAACTCGAGCATCGCGGTCTGCCGCTCGTCCAAAGCGGCCATGCGCCAGTTCATCACCATCATCTCGCCCAGCTCGGGATCGCCCGAATACTGGCGCACCGCCGCGCCATGCGAGACGAGGCAGTAATAGCATTTGTTGATCGACGAGACGCAGACGGCGATCATCTCGCGCTCGAGCTTGGTGATCCCCGAAGGCGCCAGCATCAGATCGTTATAGAGCGCGGTGAAGGCGTTGAGCTTGTCGATATCGAAGGCATAGGCCCGCAGGACATTGGGCACGAGGCCGAGCTTTTCTTGACAGACGTCGAAATATTTCTGCGTCGCTTCAGGGAGCGGATCGACCATCGGCAGGTCGAGGGCGGTGGGGCGGTCGGTCATACGGGATTACTCTGTCTTGATGCGGTAGTGGTACTCTCCCACAACCTCAAACCCCATGGAAGCATAGAGCGCATTGGCGCCCGCGTTGGCTTTGGTCACGAGAAGGGCAACGTGGCTCGCGCCGTGATCGGCGGCCCAGTGGCCCACGGCGGCGATCATCTTGCGGGCGAGGCCACGGCGGCGGAAAGCGGTGGCGACCTCCATCGCGTGGAGCATCGCAACGCCATTTTGCATGGCGACAAAGACGGTGCCCGCCGGCGAATTACCATCGCGCCCAAGGATCGTCGTTTTCGGTCCTTCGGCGCGGTCCATCACCGCAAGCCGCGCAGGGCCAATACCGCCTTCCGCCCAGATCTCTTTCTGGGTTTCCAAAGGCGGCCAGACGCGGAAGGTCTTGGCGCGTTCGAGGGGTAGGGCGGTCATCGCCGCGACAGGCGCGAGGCGGAGGAAGACGGGATCCTTGATCGGATAGCCCTGCTCGGCCAGCATCTCGTCGAGCCAGCCCTCGCCCTTGCGGATCATGAAGAGCGGCGTCTGCCCGAGATCGCGCATCTCCTGCTCGGCCAAAGGCAGGTCTGCAAGGGTAGCAGACACAGCAGGCGTCGCCGCGCTCACGCGGCTGCCAGCCCCGCGCCCCTCGCGGATATCCCACGGGCCAACGCGGACCTTGGCCGCCGGCGGCCATGTCGCCTCGGTCAGGGCGTAGAGGCTTTCAACCGTGGGGGAGTTCATTTCCCCGCCAGCGCCGCCACGCGGATCATGGCGCGGTCGATCATCCCGCCATCGGTGCCACGCACGACGATGTTGGTGCCATAGGCGCCGTTGTGCTGGAACGGATAGGAACCAATCGACAGATCGGGAAAATCGACGGCAATCGCGCCGAGAGGGGCGGCAACCTCGCCCTCGCCCCGCATCACCCGCAGCGTCTGCGACAGAAGCGGCGCGCCTCCGGTGATCGTCGGTAAGACGCCCGCGACCATGGCGTGGAACACATCCGGCACCCCTGCCATCACATGGACATTGCCGATGGTGAACCCCGGCGCCGCGCTGATCGGGTTGTCGATCAGGGTCGCGCCTTCGGGGATACGGGCCATCCGCTGGCGGGCGGCGTTGAACTCAAGGCCCGAGCGGTCGTAATGCGCCTGCAGGATTGCGTGCGCATCGTCGCGGATGCCGATCGTCACGCCAAAAGCCGCGGCGATACAGTCGGCGGTGATATCATCATGGGTTGGGCCGATCCCGCCCGATGTGAACACATGGGTATAGGCCGCCCGCAGCGTATTCACTGCATTGACAATCACCTCGTGCACGTCCGGCACAACCCGCACCTCGGCCATGCGTATGCCCATCTGCGTGAGTCGCGTGGCGAGATGCTGGGTGTTGGTGTCAAGCGTCCGGCCCGAGAGGATCTCGTCTCCGATCACAAGCATCGCGGCGGTCGGGTTGGTCATCGGCTTCTCCTTCGGGACTGATTTCGGTATAGGTCCGGCCCATGCGGTTTTCCACTCCTCTTCTGCCTGCGATGCTGATCCGCCGCTACAAGCGGTTCCTCGCAGACATACGCTTTCACGATGGCACAGAGGCGACGGCCCATATCGCCAACCCCGGTGCCATGACCGGCCTCGCCGAGCCGGGCACCCAGATCTGGGTCGAACGCAACGACGACCCCAAGCGCAAGCTGCGCTATAGCTGGCAGCTGGTCGATCATCGCACAGGGCATTTCACCTGCGTCGATACCTCGCTGGCCAACCGCGTGGTGGCCGAGGCGCTCGCAGCTGATCGTATCCCCGAGCTTTCGGGCTATGGCCTGCATCGCCCCGAAGTCCGCTATGGCGAGCGCAGCCGCGTCGATTTCCTGCTCTCGGGCGAGGGCCGCCCCGATTGCTATCTCGAGGTGAAGAGCGTCACGCTTTCCCGCGTCTCCAGCCTTGCCCAGTTTCCCGATGCGGTGACCGCACGGGGTGCGCGGCATCTGCACGACCTCGCGCAAGAGGTCCGCTCAGGCCATCGCTCGGTCCTTCTCTTCCTCATCATGCGCACCGATATAACCCATGCGGGCATCGCCACGGATATCGACCCCGCCTATGGCGAGGCCTTTGAGGCGGCGACGCGGGCGGGCGTCGAGGCCATCGCCTATGACTGTGTGATCGATCCCGAGGGCGTCACCTTCGGCGAGCGGCTCTTCGTGCAGGTCTAGATCATCCCGCCGATTTCGCCTATTGGGCGGGAAAGACCGAAAGGACGCGACGTGGACAATTCAAAGGGCAGGCTGACAAGAGACGGCATCCGCATCTACGAGGACGCGGATTTCGCCGGAATGCACAAAGCTGGCCGCCTCGCCGCGCAGATCCTCGACGATATCATCCCGATGATCGAACCGGGCCGCACCACAGAAGAGATCGACGCCGAGATCACCCGTATGGTCGAAGCGGCTGGCGCTGTCTCGGCCACCATCGGCTATAAAGGCTATCAGCACGCGAGCTGCATCAGCGTGAACCATGTGGTCTGCCACGGTATCCCAAGCCCTAAGGTTCTCAAGGATGGCGATATCCTCAACGTCGACGTGACCGTGATCGTCGATGGCTGGTATGGCGATACGAGCCGGATGTATGTGGCGGGCAACCTCTCGCGCAAGGCCGAGCGGCTCATCCAAGTGACCCATGACGCGCTGATGAAGGGGATCGAGGCGGCCAAGCCCGGCAATACCTTTGGCGATATCGGCAACGCGATCCAGACCTATGTCGAGGCCAACCGCATGAGCGTTGTCCGCGATTTCTGCGGCCACGGCCTTGGCCGTGTGTTCCATGCCCCACCCAACGTTCTGCACTATGGCCGCGCAGGCACCGGCCCTGTCCTTGAAGAGGGGATGTTCTTCACCATCGAGCCGATGGTGAACCTCGGCCGCCCCGAGACCAAGGTCTTGGCCGACGACTGGACCGCCGTGACGCGCGACAAGTCGCTCTCGGCGCAGTTCGAGCATTCGGTGGGGATCACGGCCGATGGCGCTGATATCTTCACGCTTTCGCCCGCAGGCAAGTTTCACCCGACCTACTGATCGGCCCGAAGGATCGTGATCCAGGTATCGCCGTAGCGGCGCTGGTCAAGAAGCGTCGTTCCTTCCGGCGCGGCTTGAGCGGTGTTCTCTTCCCAGACGATCAGCGCCCCCGGCGCGATCCAGCCCCCCGCAAAAGCGGCGGCCAGCGCCTTCTCGCCCAAGCCCTTGCCATAGGGCGGATCGAGAAAGACGAGGGAATAGGGCGCTTCTGTGTGGGCGGCAAGGCGGGTCGCATCGCGGGCGACGAGGCGGCTATCGGCCTCGCGCCGGCATTTGCCGATGTTCTCGCGGATCAGCGATTGCGCCACGCGGCCATCATCGACGAAAGTGGCGAAGGCCGCGCCCCGCGACAGCGCCTCAAGGCCCAAGGCGCCGGTTCCGGCGAAAAGGTCGAGCACGCGGGCATCCGTCACCGGATCGTCGAACCGGCCACCAAGAAGCACGTTGAAGAGGCTCTCGCGCACCCTATCAGCGGTCGGCCGCAGATGCGCCGCCGCATCGCCCCTGCCGACCGAGGCGAGCGTCAGCCCGCGGTGCTGGCCGCCGATGATCCTCACGAGCGCAAAAGCGCCTTCATATCGGTCGCCGGATCGCGGATCACCTCGGGGCTTGGCGATTTGCCCGCCTCGATGAGCCGCTTGCCCACCATATAGTCGCGCGGATCGTTCATCGCGTCGACAGCGATCAGCTCATCGCCCTTGTAGTACCAATGGGACTGGCTCTCACCTGCCGCTTTGCGCAGATGCACCGCATCATAGCCCATATTGAGCCCGCCGATCTGCAGCTTGCAGTCGTATTGATCCGACCAGAACCACGGTTTCGGCTGATAGGCGACATCACCGCCCATCATGTTCTGCGCCTGTTGGGGTCGCTGGTGCGGCCGTGGCTGTCGGTCCAGATGCCATTCTCGATTGTCAGGCCCGCGGCCTCGGCAAGCTGGGTGTTGGGCGTAATGCCGATGCCGACGATCACCAGATCGACGTTGAGGTGGCTGCCGTCGCTCAAGTCAGCCCCGCAGACATGGCCCTCGCCGGTAAGGCTTTTGAGGCCGATGCCCTCGCGGATATCGACGCCGTGGCCTCTGTGAAGATCGCGGAAGAAATCCGAGGTAATCGGCGCGGCGACGCGTTGAAGAATACGGTCCGCCATTTCGATCAGCGTGACCTTGAGGCCGCTTTTGGCCGCCACCGCCGCCGCCTCAAGCCCGATATAGCCACCGCCGATCACGAGCATATGCCGCCCCGGCTGCATCTCGGGGGCAAGCCGGTCAGCGTCCTTGAGGTCGCGCATAGTGAAAACGCCCTCCAGATCGCCGCCGATCGTGGCGGGAAGGCGGCGCGGGGTCGAGCCGGTGGTCAGGGCCATTTTGTCATAGGCGATGACCTCGCCTGTGCTGGTTGTCACCGTCTTGGCCGCAGGATCAATCGCACTCACATGGGTCGAGAGCCGCAGGTCGATGTTGTGTTCGGGGTAGAAATCGGGCGAGCGCAGGAACAGCCGCTCAAGCTCCATCTCGCCCAAGAGATAACCCTTTGACAGAGGCGGGCGCTGATAGGGCGGAACATCCTCGCCGCAGATCAAAGTGATCCGGCCCTCGAAACCGCTCGTACGAAGTCTGGCGACAAGGCTGGCCCCCGCCTGCCCGCCGCCGACAACAACGAAATGGTCCATGACATTGCCCTCTGGTCTCTGCAGCACCTCAACCTATAACGTGGCCGAGAACACGGGCAACCGCTTTTGGGAGAGTAACGGATGATTGAAGTCGGGCAGAAACTGCCGAACGCCACGCTGACGATGATGGGGCCGGATGGCGTCCAGCAGGTCGACCTTGCAAGCCGCCTCAAGGGCCGGCGCGTCATCATCTTCGGGCTTCCGGGGGCGTTTACGCCCACTTGCTCTTCGGCCCACCTGCCGAGCTTCATGCGCACCAAGCCGCAGTTCGATGCCAAGGGCGTGGACGAGATCATCTGCCTGTCGGTCAACGATCCCCATGTCATGCGCGCCTGGGGCGAGACCAGCGGCGGCGCGGCGGCGGGGATCACCTTTCTCGCCGATCAGGCGTCGGAATTCACCAAGGCCATCGGCATGGAATTCTCGGCACCCCCTGCCGGTTTCTTTGATCGCTCCAAACGTTATTCGATGTTTGTCGAGGATGGTGTCGTGACGATCTTCAATCCCGAAATCGAAAAGGGCTGCGCCATTTCCGGCGGTGAGAACTTGCTCGACCAGATCTAATCCTGCTCGGGCGCCTCGCCCCGCCGAAACGGCCCATAGCTTGTGAGCACCTCGATCTCGTGGTCGATGGCACGGCGTTCGGTGGTTAGATACTTCGAAACCGCTTCGCGGAAGCCCGCATCGTTGATCCAATGCAGCGAGTGGGTCTCGGCGGGCATATAGCCCCGCGCCAGCTTGTGCTCGCCCTGCGCCCCGGCCTCGACCCTGAGGCCGTGGGCGATGGCATAGTCGATGGCCTGATAGTAGCAGAGCTCGAAATGCAGGAAGGGGTAATGTTCGGTGCAGCCCCAGTAGCGGCCGAAGAGGGTCTCGCTGCCGATGAAGTTGAGCGCGCCGGCGATGGGTTTGCCATCGCGCAACGCGAGGACGAGGAGCAGGTCGTCGGCCATGCTTTCGCCGATCAGATCAAAGAACGGCCGGCTGAGATAGGGCCGGCCCCATTTGCGACTGCCGGTGTCTTGGTAGAAGCGCCAGAAGGCATCCCAATGCTGCGGCTGGATATCCGCGCCGCGCAGCTGGACGATCTCGCCGCCAAAGTCCTGCGCCTCGGCCCGCTCGCGCCGGATCGTCTTGCGCTTGCGGCTTGAGAGGGCGGCGAGGAAATCATCAAAGCTCCGGTAGCCTGGGTTCTCCCAGTGGAATTGTTGGCTCGTGCGCCGCATCAGGCCCAGCGCCTCGCCCGCGATGGCCTCGGACTCGGTGCAGAAGGTGATGTGGAGCGACGAGAGGCCGTTTTCGGCCGCCACCTGCACTGCCCCTTGGGTCAGCGCCGCCATCGCCTCGGCCTCGTGCCTCTTCGCCGTGAGGAAGCGGCGGCCCGTGGCGGGGGTGAAAGGCACGGCGATCTGGGCTTTGGGGTAATAGCTGCCGCCTGCGCGCTCATAGGCGTGCGCCCAGTTGTGGTCGAAGACGTATTCGCCCTGGCTGTGATGTTTGACGTAAAGGGGGGCGACCCCGATCACCTCGCCGCCAATCCGCGCCACGATGGGGCGGGGCGTCCAGCCGGTTCCCTCACCGACCGAGCCGCTGTCCTCAAGCGCCCGCAGAAAGCGGTGGGTGGTGAAGGGATCGACCGTGACACCATCCGGCGCGGCGCAGCGGTCCCAATCGGCCTCGTCGATCGAAGCGATGCCATCGTGAAGGGTGATCGTGACTATGGCGGTCATGGGATTTCGGTTGGCTCCCGCCTCACGCCAGATAGCCCTCGAAGGTGATGTTGTCGGCCACCTTCCTTGCCTCGGCCTCTAGCTCAGGCGATGTCACCGTCCAGCACAGGATCGCCGCCCCGAGGGCGCGAATCTCGGCCACGCGGGGGCGGTCGAGGTCGGTGACTTCGTGGCTGATGAAGCTCGAGCCGGTCGACTCGTAGTCGGGGATCGCCCGCAGGTAGGTGCAGATGCGGGTCGGCAGTGGCACCCAGTCTTCGGGGATATAGGCCGAGGTCGTGATACCACGCGGGATTGATGGGCAGAGGCGCCCCATCTCGGCCACCGCATGGGGATTGAACGACATGACGGCAACGGGGCCGCTATAGCCTTCAAGATCGCGCGCGACCGCCGCGCCGAGGGGGCCGAGGTTGGGGCCCATGTGGCCGTCCTGATCCTTGATCTCGATTAGGAGGGGCACCTTGCCCGCCACCGCATCGAGCACCTCGCTCAACGTCGGTATGCCCTCAGTGCCGCCAAGAAGCGGGATCGCCCGCAGCGCCTCGGCGTCGAGCGTGGCGATTGCCCCGCTCCGCCCGGTCAGGCGCTCAAGATCATAGTCGTGAAACACCATCGCCACGCCATCGCGCGAGGGCTGGACGTCGATCTCGATGCCATAGCCCGCCGCCACAGCCGCCCGCACCGCCGCCAGAGAGTTCTCGGGCCGCCCCGCCTTGATATCGTGCAGGGCGCGGTGGGCGATGGGCTTTGCAAGAAAGGTGGCGGGTAGTTGCATTATTTCACTTCGAAGATCGCCTCGATTTCGACCGCAACGCCAAGCGGCAGAGAGGCGGCGCTGACCGCCGAGCGTGCGTGACGTCCGGCGTCGCCGAAGACCTCGACCATCAAATCCGAGGCGCCATTGATGACCTTGGGCTGATCGGTGAAATCGGCGGTGGAATTGACAAAGCCCACCAGCTTGACCACCCGCACCAGCCGGTCGAGATCGCCGTCGCAGGCGGCCTTGAGCTGGGCGATGAGGCTAAGCCCGCAGGCCCGCGCGGCGGCGGCGCCCTCTTCGATGCTCATATCCGCGCCGAGCTTGCCTTTGATGAACCCGTCCGGCCCGTTCGAGACCTGCCCCGAGACAAACACCTGCGATCCGGTCCGCACCGCTGGCACATAATTGGCGACAGGCGCGGTGGCTTGGGGAAGGGAAATGCCAAGCTCTGCAAGGCGCGATTCGATACGTCCGGTCATGTGTGTCTCCTTGTATTTCCACGAAACTAGTCTGCCGGCCGCGGCTATGGAACAGACTTGTCGCGAATCTTGAGAAAGCTTTCGTTGTGGTGGGCGCGGGGGCGTGTCACAGTTGGGCGAGGGATGTATCCTGTGCGCCACGCCGGGGAAATCCCGATGTGTTACCTTGTGACTTTTGCCGGGCAAGGGGCTATGTGGTCGGCAAAGGTGCCAACTGAGCAGTGATTGGCGAGAACCATGTACAAGCGCAGCCAGATTCTGCCCCTCGTCTTTTTGGCGGCCACGCTTGCGGGCTGCTCTGCCGCGCCGGACGGCACGCTAATCAACGATCCCTATGAGGGCGCGAACCGGAGGGTTCACGATTTCAATACGGGGCTTGACAAGGCGCTTCTGCGGCCTGCCTCAGAGGTGACCGAAGCCTTGCCGGATGCCCTGACCGACCGCGTTGTGGAGTTTGCGGACAACTTGGCACTGCCGGGAATGGTGGTGAATGGTCTTTTGCAGGGCGATCTGGAAGGTGCGATTTCCAACACGTTCCGCTTTGTCTTGAACACTACGATCGGACTTGGCGGGCTTTTCGACCCGGCAGATGAGGCCGGCGTTTATGAAAAGACAACCGATTTCGGCCAGACTCTGGCCGTCTGGGGTGTGCCGGAAGGCGCCTATATCGTGTTGCCGTTTCTAGGCCCATCGACCGAGCGGGATACTGCGGGCCTGCTTGTAGATTTCGCTTTCGATCCGTTGCAATTCCTCGTCCCTGTCGAGGCGCAGGAAACGCAGCCCTATGCGTTTGTCGGCAAGAAAGTCATCAGCCGCGGGCGCTTTGGCTCGACAGTAGATTCGCTCCTTTACGAAAGCGCCGATCCCTACGCACAGGCGCGGCTTCTCTACCTGCAGAACCGCCGGTTCGATCTTGGAGTGTCTGTGGATAGCTCCTATATGGAGGGCGGCGCAGATCCCTATGCCGACCCTTATGCCGATCCCTATGGCGACTTTGTCGACCCCTATGAGGACTTCTAGATGACCCCCGCGATCCGCCGCAGATCGTTTCTTCTTCTCACGGGTGCCGCCTGCCTTCCGGGCGCGGCATGGGCATTGAGCGGCTCCGAGGCGCGCTCGCTCGTCGATCTTCTGGTGGCCGATATCAATGCGGTCATCGCCAGCGGCAAGTCCGAAGCCGAGATGATCAAGGATTTCGAAGGCATTTTCGATCGCTATGCGGATGTGCCGATCATGGCCCGCTATGCGCTGGGCGCGGATGCCCGCAGCGCATCGGCGGCGCAGATGAAGGCCTTCACCGAGGCATTCCGCACCTATATCTCGGCCAAGTATGGCCGCCGCTTCCGGGAATTCATCGGCGGTCGGATCGACGTTCAGGGCGAGAGCGCGATCCCGCGCGGCGTTCAGGTCGAGACCATGGCCAACCTGCGGGGCCAAGCGCCGTTCCGGGTGGATTTCCATGTCTCAGACGCCTCGGGCAAAGCGCTTTTCTTCAATATCATCATTGAAGGGATCGACATGCTGCTGTCGGAGCGGACCGAGATCGGCGCCATGCTCGACCAGCGTCGCGGCGACCTCGACCGTCTGATCACCGACCTGCGCGCGCTATGACCCATGCTCTGAAGGCTTCGGCCTTTATCCTTGCCCTACTGCCCCTTGCGGCAGGGGCGACGCCCTATGACGGCACTTATCGGCAGGCGGCCAATTCGGAATGCGGGCTCGTCGGTGTCGATGGCGCCGCGATCAAGATTGACGATGGCATCTTCTATGGTGTCGGGATGCAATGCCTGATGGCGCGCCCGGTCAACGTGGTCGATATGGACGCCACGCTCTACACCATGGAGTGTTCGGGCGGCGGCGATGTCTGGGCGGAGCGGGCGATGATCATGGACGGCCCCGGCGACGGCAGCATCTTCGTCATTTGGAACGGCTACGTCTTCCGCTATTCCCGCTGCCCCGACCCCGAGGAATAGGCGCTAGTTTCCGCCGCCGAGGATCGAGTTCAAGAGGTCAATCAGGAAATTGCCGTTAGTGGCGCCGCCGGGTTGCGGCCCAAACAGGATCGGTCCGGGTTCGATCGGCTCGTCCATCGGCAGGGGAACGGGCGTCATCCCGTCGAGCACCCGCACCATCGTTTCGTGCCAGATCTCGGCTGGAAGCCCGCCGCCGGTCACGCCTGAGAGCGGCGTGTTGTTGTCATAGCCCATCCAGACGCCGGTCACATAATCGCCGGTAAAGCCGATGAACCATGCATCGCGCGAGGCCTGCGTCGTGCCCGACTTGCCGGCGATCTGCCAACCGGGGATGCGGGCGCGCACGCCAGTGCCTTGCTCGACCACTTGGGTCATCATCCATGTCAGTTGCCGTGCGGCGGCCTCTTGAACCACCCGCTCGCCGATGCCGCCACCCATGCCCATGAGCGGAATGTCGTCGCCCTGAAGGCGTAGCTCGACGAGGCCATAGGGCGCCACGGCTGAACCACCGTTAAGGATGCCGGCATAGGCGCCGACCATGTCAACGAGCGTCGACTCAGAGACGCCCAGCGCCAGCGCGGGGCCATCGGCCAGATCGCTGGCCACACCAAAGCCGCTCGCCACTGCCCGAACATTGTCGCGGCCGACCATCTCGGAAACCTTGATCGCCGGAATGTTGCGGCTCTCGCGCAGGGCTTGAACGAAGGGGATCTCGCCTTTGAACTCGCCGTCATAGTTCTTGGGGCACCACTCGCCTGATCCGGGGATGGTCATGCAAAGGGGGCTGTCGTCGACCATCTCGAGCGGCGAATGGCCGAGCTCGAGGGCGGCGGCATAGATGAACGGCTTGAAAAGCGAACCTGTCTGACGCGAGGCTTGGGTCGCGCGGTTGAAGGCGCCCGCGATGTTGGTATTGCGCCCGCCGACCATCGCCCGCACGGCACCATCGGCCGACATGACAACAATCGCCGCCTGCGCCTCGGATCCTTCCTTGACCTTCTCCTCAAAGATATAGGCCAGCGCCTCTTCCGCCGCCGTCTGGATGCGCGGATCGAGCGTGGTGCGATAGATCACGTCTTCGGTCGTGGTCTTGGCGAAATAGTCGGGGGTGATCTCCATCAGCCAATCGGCAAAATAGCCGCCCGCCCGTTGCTCGGCGGCGGCGGAAAGCTCGGCGGGCGAAGTTCGTGCCAGTGTCGCTTCGATGGGCGTGAGATAGCCTTGGGCTTCCATCAGCCCGATCACCACATTGCTGGGCCGCGGCCTCGAAGCCGCGGGTGCCGGCGCCAAGGTAGGCGCGGTTGAGATAGAGGGTGAGGATCTCGTCCTTGGTATAGGCGATCTCCATGCCCATGGCATAGATCGCTTCCTCGACCTTGCGCCAAAGCGTCGTGCGACGGCAGTCGGCCTCATAGGCGGCCTCGTCCTTCCAGACCTCGGGATCGAAGGGCTTGCCGAGGCAAAGAAGTTTGGCCGTCTGCTGGGTGATGGTCGAACCGCCGTTGCCCGACAAGGGTCCGCGCCCTTCGGCAAGGTTGATGCGGATCGCGCCCGCGATGCCACGGGGGCTCACGCCGAAGTGGCTATAGAAGCGCTTGTCCTCGGTCGCGATCACCGCGTTCCTGAGGTGTGGCGATACGAGGTCGGCAGTGATGACGCCGCCAAACTGGTCGCCGCGCCAGGCAAAGACCTCGTCGTTGCGGTCAAGCATGGTGACAGACCCGCGGGCGCGCCCATCGACCAGATCGCTCGCCGGCGGCAATGTTGCCGCCCGATAGACCGAAGCGGCGCCGATCAGCAGGGCGGCGATAACGCCAACACGCCAGCCGATGCCCCAGACAAGGCGCAGGATCCACCGGAGGATGCCCCGCACCGCGGCGGCAAGCCAGCCAAGGGGCCCGCGGCGAACGGGTTTCTTCCTCGGGCGAGCCTTGGGTTTTCGCGGCTTGGCCTTGGGCTTGGGTTTGGGCGCTGTTTCGGCATAGCGCTTGTCGGCCACCAGTGGCGGTCTCTTTCTGTCTGAACCACTCATTGCCTGTCTGCGCCCGTCTTTGCCTGTCTGCCGGCCCGTTGTTTGGCGGGACCATAGACCCATCCGTAACGAATGTTGAGCGGGATGAGTCGGCGTCGGCGGCTTTTTGTTCTGCCCCAAATTTGGGCAGGGCGGCGTCAAAGTGCAAAAAATGTGCGAAATCTTCGGATTTCCTCTCTTCGCACCTGCAGCATTTTCTTGAGCCTTCTCCGGGCCGCGGCCCTCATGGGCTTGCGAACGGCCAACCACTCCGGCCGCAGAAACGACCACGGACAAGGGGAACAGCGTGAAACTTATCATTGCGACAATCAAACCGTTCAAGCTCGAGGAGGTGCGTGAAGCCGTTACCGCCACGGGCGTGCGCGGGATGATGGTGACAGAAATCAAAGGCTTCGGCTCTCAGTCGGGCCACACCGAAATCTATCGCGGCGCGGAATACGCCGTGAACTTCGTGCCGAAGGTCAAGCTCGAGATCGCGGTGCCCGACAGCCTCGCCGACGAGGTTGTCTCGGTGATCGCCAAGACCGCCAAGACGGACAAGATCGGCGACGGCAAGATCTTTGTTCTCGATCTCGAATCCGCGCTGCGGGTCCGGACCGGCGAAACCAACGAGGACGCGCTGTGAGTGCGCGCGAGAGGGAAATGGGAAAGATGTTGAACAAGTTTAAAATCTCCGGCGCGGCCGGACTTGCCGCCCTGATGGCGGCTCCGGCCATGGCGCAGGACGCCGGGCCGGTCATGGACAAGGGCGATGTGAGCTGGATGCTCGTCTCGACCATTTTGGTCCTTTTCATGATTTTGCCGGGTCTGGCGCTCTTTTACGGCGGGCTCGTCCGAGCAAAGAATATGCTCTCGGTTCTCATGCAGGTCACGATGATCACCGCGATGGTGATGGTGATCTGGGTGGTCTACGGCTATTCGTTCGCTTTCGGCGGCGGCGAGGGCCCGTTCTGGGGTGGCACAGCCAAGCTCTTTCTTGCCGGCGTCACGGCTGACAGCATGGCAGCGACCTTCTCGGAGGGTTATGTGATCCCCGAGTTCGTCTTCATCGCCTTCCAGATGACCTTCGCGGCCATCACGCCGGCCCTGATCGTCGGCGCCTTTGCCGAGCGGATCAAATTCTCGGCGGTGCTTCTCTTCACCGCGATGTGGGTCACGGTCGTTTACTTCCCGATCGCCCACATGGTCTGGGATGCCAACGGCCTGCTCTTCAACATGGGCGCGCTTGATTTTGCCGGCGGCACGGTTGTCCACATCAATGCCGGTATCGCAGCGCTTGTCGCCTCGATCATCGTCGGCCCGCGTCTTGGTCTCGGCAAAGACATGATGGCCCCGCACTCGATGACCCTGACGCTCGTCGGCGCGGGCATCCTCTGGGTCGGCTGGTTCGGCTTCAACGCGGGTTCCAACCTCGAAGCCAACGGTGGCGCGGCGCTTGCCATGATCAACACCTTCACGGCCACCGCCGGTGCGATCCTCGCCTGGGCTGCCGTCGAAGCGCTGACCCGCGGCAAGGCCTCGATGCTTGGCGCTGCCTCTGGCCTCGTGACTGGCCTTGTCGCCGTCACGCCTGCCGCTGGCCTGATCGGACCGGTCGGCGCCATCGCCCTCGGCGCGGTCGCCTCGGTCGTCAGCTACTTCTTCGTCGCGGTGGTGAAGAACAAGTTCGGCTATGACGACAGCCTCGACGTCTTTGGCATCCACGGCATCGGCGGCATCATCGGTGCAATCGGTACCGGTATCTTCACCGCCCCCGCCCTTGGTGGCATCGGCGGTGACGATTATTCGATCGCCTCGCAGACATGGATCCAGATCGAAGCCGTTGCCATCACTATCGTCTGGTGCGGCGTGGCCTCGGCGGTTCTTCTCTACATCACCAAGGCCATCACCGGCCTGCGTGTTGAAAGCGACGATGAACGCCGTGGCCTCGACCTCAGCTCGCACGGCGAGCAGGCCTACCACAGCTAAGTCCAAAGACCCTTCCCTGAGGACAAAGCGAGACTGGGGCGCGGAAATGCGCCCCATTTTTCATGCGTCACGCAGGAACGCTGGCGCTCACGCGGGCGATCATCGCTTCGCCGCTTTCCTTGCGCTCGGAATAGCGGTCGACCAGGTGATCCCGGATGTCTCGGGTTAGAACCGTGAATTTCACAAGCTCTTCGATCACATCGGCGATCCGGTCGTAATAGGGCGATGGCTTCATCCGGCCATTCGCCTCGAACTGTTGATGGGCCTTCGGCACCGAGGATTGGTTGGGGATGGTCAGAAGCCCCATCCAGCGCCCCAGAACCCTAAGTTGGTTGACCGTGTTGAAGCTCTGCGAGCCGCCGCTCACCTGCATCACGGCAAGGGTTTTGCCTTGGGTCGGTCGGACCGAGCCGACCGAGAGCGGAATCCAGTCGATCTGCGCCTTCATCACCGAGGTCATGGCGCCGTGGCGTTCCGGCGAAGACCAGACCATGCCATCGCACCAGGCGACCAGCTCGCGCAGCTCGACGACCTTGGGGTGGCCCGCGCTCGTCTCATCGGGGAGAGGTAGCCCTTCGGGATTAAAGAACCTCGCCTCGGCGCCATACCGGCGCAGGAGGCGTGCCGCCTCTTCGGCCACGAGGCGGCTGTAGGAGCGGTCGCGCAGCGAGCCGTAGAGCAGCAGAAAGCGCGGAGGGTCCGACCGCCTTTCGGTTGTGGTCAACTTTGATCCATCGACCGGCCGAAACAGGTCGTCAACGATATTGGGTGTGTCAAACATATCATCCTGACGGGCAGCAGCCCGTCACCTCTTCAATTGCGGGATTGCAGCGCGAGGGGGCCCCGTCGCAGCAATCTTCCATCAGATAGGCCAACAGGCCGGCCATGCCGTCCATATCGGCGAAATAGCGGATCGAACGCCCCTCGCGGCGGTTGCGGACCATGCCGGCCCGCAGAAGCACCGAGAGATTGGCCGAGAGCGTGTTCTGAAGAACACCCAGCTCTTCGGCGATCTCTCCGGCGGCAAGGCCGTCCGGCCCGGCGCGGACCAGAAGGCGAAAGATATCGAGCCGGGTTTCTTGGCCAAGGGCGGCGAGTGCGGCGAGGGTGAGTTTCTTATCCATATATCTAGAATAATGGAAATATCAGATAAGTCAAGACCCGCCGAAGCGGGCCTTTGGATTTGCCTTAAACGCCTGCGTCGATGATCGCCTTGGCGAGGATCGGGATGGTCTGCGCGTTCAGTCCCGCGATGTTCATCCGGCTATCGGAGACCATGTAGATGCCGCTATCTGCCCGCATCTTCTCGACCTTTTCGGGCGTGGTGCCGATCCGGCTGAACATGCCCCGGTGATGGGCGATGAAATCAAACCGGTCCGAGTTCGACAGGCGGCGCAGTTCGTCGGCCAACTGGCGGCGCAGGCCGAGCATCGTGTTGCGGATCTCTTCGAGCTCCGCCTCCCAATCGGCCCGCAGCGCCGCATCGCCAAGGATCGTCGAGACGATCCGCGCGCCGTGGTCGGGCGGGAAGGAATAGTTTTGCCGGTTGAGGAAGGCGAGGTTGGCCTGCGCCAGCTTGGCCTGCGCGTCATCGCGGGCCACGGCCATCAGGATGCCGGTGCGCTCGCGGTAGATGCCGAAATTCTTCGAGCAGGAGGCCGCGATCAGGCATTCGTCCATGCCTGCGGCGACCAAGCGGGTCGCGGCGCCGTCTTCGGCCAAGCCGTCGCCAAAGCCCTGATAGGCGATGTCGACAAGCGGCACCGCACCCTTGGCCTTGAGAAGGGCAATCACCTCGCCCCACTGCGCAGCGTCGAGGTTGGCACCGGTCGGGTTGTGGCAGCAGCCGTGCAGCAGCACGACGTCACCCGCCTTGAGGCCCTGAAGATCGGCGACCATGCCCGCGAAATCGACGCCACGGGTCGCCTCGTCGAAATAGCGGTAGTCGGCCATCTTCATGCCGAGATACTTGATGATCGAGTTGTGGTTGGGCCAAGTCGGGTTCGAGAGCCACACCGTAGCCTCGGGCGAGGCCAGACGGATCAACTCAAGCGCCTGACGGATCGCGCCGGTGCCGCCGGGGGTCGCCACTGCGCCGATGCGCTCGCGGGCCACAGCGCCATCAAGGACAAGACCGATCATCGCATCAAGAAAGGCCGGATCGCCCGCAAGGCCGACATAGGCCTTGGTGTTCTGGCTTTCCCAGATCTTCTTCTCGGCGGCCTTCACCGCGCGCATCACCGGCGTCAGGCCGGTCGGGTCTTTGTAGACACCCACCCCGAGGTCGATCTTGTCGGTCCGCGGATCCTCGCGGAAGGTTTGCATGAGCATCAGGATCTTGTCGGCGGGTTGGGGTTTGAGATGCTCGAGCATCAGGCTTCTCCGGTTGCGATAGGAAGGTCGGCATACATGCCCCATTCGGACCATGAGCCGTCATAGACAGAGTGATCGCGCTTGCCGATCACCTCGAGGCCAAGCGCAAGGACCGAAGCCGTTACGCCCGAACCGCAGGTGCAGATCGCGGGTTTGTTCAGATCGACCCCAGAGGCTTCAAAGGCCGCGCGGATGCCAGCGGCATCTTTCATCGTGCCGTCGGCTTTCAGAAGGTCTTTGAAAAAGACATTGCGCGAGCCGGGGATATGGCCCGAGCGCAAACCGGCCCGAGGCTCGGGCGCTTCGCCGCGGAAACGGGCGGGGGCGCGGGCGTCGATGATCTCGAAATCTCCGAGCTTGGAGGCGCGGGCCACTTGGGTGACGTCCTTCACCATCTGGTTCTGGCGGGTCACGGTCATGTGCCGGTCGCGGATGATCGGATCGTCGTCGTTCACCGGCCGCCCTTCGGCCAGCCACTTGGGCAGACCGCCATCGAGCACCGCGATGTCAGACTTGCCCATCAGCCGGAAAAGCCACCAGACGCGGGCGGCGGAGAAAAGCCCCGAGCCGTCATAGACGACGACCTGATGCCCGTCGCCCACGCCCATCGCCCGCATCCGGCTCATGAATTTTTCCACCGGCGGGACCATATGCGGCAGGTCCGACCGCAGATCGGAAATCTCGTCGATATCGAAGAACCGCGCGCCGGGGATGTGGCGGTCGAGATACTCGGCCTTGGGATCGCGGTTCTCGGTCGGCAGATACCACGAAGCATCGAGGATCCGCAGGTCGGGGTCGCGCAGATGCGCCTCGAGCCAAGCGGTCGATACGAGGGTCTTGGGGTTGGAGTGATCCTGCACGCTCATGGCCTGCCCCTTTTCCGCAGCAATCGGGTCGGCCCGTCACTACCT
>RFZI01000060.1 GCA_009920775.1 Paracoccaceae bacterium | reverse complement strand
CGCGTATTTGCCGGTGAGGAGGCCGCCGCCGAGGGGCGAATAGGGGCAGACAGCCATGCCCTGATCCATCGCCATGAGCAGGATTTCGACCTCGGCCTGCCGTTTGACGAGGTTATACATCGGCTGGATCACGTCGATCCGCGTGCCGAGGCTTTGCGCCACGGCTTGCGCCTTCATCACCTGCCATGCGGCATAGTTTGATACGCCGATATGGCGGATCTGCCCCGCCTCCTGCATTTCGGCGAGGGTCGAGAAGGTTTCCTCAAGCTCGGTCTCGCGGTCCCAGCGGTGGAGGTAGAGCAAATCGACCTCGTCCATCTGAAGCTGGCTTCGGCAGATGTCGAACTGGGTGCGGATATTCTCGCGCCCGCAGCCGCCGGCGTAGCCGACCTTTGTGGCGAGAAAGATCTTGTCACGCTCGGGCCGGACAAAGCTGCCGAGGAGTTTTTCCGCCTCGCCTTGGGTATAGCGCACGGCGGTGTCGAAGTGGTTGAGGCCGGCCTCGCGGGCGGCGTCATACATGCGGCGGCTTTCCGCGGCGTCGGCGCGGCCGCCGAATTGCATCGTGCCGAGGGGGAAGCCGTCGGCAGGGGTGCCAGAGCGGGTGGTGAGGGATATTTTCATGGCGCGAAACTGCGGGAGCCGGGGGGTAAAGACAAGCCCCCGGACCCGCTATTCCCCGCTGCCTGTCGATCAGGACTTGCGGACAGCTTTCAGCTTTTCGATGCCCATGACGTTGAGGGCGGCCTTCTCGTAGAAGGTCTCGCTCTTGCCGCGCTTGACCTTGGCCATGAAGTATTTCTCGAAGGCCACTTTGGCGGTATGGACCCAGCGCCCGTGCGACGACCAGTTGACGTTGCGCGGCGGGATTTGCGGCTGGGCGACGAAGGCCACGCCCTTGGTTCCGAAATCGGCAAGGCAGAAGGCGTTTCAAGTGCCTTCATGGTCCGGCTCTTGGCCGCGCAGGATCTGGCCGATGTTCTTGGCGGTGGCGGTGACCATCGATTCGATCATGAAGCCGGTTTTCGGCACGCCGCAGGGCACGGGGGTTGGCCCGGTTGGCGGGATCGCGACGCAGACGCCGACGGCAAAGATATTCTTGAACTTCGGGTTCTGCTGGTGCTTGTCGACGATGGTAAAGCCGCGCGGGTTGGAGAGGCCCTCGATGCCGGACACGGCAGGGATGCCGCGGAAGGCGGGCAGCATCATCGAATAGCCGAACGGCAGCTCGACCTCGCCTTTGGACGAGCCATCGTCGCCTATCTGCTCGACCGTCATCTTGCCCTTCTCGACCTTCTTGACCTTGGTCGAGGTCATCCACTTGATGTGATGCTCGCGCATCTCGCTTTCGAGAAGGCCCTTGGTATCGCCCACGCCATCAAGGCCGAGGTGGCCGATATAGGGTTCGGCGGTGACGAAGGTCATGGGGACCTTGTCGCGGATCTTGCGCTTGCGCAGTTCGGTATCGAGTTGAAAGAGGAATTCGTAGGCCGGGCCATAGCAGGAGGCGCCCTGAACCGCGCCGACGATGATCGGGGCGGGGTTCTTGCAGAATTCCTCGAAGGCCTTGTGCGCCTCTTCGGCGTGATCGACGTGGCAAATCGACTGGGTAAAGCCATCGGGGCCGAGGCCCTCGATCTCGTCGAAGGCCAGATCGGGGCCGGTGGCGATCACGAGGTAGTCATAGCTTATATCGCTGCCGTCGATCAGGCGGATGCGGTTCTCGTCTGGAAAGACCTTTTCCGCAGCCACAGGTTTGAAATCAATGCCCTTGCGCTTGTAGGTGGGGGCGAGGTCGGTCGAGATCTACTTGCGGTCGCGCCAGCCCACGGCGACCCAAGGATTCGAGGGCACGAAATGATACTTCGGGTCTTTGGAGATGACGGTGATCTTATCGCTCTTGCTGATCTCGTCGGCAAGCTCGTAGGCCATGATCGAGCCGCCGAGCCCAGCGCCGAGAACCACGATATGTGCCATGACTTCTCCTCGTCAAAAGCGGCGCAGGGCGCCAGCACGAAAACATTTCCTAAATTAAATGCGAATAGTTGGTGGCTCGTCTTTGCGCTGGGTCAATATGAAAAGGCCCGCCGGAAACCGGCGGGCCCATGTGTCGCAATCCTGGCTAAAGATCAGCTCGGGATGTCGCCTTCGATGCCTTCGACATAGAAGCCGAGACCGGCAAGGGTGCCATCGTCAGCCACTTCGCCGTCGGCGAGCCATGCCGAGCCGTCCTGCTTGTTGAGCGGGCCGGTGAAGGGGTGGTAGGCGCCCGAAGCGATCGAGTCGCGCAGGGCTTCGGCGCTGGCTTTGACATCGGCCGGAACGGCGTCCGAAATCTCACCAATGCCAACCATGCCGCGACCGATGCCGTCCCAGGTGTCGACGCTGGTCCAGGTGCCGTCCATGACAGCCTTGGTGCGCTCGACATAGTAGGGCGCCCAGTTGTCGATGATCGACGAGACGCGCGGCATCGGGGCGTATTCGCCCATGTCCGAGGCCTGACCGAAGGTATAGACGTTGCCGGCGGCCTGAGCGGCAGCCTGCGGTGCGGTCGAGTCGGTATGCTGCAGGACAACGTCGCAGCCCTGCTCGATAAGCACCTTGGCGGCGTCGGCTTCCTTGGCCGGATCAAACCAAGTGAACGCCCAGACGATCTTGAACTCGACATCCGGGTTGACCTTGCGGGCGTGGATGAAAGCCGAGTTGATGCCGCGGATAACCTCGGGGATCGGGAACGAGCCGATATAGCCGATCTTGTTCGACTTGGTCAGGTTTCCGGCGATGTGCCCCTGAACGGCGCGGCCTTCATAGAAGCGGGCCGAATAGGTCGAGACGTTGTCGGCGCGCATATAGCCGGTGGCATGCTCGAATTTTACGTTCGGGAACTTGGCGGCGACGTTCAGCGTCGGTTCCATATAGCCGAAGGAGGTCGTGAAGATCAGGTCGGCGCCACCGAGGGCCATTTGGGTCATCACGCGCTCGGCGTCGGGGCCTTCGGGGACGTTTTCGGCATAGACGGTCTCGACCGCGTCGCCAAAGGCAGCTTCGACCGCGAGGCGGCCGTTGTTGTGTTCAAAGGTCCAGCCGCCGTCACCGATCGGACCGACGAAGACGAAACCAACCTTAGTCTTTTCCTGAGCGCGCGCTGGCAGGCCCAGCATCGCCATCGTGGCTGCGCCAGCACCGCTGGCAAGAAGCGTTCTTCTTTTCACTTTTCAACTCCCGTTTGTTGGGGCCCCGCCCCGGTTTGATTGGCCTCAGCGAGAGGCATGGAAAATCTTGCCGAGTGACCCCGGCGCTCGCCCTGCCGACATGAGCACAAGGACGAGGATGGTTGCAATATACGGTGACATTGCAAGGTATTCGACAGGGATCGCAATACCGGCAGCTTGAAGATTGAGCTGCAGGACGGTGACCCCGCCGAAGAGGTAGGCGCCGATCAGAAGGCGCCACGGCCGCCACGACGCAAAGACCACAATAGCAAGGGCAATCCAGCCCGCGCCCGCGGTCATCCCGTCGGTCCACTGGGGCACGCGTACAAGGCTGATATAGGCCCCGCCAAGCCCCGCACAGGCGCCGCCGAACATGATGGCGAGGATTCGGATGCGGATGACGTGATAGCCGAGTGCGTGGGCCGCCTCGTGGTTTTCGCCAACCGCGCGCAGGACAAGGCCCGCGCGGCTGTATTTCAGGAAATACCAGATACCCGCGATCAGGCCGAGGCCGACATAGACCATCGGATCATGGCTGCAGAGAATCGGGCCGAGGACCGGAATATCGCTGATCACCGGAATATCGATCTTGGGAAACTCGGGCGCTTTGATGCCGTTGTATCCCTGCCCCAGAAGCGCCGAGAGGCCGAGGCCGAAGAGCGTCAGCGCAAGGCCGGTGGCGACCTGATTGGACAGAAGAAACTGGGTCAGGAACCCAAAGAGAAGCGACAAGCCAGCCCCGCCCACGGCGGCTGCGGCAAAGCCGATCCAAGGCGAGCCGGTGGTGACGGTGGCGATGAAGCCGGTTATCGCGCCGGTGATCATCATCCCCTCGACACCGAGGTTCAGAACGCCCGCACGCTCGACGATAAGCTCGCCCGCCGCGGCAAGGATGATCGGGGTGGCCGCCACCATAAGCGAGGCCAGAAGGAGGATCGGGTTGATCGAGGAAAAGTCCATCTGATTACTCCGTCTTGCCAAAGCGGATGCGGTAGGAGGTCATAACATCGACCGCGAGGAGGAAAAACAGCAGCATCCCCTGAAAGAGCTGGATTGCCGCGCCGGGAAGGCCGAGGCTCAGCTGCGCCAACTCGCCGCCGATATAGGTTAGCGCCATAAGAAGGCCGGCGATCAGGATACCCACGGGATGCAGGCGGCCAAGGAAGGCCACGATAATCGCGGTAAAGCCATAGCCCACGTTGAAGTCGATACTCACGCGTCCCGCGGGGCCCGCGATCTCGAACATGCCCGCAGCTCCGGCCAGTCCGCCCGAGATCAGCATGCAGATGAAGATCAACCGACCCGCATCAACACCGGCAAAGCCAGCCGCCCGCGGGCTTTGGCCCGCAAGCCTCACGTCAAAGCCGAAGCGGTGACGGGCGAGGATGAAATAGGCGAAAACCACCGCTGTGACCGCCGCCAGAACGCCCCAGTGGATGCCCGAGTTGGAAATCAGCTCGAGGTTAGCTGAAGAGGAATACTGCGAGAGGTTGCGGCTTCCCGGGAAGCCGTGGCCATCGGGATTGCGCAGAAGGTTCAGCGCCATCGACGCTTGAATAGCCTCGGCCACATAGACCAGCATGAGCGAGACAAGGATCTCGTTCGTCTTGAAGCGGATGCGCAGGAAGGCCGGAATCGCCGCCCAGAGCATCCCACCCGCAAGACCAGCGATGATCATCAGGGGGAAGATGAGCCAGCGGGCTTCCATCGGATAGAAGGCAAGGCCGGTTCCGGCAGCGGCGAGCGCGCCGATGATATATTGGCCCTCGGCGCCGATGTTCCAGATGCCGGCGCGGAAGCCGAACGACAGGCCAATGGCAATCAGGATCAGCGGGCCTGCCTTGATGAGAAGCTGCGGCCGCGAATAGGAGGCGAATTCGCCAAAGATCGGATCGTAGAAGATCGTCCGGATCGCCTCGAGCGGCGGTTTGCCGAGAAGGGCAAAGACCGCGCCACCGACGATCATGGTGATCACGACCGCGAGGATCGGCGCGGCGTAGACCCAAGCCTTGCTCGGCTGGGGGCGTTTCTCAAGCGTCAACATGGGCGACCTCCATATCATGGGCGCCACCAAGCATGAGCCCGATTTCGTCGATGGTGAGCCCCTTGGCGGGGCGCGGCGGGGTCAGCTTGCCCTCGTTCAGCGCGGCGAAGCGATCAGAGATCTCGCGCAGCTCGTCGAGGTCTTGACTGATGCAGACCACCGCGGTGCCCGAAACCGCCAGATCGAGGATCGCCTGCCGGATCGAGGCGGCGGCTGCGGCATCAACGCCCCAGGTGGGCTGGTTGATCACCAGAACCCGCGGCTTTTGCATGATCTCGCGGCCGATGACGAATTTCTGCAGATTGCCGCCCGAGAGAGACCGTGCCGCATTGGCGGGGCCGGGGGTGCGGACGTCGAAAGCCTTGATGACCTCTTCGGCAAAGGCCTTGGCGGCGGGCCAGTCGAGAAGGCCGTTCTTCACAAGGTTCTTGCGGACAGCACCCGTCATCAGCGCGTTTTCAGTAAGGCTCATGTCGGGCGCGGCGGCATGGCCGTTGCGCTCTTCCGGAGCGGCGCAAAGGCCAGCGGCGCGGCGTTCGTTGGGGCCGAGGCGGCCGATCTCGCGCCCGTCGATCACCACCATGCCGGCGGCGGTTTTCATCTCGCCCGAAAGGGCGGCCACAAGCTCGTCCTGCCCGTTGCCCGCGACCCCGCCGATACCAAGGACTTCGCCCGCCCGCACATCGACGGTGATGTTCTTGAGCGCCGTGCCAAACTGATGCGGCGCAGGGGCCGAAAGGCCGCGGATCGACAAGACGACCTCGCCCGCCTCGTGCGGCGCCTTTTCCGGCACATGGAGCGAGGCGCCGACCATCATTTCCGCCATGTCGCGGGCCGAGGTCTGGCGTGGATCGCAATTGCCGACGACCTTGCCGTGGCGCAGGATCGTCGCGTGTTCGCAGAGCGTGCGGATTTCCTCGAGCTTGTGCGAGATATAGAGGATCGAGGTGCCCTCGGCGCGGAGAATATTGAGCGTTTTGAACAGGATATCGACCTCTTGCGGGGTCAGGACCGAGGTCGGCTCGTCCATGATCAGAAGTTTGGGATCCTGCAAAAGGCAGCGGATGATCTCGACCCGCTGGCGCTCGCCTGCGGAAAGATCGCCCACGATCCGGTCGGGATCGAGGGGCAGGCCGTATTGATCCGAAACCTCGCGGATCCGCGCGGCCAGATCGCCCATCGCCGGCGGGTTTTCCATGCCAAGGGCGATGTTTTCGGCCACGTTCAGCGCATCGAAGAGCGAGAAGTGTTGAAACACCATCGCCACGCCCGAGGCCCGCGCGGCGCGCGGCTCGGAGGGCTCATAGGCCGCGCCGTTGAGCATCATCGAACCGGTATCGGGCTTTACGAGGCCATAGATGGTTTTCACCAGCGTCGATTTGCCAGCGCCGTTTTCGCCCAGAAGCGCGTGAACCTCGCCCTTGCCGATCGTGAAGGATACGTCGCTGTTGGCGACGACCCCGGGGTAGGCTTTGGTCAGCCCCCTCAGTTCAAGCAGTGTGTCGGTCACCCTCTGCAATCTCCCTGTTGTCGGCCCGCTTGAGCAGGCTCGTTGCAACCCCGAGCGCGATGGCGTGGGGGTGTTTTCCCAAAGTGGGATCGCCGATTGGACAGGCGATCCGCGCGATCTCTTCCCGTGTATGGCCCAAAGCCGCAAGGCGCGATTTGAACCTCGCCCATTTCGTCGCAGAGCCGATGAGGCCCAGCCCCTTGAACCCACGCGACAAAAGCGCGTGGCAGAGGGCGAGGTCGATCTCGTGGCTGAAGGTCAGGACGAGGTGCTCCGCCTCCCGCGGAGCATGGGCTGCCAGAACCGAAGGCTCGGCGGCGGGAAGGGTGGTGATGCCCGAGGGAACCTCGGACGGAAAGCGATGCGGGCCGGTATCGACCCAGGTGATTTCGAAATCCGGCAGGGGCCGCAGAACATCGACCAAAGCCCGCCCCACATGGCCCGCGCCCCAGATCCACAAGGGGCGGCGCTGGGCAGGGGCGGCTTCGATGAGCCAGCCGTCAATCTCGGCCGGACGCGCACCGGGTTGCAGGGCTTTGGCCTTGCGGACCACGGTGGCCGGCATGGCCTCCGCAGGGCCAAGCGGGCGGGCATAGGGCAGGCTGGCCGGAAGGGTCGCCTCGTCGAACCGCTCCCAAACCAGCGTCACCGACCCGCCGCAGCACTGGCCGAGCGCGGGGCCAAGGGGCACGGCGCGGTGGCGCAGCGCGGCTCCAGTGGCGAGCATTTCGCGGGCCTCGGCGATGGCCTGATATTCCAGCGTGCCGCCGCCGATGGTGCCCTCGGTGCCACCCTCCCAGATCAGCATCGACGTGCCCGCATCGCGCGGCGCCGAGCCTGCGCTGCGGCTAACCAGCAGCCGGACGACCGCGCCGTGGGCGCGGACGGTCTCGGTCAGGCGGGTCAGGTCAAAGCTCATCCGCGCACCCGTTTGGCAGCGGCCAAGACGCGCTCGGCGGTGGCGGGGCCGTGCAGATCGGGATAGCCCGCACCGCAGGAGGCCACGGCATCCGAGAGCGCCAGAAGCGCCGAGATACCAAGGTTGAACGGTGGCTCGCCCACGGCTTTGGAGCGATAGATCGTCGCTTCGGGGTTCTCGCCGTCCCAGAGATCGACGTTGAAAATCTCGGGCCGATCGGAGCAGGCGGGGATCTTGTAGGTCGAGGGCGCGTGGGTGCGCAGGCGGCCTTTGTCGTCCCAGACAAGCTCTTCGGTGGTGAGCCAGCCCGCGCCCTGAACATAGGCGCCTTCGACCTGCCCCTTGTCGATCGCGGGGTTCAGCGAGGCGCCGACGTCGTGCAGGATATCGGCCCGCAGGATGCGGTTTTCGCCGGTGAGCGTGTCGATCACCACCTCGGTGATCGCGGCCCCGTGGCCGAAATAGAAGAACGGGCGGCCCTTGCCGACGAGGCGGTCCCACGAGAGATCGGGGGTCTTATAGAAACCCGTGGCCGAAAGGCTGATCCGGTTCTGATAGCAGGTCATCGCGGCCTGCGAGAAATCCATCTCGGCCGTGCCGACCGTCACCTTGTCATCGGCAAAGATCACCTTGTCGGGCGTTGTCTGGTGCAGGGTTGCGAGGCACTCGGCCATCCGCTCGCGGATCGTATCGCAGGCGGCCTGCGTTGCCATGCCGTTGAGGTCGGAGCCCGACGAAGCGGCGGTGGCCGAGGTATTGGGCACCTTGGCGGTATCGGTCGCGGTGATCTTGATCCGGCCGACATCGACGCCAAAACGGGCGGCAGCCACTTGGGCGACCTTCAGGAACAGGCCTTGGCCCATTTCCGTGCCGCCGTGGTTGAGATGGATCGAGCCGTCTTGATAGACGTGCACCAGCGCACCCGCCTGATTGAGGTGGGTCAGCGTGAAGGAAATCCCGAACTTCACCGGCGAGAAGCCGATGCCGCGCTTGAGGATCGGGCTTTTGGCGTTCCAATCGGCGATCTCGGCCTTGCGGCGGGCATAGTCAGAGGTGCCAAGCAGCTTCTCGGTCATCTCGTGCAGAAGAAAATCCCGCACCTCCATGCCATAGGGCGTGCTGTTGTCGCCCGCGCCGCCCGCGCGAACGGCGGCCATCGGCTTGTAATAATTGACCTTGCGGACCTCGATCGGGTCCAGCCCAAGCGCGTGGGCCACATGGTCCATCACCCGCTCGATGCCGAAGATCCCCTGCGGCCCGCCAAAGCCGCGATAGGCGGTGGCGGATTGGGTGTTGGTCTTGAGCCGGTGCGAGGTGATCCGCGCGGCGGGCAGGAGATAGGCGTTGTCGGCATGGAGCATGGCGCGGTCGGCCACGGGGATCGTTAGATCGAGCGCCCAGCCGCCGCGGGTGTATTGCGTGAAATCGACGCCGAGAACGCGACCCTTGTCGTCATAGGCCACGTCATAATCGATCCGGAAATCGTGCCGCTTGCCGGTGATCGTCATGTCGTCGTCGCGGTCATAACGCATCTTGGCGGGGCGGCCCGTCAGGCTCGCCACCACGGCGCAGGCGCAGGCGAGCGCGTTGCCCTGGCTTTCCTTGCCGCCAAAGCCGCCGCCCATCCGGCGGGTCTCGACCCGCACAGCGTTCATCGGCTTGCCGATGGCCTCGGCGACCTTGTGCTGGATCTCGGTCGGGTGCTGGGTCGAGGAATGGACGATTACATCGCCATTATCCTGCGGAAAGACGAGGGCGGCCTGACTTTCCAGATAGAAATGCTCTTGCCCGCCCATTTCGAGCCGCCCCTGAAGGCGGTGCGGCGCAGCCTTGAGCGCGGCCTCGACATCGCCCTTGGTCCAAACCCGCGGGCCTTCTTCAAAGCGGCTGTTGGCGGCGAGGGCCTCGTCGATGGTCAGGATCGGAGCTTCTTCGGCATAGGTGATCTTGGCCTTCCGCGCCGCGCGGCGGGCGGCGTGGTGGCTTGTGGCGGCCACAAGGAAGATCTGCTGGCCGACATAGTGGACGGCGCCATCCGAGAGGATCGGCTCGTCATGCGCCGAGGGCGAGGCATCGTTGGCAAAGGGCATATCATCGGCGGTCATCACCATAACAACGCCGGGGGCGGAGCGGACGGCGGAAAGGTCCATCGCCGTGATGCGCCCGCGGGCGATGGTCGAGAGGCCAAAGGCGAGGTGCAGCGTGCCCGCGGGCGTCGGGATATCGTCGATATAGCGGGCCACGCCCGAGACGTGCAGCGGGCCGGAATCGTGCGGGAGGGATTTGGCGACGCTCATGCGTGGACCTCCAGCACATTGACAGCCCTACCCGAGAGATCGGCGAAATAGCGGCGGAGCATATTCTGCGCGGCCTCGAGGCGATAGGCGGCGGAGCCGCGCATATCGGTCATGGGCTTGAAATCCTTGGCGAATGCGGCGATGGCGGCCTCGATGGTGGCCTCGGTCCAAGGCTTGCCGACGAGCGCGGCCTCGACATGGGTGGCCCGCTTGGGAATGCCCGCCATGCCGCCGAAAGCGATGCGGGCAGAGGCGACCTTGCCGCCCTCGATGGCGATGTTGAACGCCCCGAGCACGGCGGAAATATCCTGATCGAACCGTTTGGAGAGCTTGTAGACCCGCAGCGCGGGGGCCGATTTCGGGATCGACACGCCACTCACATATTCGCCCGGCTGGCGGTCTTGCTTGCCGTAGTCGAGGAAGAAATCTTCGATCGGCAGGTCGCGTTTGGCAGCACCTTTCCGCAGGTGAAGGGTTGCCCCAAGAGCAATGAGGGCGGGCGAGTTGTCCCCGATGGGCGAGCCGTTGGCGATATTGCCACCGATGGTCGCGGCGTTGCGCACCTGTTCGGAGGCGTAGCGGCGGACCATCTCGGCATAGGAGGGGTGATAGACGCCCAAAAGCTCGCGCATCTGGGTCATCGTCACACCCGCGCCGATGCGGATGCTGTCTGTGCCAATAGAAATCTCGCGCAGATCGGCGCAGCGGTTGAGGAAGACGACCTTCTTCAAATCGCGCATCTGCTTGGTGACCCAAAGGCCCACGTCGGTCGCCCCGGCGATCAGGGTCGCGTCGGGGTTGGCCTCGACCCACGCAGCCAGTTCATCTTCGGTCTCGGGCGCGAAGGCCAGCGGCGCGGCGGGAACATCGGCCGAATCGTCTTCGACCCAGCTCGGGCTCTCAGCCGCTTCCGCCGCCTCGGCCGCGCGGATGATCGGCGCATAGCCGGTGCAGCGGCAGAGATTGCCCGCCAGCACAACGTCGTGGTCGGTCCGGCCCTGCTGATGCCCCGCGATCATCGAGGAGATGAAACCGGGCGTGCAAAAGCCGCATTGCGAGCCGTGATGGTCGATCATCGCCTGCTGAACGGGGTGCATTTCGCCCTTGGGGCCTTTGAAGCCTTCAACGGTGCGGACCGCCTTGCCGTGCAGTTGGGGCAGGAACAGGATGCAGGCGTTGAGCGCCTTCACGCCCAGATCGTCGGTCACGACAACGGTGCAAGCCCCGCAATCGCCCTCGTTGCAGCCCTCTTTGGTGCCGGTGAGTCCGCGATCCTCCCTGAGCCAATCAAGGAGGGTGTGCGTCGGTTCGGCCGCAACCCGGACAGTCTCTCCGTTGAGAAGAAACGTGATCTCGGTCATGCCAGATCTCTGTCGCTTTCTGTTCCCCCGGTGGTGCGCCGGATCCGCTCAGCCCCGATGCGACGTAAAGGCTGTGCTCCCTGTTGCCCCTAGGAAAGCGGCGTTTTGTCGCTCTGGCAAGTGTGGTGGTGTCAGGAAAGCAGGAAAGACCTTTCGGAAATTTTGGATAATCGGAAAAATTTTCAAAAATATGCGAAATGACATAGGTTATGAATGAGGGCCGCAGGTCCGCATTGGCCCAGTTTGCCCCTTCCTCGCCCTCCCGCGCTGGGCTAGCCTGCGCCCATGTCTGCCGCGCCGAGCTTTATCCATCTCAGGGTCCATACCGAATATTCGCTCCTCGAGGGGGCGATTCCGGTCAAGAAGCTGCCTGAGCTGGCGGCCAAGGCGGGGATGCCGGCGGTTGCCGTGACTGACACCAACAATATGTTCTGCGCGCTCGAGTTTTCCGAGGGCGCGGTCAAGGCGGGCGTCCAGCCGATTGTCGGCTGTCAGGTCGATCTACAATACCTCAAGACCGAGCCGGGCAAGCGGCCCGAAGAGCCGGCGGGCATCGTTCTCCTCGCGCAGAGCGAGGCGGGCTATATGAACCTGATGAAGCTCAACTCGGCACTTTATGTCGACAAGGGCGGGCAGCTGCCGCAGGTGACGATCGAGGATCTCAGGGCGCATCACGAGGGGCTCATTTGCCTCAGCGGCGGGCCGGAGGGGCCGCTCGGGCGGCTTTTGGCGCAGGGGCAGAGGCCCAAGGCCGAGGCGCTGGTGCGCGATCTGGCGGCGATCTTTCCGCAAAGGCTCTATATCGAATTGCAGCGGCATCCCGTCGAGGGCGGCCTTCCGGCGGCCGAGAAGGCCAGCGAGCGCGGGCATCTTGAGATCGCCTATGCGATGGATCTGCCGATCGTCGCCACCAATGATGCCTATTTCCCAAAACCCGAGTTCTACGAGGCGCATGATGCGCTCATTTGTATCGCCGAGGGCGCCTATGTCGATCAGCAAGAGCCGCGCCGCCGCCTGACGCCGCAGCACTATTTCAAATCGCCCGAAGAAATGGCGACCCTCTTTGCCGACCTGCCGGAAGCCTTGGAAAACACGGTGGAAATCGCCCGCCGCTGCGCCTTCAAGGCCTATAAGCGCAAACCGATCCTGCCGCGTTTCGCCGATGACGAGGTGGCCGAACTGCGCCGTCAAGCCAAGGAGGGGCTGGCTGCGCGGCTTGCGGTGATCCCCCATGCGG
>RFZI01000059.1 GCA_009920775.1 Paracoccaceae bacterium | reverse complement strand
GAGCGAGGCGCCCAAGAGCGCCGAGTGATCAGCGGATATCTATCGCCAGAGCGTGAATGCGGCCGATGATGTCCTTGCCCAAGGCGGCGTGGATCGCGCGGTGACGCGCGAGGCGGTTCATCCCGTCAAAAGCTGCTGAGGAAATCACGATCTGCCAATGGCTTTCGCCGCCGTCCTGATAGCCCGCATGGCCGCGGTGCTTTTCGCTGTCGTCGCGAATTTCAAGAAGGGTTGGCGCGAAGGCCTCGGTCAGCCGTGTGGCCATTAGATCGGCAATTCCCATAAATTTTCCTCTGCCCTCTTCAATCTTCGGTCTCAACGTTTAAACTCCCTCGTCCGAGTCGGAAAGGTATGCCCATGGTTAAGACTGACCCGTTTGGCTTCGATATGTCGGTATCGGCTTCGAAGAAGAAGAACCCGCGCGGCCGGCGCGGGATGTCTGGCGCTTTCGAGACCTCGAACCGCATCTGCGATCATCCGGGCTGTGAGGAAGCTGGCAAATACCGTGCGCCGAAATCGCCTGACGTGCTGGATGACTTCTTCTGGTTCTGCAAGGACCACGTCCGCGAGTATAATCTCAAGTGGAACTTCTTTGATGGCGCCTCCGAGCAGGAATATCTCGAGCAGGTCGACAAAGACCGCGTCTGGGAGCGCCCGACCAAACCCTTCGGCAAACGCTCGGAAGAACAGCGGGCCTGGGCGCGGCTCGGCGTTGACGATCCGCATCAGGTCTTGGGGGAAAACGCGACCCGCAATCCGGGCAAGAATGTGACCGGCACCCGCCGCCTGCCGCCGACCGAGCGGCGCGCGGTGGATATCCTCGAGGTCAAGGACAACATGACCAAGGCCGAGATCCGCAAGAGCTATAAGGCGTTGATCAAGGTTCTGCACCCCGACATGAACGGCGGCGACCGTAGTCAGGAAGAGCAGCTGGCCGAAGTCGTCTGGGCCTGGGATCAGATCAAGGTCAGCCGGAACTTCGCCGACTAGGGCGCTGATCCCGCAAGGCGCCGCCAGCGACGCACCGCGCGGTGTGCGAGTGCGAGGGTTGCCATAAGCCCCACAGACGCCGCAGGGACCGCTAGAAGGGTGACGAAAACCGCGAGCGGCGCGAACATCGTCCCAAAAACCGGAAGGACCATCGTTCCGCCCGCGACAGCAGCGGTTAGCGAGAACTTGAGCCCTCCGACCAGTGCCCGAAGAGCGCCCCTAAGGCCGGGCCAACCGAAATCTTGCCACGACGCCGCAAGCCCGACCCATGCTCCAACGGCGCCAGAGAGCGCCACCCAAAGCCCGTAGGACAGCAGCAGGTTTCCTTCCGCGAGCCGCGACACCGCGACGAGCCCCAGCGCCGCGCCACTGACGATGATCAGGCCGGCCGCCAAGACAAGGCTGTCGGCCGGCGCGGGGCCGGAGCGCTGAAGAGATGGCAGGTTTTGTGTCATGGCAGCAGACATCGTGGCCCTACCCTGCAGCCTTGGCAGGTTCTGGGCCAGAGGCGGCGGCGGCAACGCTCTGTTTCCCGACTGGCAAAAACCGGCCCGAGGCCCAATATATCGCCTCAGCCCCTTCCCCTTGCAGCCGCATGGGATATGGTGCATCCCGAATAGCGAAAAGACGCCCAGACGAAAGCATCCCCCATGGCCGACGGAATGACCGATATCAACGCGAAACCCACCGAAGAAATCTCGGTCCGCGATGTCTTTGGCATCGACACCGATATGAAGGTGAAGGGCTTTGCCGAACGTGGCGATCGCGTGCCGGATATCGACCCGACCTACAAGTTCGATCCCGACACCACGCTCGCGATCCTCGCAGGCTTTGGCTACAACCGCCGCGTCATGATCCAGGGCTATCACGGCACCGGCAAATCGACCCATATCGAACAGGTCGCCGCCCGTCTCAACTGGCCCTGCGTGCGCGTCAACCTCGACAGCCACATCAGCCGGATCGACCTCATCGGCAAGGACGCGATCAAGCTCAAGGATGGCAAGCAGGTCACCGAGTTTCACGAGGGCATCCTGCCTTGGGCGCTGCGCAATCCCGTCGCGATCGTATTCGACGAATACGACGCAGGCCGCGCCGACGTGATGTTCGTGATCCAGCGCGTTCTCGAGCATGACGGCAAGCTCACGCTGATGGATCAGAACGAGATCATCACGCCCAACCCCTATTTCCGCCTCTTCGCCACCGCCAATACCGTGGGCCTTGGCGATACCACCGGCCTTTATCACGGCACCCAGCAGATCAACCAAGCCCAGATGGACCGCTGGAGCCTCGTCGCCACGCTCAACTATCTCAGCCACGATGCCGAGACCGCGATCGTTCTGTCGAAGGCGCCGCATTACAACACCGACAAGGGCCGCAAGACGATCAGCCAGATGGTGACCGTCGCCGACCTGACCCGCACCGCCTTCATGAACGGCGACCTCTCGACCGTGATGAGCCCGCGCACCGTGATCGCCTGGGCCCAGAACGCCGAGATCTTCCGTAATGTGGGCTATGCGTTCCGTCTGTCTTTCCTGAACAAATGCGACGAGCTGGAGCGCCAGACCGTTGCCGAATTCTATCAGCGTTGCTTTGATGAGGAGCTTCCCGAAAGTGCCGCAAGTCTCTCGCTGGGCTAAACTGCCCGCCGCCATCGCTTTGGCCGCCTCGGCCGCTGTAGCCTCGGCCCAAGGCCTCGACAGCCTGCCCGAGGATCAACAGCTCGGCTTCTGCGCGACCTTCTACATGGCCGAGCAGCAGGCCACAGGGGCCGAGGAAAGCCCCCTTGCCGCTGCTTTCCTCATGCTTGCCGCCAACATCTCCGAACAAGAGATCGAAGCGCTGGCCGAAAAGCTGCAGCCTGCGGCAGATATGCTGATCGAGACCTTCCAGAAACAGGCCGAGAGCATGACATCGCAGATGATGATCGATTTCTCACGCAGCTTCTGTGAGGGGATCACCGAAAACTACGACGAAACCCGCGGCCTTCTCGAGTGAACAAACCCTCCGACAACCCTGCTGATCCGTTCAAGAAGGCGCTCGCCGAGGCCACCAAGGTCATGGCGGACGATCCTGATCTGACGGTCAGCTATTCGGTTGATCCGCCGGGGATGACCGCAGATACCGTGCGCCTGCCGCAGGTCTCGCGCCGGATGACCCGCGAGGAGGTTCTCTTGGCTCGCGGAACCGCGGACGCCTTCGCGCTGCGCCGCAAGTTCCACGACGATGCCGTGGCCGCGAAATATGCGCCGCAAGGCCAGATGGCCCGCGACCTCTTCGACGCGATGGAAAACGCCCGCGTCGAGGCCGTGGGTGCCCGCTATATGCCCGGCACCGCCGGCAATATCGACGCCAAGATCGCCAACGAGGCCCGCCGCAAGGGCTATGACCAAATCACCCAAGCCTCGGACGCTCCTTTGGCCACCGCCGCCGGCTATCTGATCCGCCACCTTGCCACGGGCCGCCCCCTGCCCGCGGGCGCCGACAATGTGATGGAGCTCTGGCGCGGGTTCATCGAGGATCAGGCGGGCGGCACGCTCGATGGCCTGCAAGAGGCTCTCACCAGCCAGAAAGATTTCGCCCGCTTCGCCCGCCAGATCATCTCTGACCTCGGCTATGGCGACCAGCTGGGCGACGATCCCGACCTGAACGACGATCAGGACGACGAGGCGCAGGACGAGGCCGCCGACGAAGAGCAGCAGGACAATCAGGGTGAGGACGACAGCGACGGCGAAGAGGCCGAGGCCAACCCCGAGCAATCGCAGGAACAGACGCAGGACGAAAGTCAGGCGCAGGTGACGCTCGACGAGATGTCGGGCGACGAGGACACCGAAGAGACCGAGATGCCCGAGGGCGAGGCCCCGCTCGATCCGCCGCCGCCCCCGCCCCTGTCGGACGCCGACCCGAATTACAAAGCCTATGTGACCGAGTTTGACGAGGAAATCGGCGCCGAAGAGCTGGCCGAAGCGGCCGAGCTCGAACGCCTGCGCGCCTATCTCGACCAGCAGCTCGATCCGCTCAAAGGCGCGGTGAGCCGCCTTGCCAACAAGCTCCAGCGCCGCCTGCAGGCCCAGCAGAATCGAAGCTGGGAGTTTGACCGCGAGGAAGGCATCCTCGACGCCGGACGCCTCGCCCGCGTGGTCGCCAACCCGACGACACCCTTGAGCTTCAAGGTCGAGAAAGACACTGAATTCCGCGATACCGTGGTGACGCTGCTGATCGACAACTCGGGCTCGATGCGTGGCCGCCCGATTTCCATTGCCGCGATCTGTGCCGATGTGCTTGCCCGCACGCTCGAACGTTGCGCCGTGAAGGTCGAGATCCTTGGCTTCACCACCCGCGCGTGGAAAGGCGGCCTGAGCCGCGAGAAATGGCTGGCGCAAGGCCGCGAGATGCAGCCCGGCCGCCTCAACGACCTGCGCCACATCGTCTATAAATGCGCCGACGCGCCCTGGCGGCGCACGCGCGAGAACCTTGGCCTGATGATGAAAGAGGGGCTCCTGAAGGAAAACATCGACGGCGAGGCGCTCGAATGGGCGCACCGGCGGCTGATGGGGCGGCGCGAGCAGCGCAAGATCCTCATGGTGATTTCGGATGGCGCGCCGGTCGACGACTCAACTTTGTCGGTTAACCCCGCGAATTATCTGGAAAAACACCTCCGCGACGTGATCGCCATGGTGGAAAAGCGCAAGGCGGTCGAACTTCTCGCCATCGGCATCGGCCATGACGTGACCCGCTATTACCAGCGGGCCGTGACGATCACCGATGTCGAGCAACTCGCGGGCGCGATGACCGAACAGCTGGCCAGCCTCTTCGACAGCGACCCGCGCAAGCGGGCGCGCGTTCTGGGGATGAAGAAGGCAGGCTAAGCCTTTGTTGCGGTAACGAGTCCTGCCGGAATGGGGATCTGCCACGGGGGGCCGCCGGGGCAATTTTTCTCGACCCAAGCCACAATGGCCGCGCGGATTGATCGGGCAAATTCCGGCCCTTGCTGCCGCAAGAGAAAGCCGCCCCGCGCCGTTCCGTTCAGGAAATAGTCGTAGGGTGCCGCAGGATCATCGCTGACCCATTTGCTCGGAACCGTGTCGTAAACGACATCCTCAAAGCCCGCTGCCTCGAGGGCGGGACCAGCAATTGTCGGCTGGACATAGTCCGACGCGCCCGGCCCTGGCGGCAGTTGAACCGTTGGATCGCCATACGCGGCAATGGCCTGAAAGACCCCGACCATCGCCGTCTTCGCCTCCGGCCCGCGCCACGCGGAATAGACGAGCCTTCCACCCGGTCGCAGCACCCGCCAGCACTCGCGCAAGACCTGCGGCGGATCAGGGACGTGGGGGATACCGAACCCAATGGTGATCGCGTCAAAGCTTTCATCGTCAAATAGCAGCGCCATCGCGTCCGCTTCGATGATCCTCGCCTCGGGCACTCGGGCCGCGGCCAATTCAAGCATGGCGGGCGAGAAATCTGCCGCCGTCGCTTTCATACCGGCATCAACCAGCGCCCGTGCGATGATGCCGTGACCACAGCACAGATCAAGCACCTCAGCCGCGCCACCGCATCGGTCGACAAAGGCGGGAACACACATCTCGGCCGCCCGCGCGAACCCCTCGGCGTAGCTTGCTGCCACGGCGCTGTTGGTCCACTCGTTCCGTTCCACACTTGCAAAATCCATGCCCAAGCCTATCACGGCCCGACCGTTTGGCGAACCTCTAACTCGGCGCTGGCGTTTCGTCGGCAAGACGGGCAAAACCTAGCGAGGATATCCAAGAGGCCGCCATGTTCCAATCCTTCGAGTCCACTTCTTCGCCCGAGCAGGGTCCGGCCCGCCTCGCAGCCCTTCGCGCCGAGATCGCCTCCGAAGGCCTCGTCGGTTTCATCGTCCCCCGGGCCGACGCGCATCAGGGCGAGTATGTGGCCCCCTGCGATGCCCGGCTGGCGTGGCTTTCGGGCTTTACCGGCTCGGCGGGGTTCTGCGCCGTCCTGCCCGAGATCGCGGGCGTTTTCGTCGATGGCCGCTATCGCCTTCAGGTCCGCTCGCAGGTGGCGCTCGAGGCCTTCACGCCGGTCGACTGGCCCGAGGTGGGCTTGGCCGACTGGCTGATCGAGCATCTACCCGAAGGGGGCGAGGTCGGCTTCGATCCGTGGCTTCATAGCGTCGACGAGATCACCAAACTCCGCGCCAAGCTAACCCCCAAGCGGATCACCCTCACGCCCATCGCCAACCTTGTGGACCGCATCTGGGAAGATCGCCCCGCCCCGCCGAGCGCCCCCTTCGAAGCCTATCCGCTCGACCATGCGGGCGAAGCGCACGAGGCCAAACTCGCCCGCCTCGGAAAGGCGCTGGAGGATGGCGGCTATGCGGCGGCGGCGATCACGCTGACCGACAGCGTGGCGTGGCTTCTCAACATCCGCGGCCATGATATCCAGTGCAACCCCGTCCCCCATGCCTTCGCCATCCTCAACGCCGACGGCACCTGCGATCTCTTCTGCCGTTCGGGCAAGGCCGATGCGGTGAAGGCCCATCTGGGCGACAAGGTCCGCCTGCAGGACGAAGAGGATTTAGCCACGGTTCTCGCTTCGGGCGAGGGCAAGGTCCTCCTCGATGCCCGCTCCGGCCCGCAGGCCTTGGCCGATGCGATGGACGCGGCCGACCGGCCTTGGGAAGCGGGTGCTGATCCTTGCGTTCTGCCAAAGGCTTGCAAGAATGAGACCGAGATCGAAGGGATGCGCGAGGCGCACCTGCGGGATGGCGCTGCGGTGAGCCGGTTTCTGGCGTGGATGGCGGCTGAGGCTCCCAAGGGCGGCCTGACCGAGATCGACGTCGCGACCGCCCTCGAGGGCTTCCGCCGCGACACAAATGCGCTCTTGGATATCAGCTTCGACTCGATCGTCGGCGCCGGCCCAAATGGCGCGATCATGCACTACCGCGTGACGCATGAGACCAACCGGCCAGTGAAGGCGGGCGAACTCGTGGTGGTCGATTCCGGCGGCCAGTATCTCGATGGCACCACCGACATCACCCGCACCGTGGGCGTGGGCGCGGTGGGCGAGGACGAAAAGCGCTGCTACACCCGCGTGTTGCAGGGGATGATCGCCATCAGCCGCGCGCGGTTCCCCAAGGGCGTGGCTGGTGCGCATCTGGATGCGCTGGCCCGTTATCCGCTCTGGGCGGAAGGCAAGGATTTCGACCATGGCACCGGCCACGGCGTCGGCGCCTATCTCTGCGTCCACGAAGGGCCGCAGCGGATCAGCCGTGTTTCGGACATCCCGCTCGAGCCGGGCATGATCCTCTCGAACGAGCCGGGCTATTATCGCAATGGCGCTTTCGGCATTCGCATCGAGAACCTGATCGTCGTGAAAGCGGGCGAGGCGATCGAAGGCGGCGATCCGCAGCGCAAGCTCCTGTCCTTCGAGACCATCACCTTCGCCCCCCTCGACCGCGCCCTGATCGTGACGACCCTTTTGTCGCAGGACGAACGCGCCTGGATCGACGATTATCATGAGCAAACGCTGGCCAAGATCGGCCCCCGCCTCGACGGGGCCGCGCTCGACTGGCTGAAAGGTGCCTGCGCCCCGCTCTAGGAGTCAATGCTGGAAGGGGCAGATGCCCGACCGTTCCAAGATCCGCCCGCTCGAGGGCACATGGGTGGTCCGCGCCGGCGGGGCGATCCTGGCGGAGTCGGATCATGCGCTCGAGTTGAACGAGGGCGATCTGCCTCCGGTGATCTATTTCCCCAAAAAGGATATCGCCATGGCCTTTCTCGAGGCCACCGACACCCGCGCGACCTGTATCCACAAGGGCGAGGCGCATTATTACACGATCGTCGCCAAGAGCGGCCCGATCAAGGATGCCGCCTGGACCTATGCCGAGCCAAAACAGGCCGTGGGCGAAATCGCCTGCTATATCGCCTTTGATACCGAGCGGGTCGCGGTCGAAGAGCTCTAGCGCCCCCTAGCTGTGTTCTTCCCGCGCCTTCTCCGCCAGCGCCCGGTTGTAGGCGCGTAGCGCATCGACATGGTAAAGTGCGCCCAGAAGATCAGGTGACCGATCTTCCCCTCGAATTCGGACAACGGGAAGGAAGTCTTGGCCCGTCTCCTCGAAATCGGGGAGCGCTTGGCGCAATGTGTCGGAGGCGTCGATATAGCGGCCCTCGCGGATCATCTCCCAGCAGGTTTCTTCACTCGGAGCCCGCACCGTCCCGATCGCCCGCATGACGCTGGTCACGCGGACCTTGCCCAGAAGATAGGTCTGCGGTCCGGCCGCCAAATGGATGCCGCGGCGTTCGAGTTGGGTGAGGAAGAACGAGCGGTCGACAAGACGCGAGGCCAGCGCCGTCGAAAGCGAGACAGCGACCATCACCGCAAGGCCGGTCTGCCAGTCGCCGGTCAGCTCGAAGATAATGAGCGTGGTCGAGATCGGCGCCCCGAGAACCGCAGCCGCGACAGCACCCATGCCCGCCAGCGCATAGAGCGTCGCCGGACTGGACCCTTCGGGAAAGAGTTTGGTCGCCACGATGCCAAAGGCAAGGCCAGCCAATGCGCCGACCATGAGCGACGGACTAAATACCCCGCCGCCCATGCGGCCGCCAATCGTGACCGCCACAGCGATGATCTTGACCACCACAAAGATCACCGCCTGCATAAAGAGTATGCGGCCCGTAACGGCCTCGGATGTCACGCCCCAGCCGACGCCGATGATATGCGGCCACCAGATCGCCATACCGCCCAGTATGGCCCCCGCAATGACAGGGCGCAGGATCCGGTGAATGCCGAACCGCTCTTGCACCACATCGCCAAAGCCTTCGGCCCAGAAGATCGATTTCATCAGGGCCGCCGCAACAAGACCCGCGAAAAGGCCAAGGACGACAAAGGCAGGAAGCTCGGCATAGAAGCCCAGCTCTGTGTTAGGTGAGAGGTAGAATTCCGTCACGTCCCCCATGACAAGGCGGCTCACCACGGTGCCCGCGACCGATGCAATGGCAATCGGGGCGAAGGCATTGACCGCGTAGTGCCGCAGCACCACCTCGAGGGCAAAAAGACCGCCCGCGATCGGCGCATTGAAACTGGCTGAGACTGCCCCGGCAACGGCACAGCCCATCAAGGTCCGGCCATGAACGCCATCGGCATGAATCCATCGGCTCACATAGGTCGCCATAACCGCCGCCAGATGGACCACCGGCCCCTCGCGCCCGCTCGAGCCACCGGTCGAGAGGGTCAGGAAGCTGGCCAAAGCCGACGCCAGACCCGCGCGACGCGCCACACGGCCCTCGCGCAGAGCCGCGCCTTCGATCACATCGGCCACCGCACGGACACGGCCATCGCTTGTGAAGATATGCAGCAATGTCCCGACTGCGAGCCCGCCGAACATCGGGATCGCCAGCAGCCAATACCATTTGATCCACGCCGCCTCCTGATGAATGTGCGCGACATTGTCGGTGCCATAAAGCAGCGCTTGCAGCTCACCCACGCCGATCCGGAAGAGCAGCGCCGCAAAGGCCGCCGCGACACCGATCAAAAGGGCGATGAACCAGAACTGGACTTCGCTCGGCCCCTTCTGACGGATCACGCGCAGGCCATCCGCAAGCCCGCGCCGCAAGCCTTCGAATGTCTCGCGAAAGTAGCCGCCCAGCTGTTCTGCCATGCCCCTCGCCGCTTTTCCTTGCCGGCGGCCTCAACTAACCTGCCCCGGACAATAGAGTTGAGCCCGCCATGACAATCGAGACCGCCATCCACGCCCTTCAGTCCCTTCTAGGGGATCGCATCACGCGGTCCAAGTCTGATCGCGATCTGCACGGGCAATCGGAAAGCCATTTCCCCCTGACCCCGCCCGATGCGGTCGCCTATCCCGAGACGACCGAAGAGGTGGCGGCGCTGGTGCGGATCTGTGCCGAGCATGGCTGTCCGGTGATCGGCTGGGGCGCGGGGACATCGCTTGAGGGGCATGGCCTCGCCATTCGTGGCGGGATCTCGGTCGATTTCTCGCGGATGAACAGGGTCTTGGAGGTCAGCCCCGAGGATATGGACGCCCGCGTCCAGCCCGGCGTCACCCGCGAGGCGCTGAATACCGAACTCAGGGCGACCGGCCTCTTCTTCCCCGTCGATCCCGGCGCGAACGCGAGCCTCGGCGGCATGGCGGCCACGCGGGCGAGCGGCACAACCGCCGTGCGCTATGGCACGATGCGCGACAATGTGCTGGGGCTTGAGGTTGTCCTCGCCGATGGCCGGATCATCCGCACCGGCACCCGCGCCCGCAAATCCTCGGCCGGCTACGACCTCACCGCGCTTTTCGTGGGCTCCGAAGGCACACTTGGCCTAATCACCGAGCTGACCTTGCGCCTTCGCGGCCAGCCTCAGGCGACTTCGGCCGCCGTCTGCGCCTTCGAGACGATGGAGGGGGCCGTGGCCGCGGTGATCGAGACGATCCAGAGCGGTGTGCCGATGGCGCGGATCGAGTTTGTCGATGCGGCGACGGCGCTGGCGGTCAACGGCTACTCGGGGGCGAGCTTTCCCGCCTTGCCCCATCTTCTTGTCGAGTTCCACGGCACCGAGGCGGGCGTGGCCGAACAGGCCGAGACCTTCGGCGCTATCGCCGCCGAGCACGGCGGGCGCGGCTTTGATTGGGCGCGGCAGGCGGAAGACCGCAGCCGCCTCTGGAAGATGCGCCACGACGCCTATCTGGCGATCCTCGCCTCGCGCCCCGGCGCGCGGGCCATTGTCACCGATGTCTGCGTGCCCATTTCGCGGCTCGCAGAGGCCGTGGCCGAAACGCAGGCCGATATCGACGCATCGCCGATCCCCGGCCCGATCCTCGGCCATGTGGGCGATGGTAATTTCCACGCGATCCTTTTGATGGACACCGAAAACCCCCAAGAGGTCGAAGCTGCCGAGGCGCTCTCTGCCCGCATGGCCGAACGCGCCTTGCGGCTTGGCGGGACGGTGACGGGCGAGCATGGCGTCGGCATGGGCAAGCTCGGCTATATGGAGGCCGAGCACGGCAGCGGCTGGGATGTGATGGGGGCGATCAAGGCCGCGCTCGATCCCGAGGGGATCATGAACCCCGGCAAGATCGTCCGCGGCAACTAGCCCAAAAGCGCCTTGGCCGCGGCGCGGGCGGCATCGGTGATCTGGTCGCCCGAGAGCATCCTTGCGATCTCGTCGATCCGCTCTGTCGCATCAAGCGGCACCACGGCAGTGGTGGTCTCGGTATCGGTCTGCCGCTTCTCGACCCGCCAGTGATGGCCCGCGAGCGCGGCGACCTGCGGCGAGTGGGTGACGACCAGCACCTGCCCGTCCTTGGCCAGCGAAGCCAGCCTGCGGCCCACGGCATCGGCGGTGGCCCCGCCGACGCCACGGTCGATCTCGTCGAAAATCAGGGTGAGGCCCGCATCGGTCTGGGTGAGACAGACCTTGAGCGCGAGGAGGAACCGGCTGAGTTCCCCGCCCGAGGCGATCTTCGCCAAGGGGCCGGCGGGCGCGCCAGGGTTGGTGGCCACGGTGAAGGCGACCTGATCGGTGCCTTCGGGGCCGGCTTCGGTCTGGCTGATCTCGGTCGAGAAGAGCGCCCGCTCCATCTTGAGCGGTGCAAGCTCGCCCGCCATCGCCTTGTCGAGCCGCTTCGCGGCCTCGTGGCGTGTGGCGCTCAAGGCTTTGGCGGCGGCGGTATAGGCTGCTTCGGCGCCGTTCAGGTTGGCACGGAGTGTCTTGAGCCCCGCTTCGCTGTTATCGAGCGCCTCGATCCGGGCGTGGAAATCCTCGGCCAGCGCGGGCAGATCATCGGGCGCCACGCCATGCTTGCGGGCAAGGCCACGGATCGCGAAGAGGCGCTCTTCGAGACGCTCTAGGTCGGTCGCATCGAAACTCAGCGCCTCGAGGCAATCCTCAACCCCGCGCTGCGCCTCGCCCAGTTCGGTCATGGCCCGCTCGAGCGCCGCCAGCGGCTCGTCAAGCCGCCCCTCGGCCTTGTCCGCCGCCCCGCCCAGCCAGCGCGAGGCATCCGAGAGCATCCCTTCGGCGCCTTCATAGCCCAGCGCCTGATAAGCCTTGCCAATATCGGTGCGGATCTTCTCGGCGGCCTGCATCAGGCGGCGCTTCACGTCGAGCGCCTCGTCCTCGCCCGCCTCGGGCGACAGGGCGTCAAGCTCGGCCGCCGCATGGCGCAGATATTCCTCTTCCGCCCGCGCCTCGGCCAGCCGAACCTCGGCATCGGCCAGCGCCTTGGCGGCGGCGACACGCGCAGTCCACGCCTTGCGCGTCTGAGCCAGAAGATCGCCCGCCTCGGCAAAGACATCGAGCAATTGCCGGTGCCCCCGCGGATTGAGAAGGCCGCGGTCGTCGTGCTGGCCGTGGAGTTCGACAAGTCCCTCGGACAAGGCCCGCAAGACCTCGCCCGACACCCGCCGGTCATTGACCCAAGCCGTCTTGCGGCCGTCGGCGGTATTGACCCGCCGCAGGATCAACTCGCCGTCCTCGGCTTCGATCCCCGCCTCGGCCAAGACCTCGTGCACCGGATGGCCGGGTGTGAGCTCGAAAACCGCCGTAACCTCACCCTGCTCGGTCCCTGCCCGCACCAGTTCGGCCCGCCCGCGCCAGCCAAGGACAAAGCCCAAAGCGTCAAGAAGGATGGATTTGCCCGCGCCGGTCTCGCCGGTCAGCACATTCAGGCCCGGCTGGAACTCGAGAGCCAGCCGATCAATGATCAGCAAATCGCGGATGTCGAGGCCCCGGAGCATGGCTCACCAAAGGCTTGGCGCGGCGCCTGCCTTCATCACAGCCACTCGCCCTTGACCA
>RFZI01000058.1 GCA_009920775.1 Paracoccaceae bacterium | reverse complement strand
GCTCACCGCGATCATGGATTGCGCTTCGGGCGCGGGCGATGTGCCGGTGATTGCCGATGGCGGCATCAAGTTCTCGGGCGATTTCGCCAAAGCCATCGCCGCCGGCGCCTCTTGCGCCATGGTCGGCTCGATGATCGCCGGCACCGATGAAAGCCCGGGCGAGGTGATCCTCTATCAGGGCCGCTCGTTCAAAGCCTATCGCGGTATGGGCAGCCTCGGGGCGATGGCCCGCGGCTCGGCCGACCGCTATTTCCAGAAGGATGCGGCCTCGGACAAGCTCGTGCCGGAAGGCATCGAGGGGCAGGTGCCTTATAAGGGCTCGGTCTCGGCGGTGATCCACCAGATGGTCGGCGGCCTACGGGCGGCGATGGGCTATACCGGCAACGCCACGGTCGACGAGATGCGCAAGAACTGCCGTTTCGTGAAGATCACCGGCGCGGGGCTGAAGGAAAGCCACGTCCACGACGTGCAGATCACCCGCGAAAGTCCGAATTACAGGATCGGCTGATGAAGGCGCTCGTCACCGGCGCGGGATCGAAGGGCGGGATCGGCATGGCCTCTGCCCGCCTCCTCGGGCGGGCGGGGTGCGAGGTCGCGCTGGTTTCGACGACCGCGCGGATCCACGAACGGGCGGCCGAGCTTCTGGCCGAGGGCATCACCGCCACGGGCCATATCGCCGACCTGACCGATGCCGCACAGGTGGCGGCGCTGCGCGCGGCCGTGGGGCCGGTGCAGATCCTCGTCAACAACGCCGGCATGGGGACGGTGAACGCCCCCGCCGACACCCGCCGTTTCCTTGACCTGCCGTCCTCGGAATGGGCGCGGGCGATGGCCCTGAGCCTTGATACAGCGGTTTTGACGACCCGCGCTTTCCTGCCCGACATGGTGGCCAAGGGCTATGGCCGGATCGTCATGATGGCCTCGGTGACGGGGCCAGTGGTCTCGAACGTGGGCGACACCGCCTATAGCGCGGCGAAGGCCGCGATGACCGGCATGACCCGTGGCCTTGCGCTTGAAGTGGCGCGGGCGGGGGTGACGGTGAATGCCGTGTTGCCGGGCTGGATCGCCACTGAAGCCTCGACCGCAGCCGAGCTGCAAGCCGCGGCCGCAACCTCGCAGGGCCGCGCCGGAACGCCCGACGAGGTGGCGGCTGTCGTGGCCTTCCTTGCCTCGGAAGGAGCGAGCTATGTCAACGGCGCGATGATCGTCGTCGACGGGGCCAACACGCTTCAGGAGTCCAAAGCGTGACCCCCGCGGCGCGGGTGGCCGCGGCCATAGAGATCCTTGACGAGATCCTCGCCGGCCACCCTGCCGAGAAGGCCCTGACCAACTGGGGCCGGCGCTCGCGCTTTGCCGGCGCCAAGGACCGTGCCGCGATCCGCGATCATGTGTTCGACGCATTGCGCTGCCGCCGATCCTTTGCCGCTTTGGGCGGGAGCGAAACAGGGCGCGGCCTGATGATAGGTGAGCTTCGGACCGCAAATGCCGATCTTTCAGAGATATTTTCCGGGGTAGGCCACGCTCCGGCGGCCATTTCTGCGGTTGAGCAAGCCGCTTGGCGGGCGCCAGAAGTCGGGGCCGAGGCCCTTGATATGCCCGATTGGATCTATGAACTCCTGACCCAACAAATGGGGAAAGACCAAGCCGAAGCGACCTGCGGCGCACTGCGACGCCGTGCGCCGGTCTGGCTTAGGGTCGCTCTGCGCCGGGGCGGCCGCGAGAACGCGGCCGCCATGTTGCTCGCCGAGGGTATAGAGACCCGTCCTCACCCAGAGGTGAAGACTGCGTTGGAAGTTACGGAAAATGCTAGAAAGATTCAAAACTCATCGGCATATGTCGGTGGTTTTGTCGAACTTCAGGATGCCTCTTCGCAAGCAGCGGTTCTGGCTCTGCCAGATCCGGCGGCAGGCGCGAGAGCGCTCGACTACTGCGCCGGTGGCGGCGGAAAATCCCTTGCCCTCGCCGACATAGGCTATGCGGTCGATGCCCACGATATCGCACCGGCCCGAATGAAAGATATCCCCGAGCGTGCGGCGCGCGCGGGCGTGGGAATAAATGTGAGGAATAGCCCGCAAGCTCTTGCAAAGGAATACGATCTGGTTCTGGTGGATGCGCCGTGCAGCGGCAGCGGCACATGGCGGCGAACACCGGAAGCCAAATGGGCGCTGACACCGGAGCGTTTGGACGAGCTTTGTGAAATCCAACAGGACGTTCTTGGGAAAGCCGCCAAGCTGGTTCGTCCGGGCGGCTATCTGGCCTATGCCAGTTGCTCGATCCTTGGGATTGAAAACAGAGACCAGATCGACACATTTGTTGGGCGAAATCAGAGGTTTGAAAGCGTTCGTTCGCTTGAATTTCTACCCGGACCTCTAGGCGACGGGTTCTTTCTAAATCTGCTTCATTCCAAATAACAACCATAAGTGCAAAAGATTTTTGTTTCTTTAATCTCTGACGAGGTTTGGAGAGATTTAGGCAAAATTAACCATCTCTCCTGACAAAGATCTGCAGGATTGGGGTCTTTCGGGATGGGTTTGACGCAGCTTTATCGAAGAAACGCAGCGGATCGACCATCCGGGGCCGCGCCGTTGATTGCGATTTTGTCTGGAGTTCTAGCTTGTCTGATCGCGGTTTCGGTGACGCCGCTTTGGCAAAAGCTCGGGCTGGGCATCTTTGGTGTCATGTTGGTTTCAGTTGCCACCTATGAACAGGTTCGATCCGTCTGGTCGGCGCGACGGGGGCGTCTGTTGGTAAGGCTCGCCGCTTCGCTCTTTGCGGATGACAAGGCTTTGGTCATGCTTGCCGACAACGACGGCCGCATCGTGTTTCAAAACGAAGCTGCGGGCAAATTGGACCTGTCGGGGAGGCCGAGGGTTGAACGGGCCCTGACGCGGCTTCTTGCCAATCCCGGTGCGGTTCAACTCCGTCTGCAAGACAAGGCAAGACAATCCGGCCGGGCCGAAGAAACCCTCACGACCTGTCGGGCTCGGCTAAATCTTTCGGCACAGGTCGTGGGTGCGGATCGCATCCTCTGGCGGCTTGAGGAGCTGTCCAACAGCGTCTCGGACCCTGGAATTCCGACGATCTCCGCAGGCCCCGAGGGTTCGATCCTTCAGGCCAACGACCCGGCACGACATTTGATTGGAAGCGATGCGACAACTCTAGAAGATGTGTTCGAAGATTTGCCTTTGCGTTCGGGTGCAACACATAGGCTTCGGTCTGGGCTTGGGGTTATCGAGGTCTCTGTCTGGGTTCGCGAAACAGCGGGTGGTGGAAGCAGTATCGCTTTCTTTCCGACCACATCGCTCGGCGCGCCGATGCCGGAATCATGGTCCGTCATCGAAGAACTGCCGGTGCCGCTGCTCAAGATAGCCCGCAGCGGAGAGATACTCGCCTCCAACCGGGCCGCACGGGGATTGGTCCAGCGTGAGATAGGCCCAAATGCCCGGCTCTCGGATCTTTTTGAGGGGCTTGGTCGTCCGATCATCGACTGGCTCGAGGAAATCGGCAGGGGCCAATCTTCTGGTGACAAGCAATTCCTGCGTAGTCACGGCGACGGCCCAGAGCTTTTCGTGCAGATCATTCTCAAGCCGGCTGGGGGTTCAAAGGATCCTCACTTGATCGCGGTTCTGAGCGACATGACCGAGTTCAAGTCGCTCGAAGCGCAATTTGTTCAAAGCCAGAAGATGCAGGCTATCGGCCAGCTTGCTGGCGGGGTTGGCCATGATTTCAACAATCTTCTCACCGCGATTTCAGGTCATTGCGATCTGCTTCTGCTCCGCCATGACCGCGAGGATCAGGACTATTCCGATCTGATCCAGATCCATCAGAATTCCAACCGTGCGGCCGCTCTGGTGGGCCAACTTCTGGCGTTTTCCCGCAAGCAGAACCTGCGCCCCGAGGCGCTCGATCTGCGCGACACACTCGCCGATCTGACCCATCTCTTGAACCGGCTTGTCGGCGAAAAAGTCAGGCTGACGCTCAATCACGATCCCGATCTTCTGCCTATCCGGGCCGACAAGCGGCAACTCGAGCAGGTGATCATGAACCTTGTGGTCAACGCGCGCGATGCGATGCCGTCGGGGGGCGAGATCATTATCGAGACAGAGAACCTTACACTCAAACGACCCATCGAACGCGATCGTGCGAGTGTTCCGGCCGGCGCCTATGTTTTGGTGAAGCTGGCCGATGAAGGGCACGGCATTCCGGCAGACAAGATCCCAAAGATTTTTGAACCCTTCTACACAACCAAGCGCACAGGCGAAGGGACGGGCCTTGGGCTTTCGACAGCCTATGGCATTGTGAAACAGACCGGCGGCTTCATTTTTGTCGACAGCGAGGAAGGCCGCGGCACCATATTTACCCTCTACTTCCCGGCGCATCTCGCCCCTGTCGAGCCAGCCGCGCCGATGCTTTCCATCGCGCCCCGGCCCGCAGATCGTTCAGGCCCGGATCACGGGGTCATCCTTCTGGTTGAGGATGAAGCGCCGGTCCGCGCCTTTGCTGCACGAGCGCTTCGGCTGAAGGGCCATACCGTTTTCGAGGCGGAAAACGCGGAAGCGGCCCTTGAGTTGCTCAAAGACCCGGGGATGAGGGTTGATATCTTTGTGACCGACGTGATCATGCCCGGCAAGGACGGCCCGACATGGGTCCGCGAGGCGCTCAAAGATCGTCCCGGTACGGGGGTGGTGTTCGTGTCGGGCTATGCCGAAGAGGCCTTTGGCGAACACCAAGCCTTGATCGCCAATTCAGTCTTTCTGCCAAAACCGTTCTCACTCAACGATCTGGTGGAAACCGTGGCGGCGCAACTGGCAGGGAGCTAGGCCCCCAAAAGATCAACCAGATGGGCGGCCGAACCAGTCAGGGCGGCATAATCGTCTTCGACGACCGAAACCGAAAAATTGCTCATGAAGCCGGCGAAACGACCCTTGTCACGGAAGGCTTCGCCAAACCCGAAGCGATCTAGATAGGGGGCAAAGGCCCGAGAGACCCCGCCGACCAGATAGATGCCGCCAAAGGGCAACTGGATCAGGGCCAGATTTCCGGCGACCGTTCCCAAGATGCGGGTAAATATCCGCGCCGCCTCGATCGCGCGTTCGTCCTGTCCGTCGGCACAGCTTTCCATGATCTGTTGGGCTGAGCGCTCGCGCGGATCACCGGCTTCGTCGCCGAGCCAAGCATAGGCCCGCTCAAGGCCACGGCCCGACAAGACATCCTCGACGCCCGGAAAGCCGTGCGCTGTTTCGACATAGCGGCACAGACGCAAATCAGCGTCGGTCCGGATCGGCAGATTGGCATGGCCCGCTTCGGATGGCGGCACGAGACGACCGTTTGCCGTTTCAAAGACCGGAGCGGCGTTGAACCCGGTTCCCACCCCGATCACAAGCCGTGCGGCATGGGCTTGCACTTCGGGGCCGGCGAGAATTGGGCGAATCACGGCTGGCTCCAAATACCCCAGCGCGTGCCCCTGCGCCTGAAGATCATTCAGGATCGCCACAGTCTCGGCCCGCGTGGCGCGCATCAGAGTTGTCTTGTCGATGGTCCAGTCAAGGTTGGTCAGCGTTGCACGGCCATCGCGGACAGGGCCGGCCACGGCGACACAAGCTGCTTTCGGATCCACACCGCCTTCGTCTTCGATATAGCGGCGCAAGACGCTCTCAAGGCCGGGAAACTCGGCATTGCTATAGCGACGGATCGTGTCCGGCAGGATCTGCCAACCTTCGGCAAGCGCAACACGGGTGTTGGTCCCGCCGATATCGGCAACAAGCAGGAGAGAATTTGCCGGGTGCGCCATGCGACCTCCGATAGCGGTAACATTCCAAGAGTAATTGGCCCGCGTGATAAGATGCAATGGGGGTCGGCATCAAGCATTCAAAATAGGTTCGATGTATTTCGGTCGCTTTTTCGCCTTTGCTCCGCTTCGGCGCGAAGCCTCTGTGCGGGGTCAAACCTTCTTGCTAGGCTCGCGTCATGAATTTCCTTTTTGCTTCGATTGAAGATCTTAACGACTGGATCGAGCCGCTTGGCGGCCATCCGCAATTGCGTACCCCCAACCTCAACCGGCTTGCATCGCGGGGAATGGTCTTTCGCAATGCCTATGCCACGGTTCCAGCCTGTTCACCCTCTCGCACCGCAACGCTTTTTGGGCAGGCTCCGTGGCAAACCGGGGTCTACACCAACTCTCAGTTCTGGTCGGATCACTATCCAGCCGGACAGCGGCGGTCGATCATCGGCGCCATGCGGGACGCAGGCTATGCCACGATCGGCGCAGGCAAGATCTTTCACATGGATGTGCGGGGGATCGACGCCGAGGATTGGAGCGAATTCAACACCGCCGCCAAACACAAGAAATATCCCCCTATCAGTCAAACGGTGAAAACGCGGGAATTGAGGCCGATGTCGGATTTCGGACCCGACCCGACCTCCGACCCATATGAGAATTTCGATGCCGCCAATACGGATTGGCTCTGCCGAAAGATTCAGCCGGGGCAGGATCGGCAATTCTGGGCTTTTGGCCTATACCGGCCGCATCTGCCGTTCATCGTGCCGCAAGAGTATTTCGATCTCTATCCGCCGGTGGTTGATCCGCCACCGGGCCTTGGACGCAAGAAATTCAACCCCAACTTCCTGAAATTGCAGGAAGGACTGCCTCGGGAATCGCTGGATTTCATCAACCGTCGTATTTCATCGTTTTGTGGTCGGACCACGGATGGCAATTTGGCGAGAAACTGGCCTTTCGCAAGTTCACCCTGTGGGAGCGTGCCCTACGTGTGCCTCTTATGATTGCGGGCCCCGGCGTTGAAAAAGGGGAGTGCCGTGAACCAGTCTCGCTTCTCGATCTCTATCCGACCCTCTGCCACCAGTCGGGGGCGACCGCCAAACACGAGTTGTCGGGCGAGGATTTGTCGCCCTTACTGGCGGGCGAGCAGTGGCAACGGCGCGAGCCGGTGATTTCGATCTGGGGAAAGTGGGAAAAGGACACGCCCGACGGCGGGCGCGTCGCCTTTTCACTGCGGAACAAGACGCATCGCTATAGTTGCTATTGGAATGGCGGGGAGGAGCTTTATGAAAGCGAGAGCGATCCCTTTGAGCACATCAACCTTCTCGCTCACAACACGGCTGGCGGCAATCTGAGGGCGTTGGCGGATAGCTATCAGGCCCAGATCGACCGGATGGTGCCCGAGTTGGCAGAGGTGGCCGGTTGGGACGGCTGAAAACAAAGATGCCCGGCAGGCAGGGCCGCCGGGCATCCATTTCGTCAGACTGAAGAGGATCAGCCCCGGCGGCGTCCGCCACCGCGGCGGCCACGGCCCTCTTCGCCCTCTTTGGCAGGGGCGCGGTTGAAGCGGATCCATTCGCCACCCGAAGGGTCGTTATTGGTGAGGAAGTTGGCGGCACGGATGGCCTCCATTTCCTTGCCGGCGCGCGGCTTGGTCGAGCCGAGACCGAAGAGCTGGCAGAAGGTCTCGTCGTCCATGCCTTCGGGCAGGAAGATGCCGGCGGCCTCGACCTCGGCCTTCTTCTCGGCGATCTTCGAGGCCGGAACGGGCAGGGCGATGGGGTTCATAATCGCGCTGGTCATGCCCGCGGTCATGGCCATCGGCAGGAAGGCGTTGTTGATGCCGTGGCGGTTGGGCAGGCCGAAAGAGATATTCGATGCGCCGCAGGTGGTGTTGACGCCCAGCTCTTCGCGCAGGCGGCGGACAAGGGTGAAAACCTGCAGGCCCGCAGTCGCCATGGCGCCGATCGGCATGACGAGCGGATCAACCACAATGTCATGCGCCGGAATGCCGAAATCAGCGGCGCGTTCGACGATCTTCTTGGCGACAGCGAAACGCACATCGGGGTCTTCTGAAATACCGGTGTCGTCGTTCGAGATCGCAACGACCGGCACATTGTATTTCTTCACGAGCGGCAGAACGATCTCGAGGCGCTCTTCCTCACCCGTGACCGAATTCAGCAGCGGGCGGCCCTTGGCGGCGGCAAGGCCGGCCTCAAGGGCTGCGGGAACCGACGAGTCGATGCACAGGGGCGCATCGGTGATCGCCTGCACGCGCTCGACGAGCTCTTTCATCAAGGGCGGCTCGACGAAGTTGTTGTCGGCATAGCGCGGGTCTTCGGCCATCTTGTTGGAGAAAACGGCGCCCGAGTTGATATCAAGCACGGTCGCGCCAGCGGCGACCTGTGCCAGAGCGTCGGCCTCGACGGTCGAGAAATCGCCCATCTCCAGCTCGGCAGCGAGCTTCTTGCGGCCCGTGGGGTTGATGCGCTCGCCAATCACGCAGAACGGCTGGTCAAAGCCGATAATGGCGGTCTTGGTCGCGGATTCGACGATGGTGCGGGTCATGGGTCTTCCTTAGGATTGAGAGGCGGGGACGGCAGAAGCGCCGCCGTTTTCGATAGCCCAGGTGGCGTTGGTCTTGATCCCGCCGAGCGGGAAGAAGTGCACCTGTTCGATGTTGAAGTCGGGGGTCTTGGCGGCGTGGGCTGCCAGTTCGTTCAGGAACTCGTCCGGCTCGTAGGGCAGGAGGAGCTTGGAGACATCCATCGCCCGCTTCTGCAGAACGCGCAGCGAGGGGCCGACGCCGCAGGCCATGGCGAATTTGATGAGAGTCTGGAGCTTGGCGGGGCCAGCCACGCCAATGTGGATCGGCAGGTCGATGCCAGCGGCCTTGAGCGCCCCTGCCCATTCGATGACCGGCTTGGCTTCGAAACAGAACTGAGTCGCCAGCGCCATCTTTGCGTCGGTGGTCTCGCTGAATTTTTGCTTCCAGCGCAGGGCGTCCATCACGTTCTTGTCCGAGCCATCGGGATCAATGTCTTTGTTGCCCTCGGGGTGGCCGGCGATGTGCAGGCGCTTGAAACCCGCCTTGTCGAAAAGGCCGGTCTCGAGAAGCTGCATGGACGAGTCGAACTGGCCAAGCTGTTGAGCGGGGTTACCCGCGATGATCAGGCCCTCGGAGACCCCTGCTTCGCCGGTGTACCGGTCGAGCCAGTCGGCCAGCATGGCCTTGTCCTTGATGATCCGCGCCGGGAAGTGCGGCATCGGCTCAAAGCCTTCGTCCTTGAGGCGCTTGGCGGTGGCGACCATATCCTCGATCGGAAACTCGATGTTGGCGATATAGACTCGGGTGCCCTTGGGCAGAAGCTCGCGGAAATCCTCGACCTTCTCGGCGGTGCGCGGCATCACCTCGATGGAATAGCCTTTCAGGAAGGCTTCGAGCGCGGGGCTGGCGGTGGAAACCTCAGCGGTTTCTTTCTTCTTGAGGAAGGGGAGCAGCGACACGATGGCCTCCTTGATGCGATCAGTCATGGCGGGGCGATCAGGCCCGACCGTCATTGGCGATGAGCGCGATGAGGCGCTCCTTGTCGTATTCCTTGTCGATCCGTGCTGCCTCGGCGGCCGCGATCTCGGCGGCATCCCCTTCCATCGGATAGGGTTCGCCCTTGCGCCACTCGGCCAGATAGGCATCGGTGTCCGACGCGCCGACCTTCATGGCGGCGCGGTCGATCGCCTGCTCGAAGCGCTCGGGCAGGGGGGCTTTGGCGCCGCGGCGGCCCGGTCCAACGATGACCTGAGCCGGAATGTCGCGCCAGTAAACGATGGTGACGTCGGGCATGGTGATTCCTTGTTTCCTGCACCTTCTAGCGCGGTCGAAAAGCGACACAGGGTCGAATTTCGACATGGTGCGATTTTGGAGCGACCGAGGCGATATCAGGTTCCGCCCTTGGGCAACTTATGCGGCTCTGGATTTGGGCACGAATAGTTGCCGGATGCTGATTGCCCAACCCAAGGGCAGCCAGTTTCAGGTGATCGACAGTTTTTCCAAGTCGGTTCAGCTCGGGCAGGGGCTTGAGAGCACCGGCAAGCTCAGCCGCGCCTCGATGAACCGCACCATCAACGCGCTGAGGATTTGCCGTCAGAAGCTCAGCCGTCACAACGTTACGAATATGCGTCTTGTGGCGACCGAGGCCTGCCGGCGGGCCAAGAACGGGGCGCAGTTCATCCAGCAGATTCGCCGCGAGGCGGGGCTCAAGCTTGAGGTGATCACGCCTGAGGAAGAGGCGCGGCTTGCGGTGATCTCTTGCGCGCCCTTGGTCTCGCCCAAGACCGAGCAGCTTCTGGTCGTCGATATCGGTGGCGGCTCGACCGAGCTTGTCTGGATTGATCTGACCGCCGTTCCCGCTGCCGAGCGCCCGGGCGCGATCATGCGGTTGCATCGTGGTTTCGTGCAGGAGCCGAGCGAGATGGCGGCGGCGCGGGTGGTCGATTGGATCTCCGTGCCGCTTGGCGTGGCGACGCTGCGGGATCAGTTTGTGGATGTCGAGGATGATGCGGCACGGTTTGCGCTGATGAGCTGGTATTTCGAAGAGAACCTGTCGAAATTCTCGCCCTATTCGGCCGAACAGGTGCGTGAGGGGTTTCAGATCATCGGTACGAGCGGCACGGTGACGACCGTGGCGGCGAGCCATCTGGGCCTCAAGCGCTATGACCGGACCAAGGTCGATGGTTTGCGGATGACCTCCGATCAGATCGACGCGGTGATCCGCAACTATCTGGCGCTTGGCCCCGCTGGACGCCGCGCCGATCCGCGCATCGGCAAGGACCGGCAGACGCTCATCATGTCGGGCGCGGCGATCCTGCAGGCCCTCATGCGGATCTGGCCGACCGACCGAATGTCGGTCGCCGATCGCGGGCTGCGCGAGGGGCTTCTCTATGCCCAGATGAGCGCAGACGGGGTCTTGGAAGATACGCCGCTTTAGGGGTAAAGGCGCGCCATGGTGAAGAAACCCACAAAGAATACCTCGGGCCGCGGCCAGCGCGATCTGACCGTTAAGGTCAAGTCGGCGCGGGGGCGTACGCTTTCCTCGACCCGCTGGCTGCAGCGGCAGCTGAACGATCCCTATGTGAAGCAGGCCAAGGCCGACGGCTATCGCGGCCGCGCGGCCTATAAGATCCTCGAGTTGGACGACAAGTTTCGCTTCCTCGTGCCCGGTGCGCGGGTGGTTGACCTCGGCTGTGCGCCGGGCGGCTGGTGTCAGGTAGCGGTCAAGCGGGTGAACGCGCTTGGCGAGAAATCAGGCAAGGCCATCGGCAAGGTGTTGGGCGTCGATCTGCAAGAGGTCGAGCCGATTGCCGGGGCCGAGGTTCATCAGCTCGATTTTCTGGCCGACGATGCCGACGAGCAGGTGAAGGAATGGCTGGGCGGCACGGCGGATGTGGTCATGTCCGACATGGCCGCCGCAAGCTCGGGCCACAAGCAGACCGATCACCTCAGGATCATCGCCCTTTGCGAAGCCGCCGCCTATTTCGCCTTTGACGTGCTGACGCCGGGCGGCACCTTTGTTGCCAAGGTTCTGGCGGGCGGCGCGGAAGGCGAATTGCAGAAGCTCCTGAAGCAGCGCTTCGACAAGGTCGCCAACGTCAAGCCGCCGGCAAGCCGGTCGGACAGCTCCGAAAAGTTCGTGATCGCGACCGGCTTCCGCGGCTAGGCGCTCTTGCGCTTGGGCAAGACCCAGCCGGGGCGGGCGAAGTGGCAGGTATAGCCGCTCGGGAACCGCTCGAGATAATCCTGATGCTCGGGCTCGGCCTCCCAGAAGGGGCCGGCGGGTTTCACTTCGGTCACGACCTTGCCGGGCCAGAGGCCCGAGGCGTTCACGTCCGCGATGGTATCGAGCGCCACGGCGTGTTGCTCGTCGTCAAGGTAGTAGATGCCCGACCGGTAAGAGATGCCGAGGTCGTTGCCCTGACGGTTCAGCGTGGTCGGGTCGTGGATCTGGAAGAAGAATTCCAGAATCTGCCGATAGCTGATGACCGCATCATCAAAGATGATCTCGATCCCCTCCGCATGGGTGCCGTGGTTGCGGTAGGTGGCATTGGCCACATCGCCGCCGGTATAGCCGACGCGGGTTTTCAGAACGCCCGGAAGCCTGCGGATCAGATCCTGCATCCCCCAGAAACATCCGCCTGCGAGAATTGCCGTCTTCTGTGCCATGATCACACCTCCTTCAATTGATCGAGATAGTCGCCGTAGCCTTCGGCTTCCATTCTGTCCTTCGGAATGAAGCGCAGAGAGGCCGAGTTGATGCAATAGCGCAGGCCCCCGCGATCCCGCGGGCCATCGGGGAAGACGTGGCCGAGGTGGCTGTCGCCATGGGCCGAGCGGACCTCGGTGCGCACCATGCCGTAGGAGCGGTCGGTCAACTCGGCCACATTCGCGGGCTCGATGGGCCGGGTGAAGCTCGGCCAGCCGCAGCCGGATTCGTATTTGTCGGAGGAGGCAAAGAGCGGCTCGCCGGATACGATATCGACATAGATCCCTGCCGCCTTGTTGTCCAAGAGCTTGCCGGTCCAGGCGCGTTCCGTCCCGTTTTGTTGGGTCACACGGAACTCCTCGGCGTCGAGCTTGGCGATGGCGTCCGGGTCTTTGAAATAGCGCGGCATGAAACCTCCTGCGTTTGGGCTCCATGATATGGGTAGGCGCTATGCCTCTGTCTAGCGCCCTCAGGCGGCTGTCACTTGCCTGTGATTTGCGGTGAGATTGCCTCAGAGTGACGTGAAGTTGCGGCCACCCACGGGTTTATCTTTGAAATTGAGGTGGCGCGAGGGTAGGGCACGAGCCAAGGGAGATTCGTTCTCCTGCCACACTAGGGGCTGCCGCCCCCCAAAACGGGGAATTGGGGATGACCGACAACAACCAACCGAACCACCACTGGAAAACCCTCGATCGCGACCTCGGGCGCATCGCGGCTCTGGAAGCGGCGACGTCCTATGTCGCAAAGCCAATGGTCGGGCTTGGAATTTCTCTGGTTTTCGTGGTGGTTGCCGCGCTGGTCGCAACTGTGCTTTTCGGTGAGGAAAACACCCGATGGATCGTGGTTCTTGCCGCCGCCGTCGGCGCCT
>RFZI01000057.1 GCA_009920775.1 Paracoccaceae bacterium | reverse complement strand
GTCGGCAAATGCGTCGCGGGCGGGATGCCCACCAGCGTCTGGGGCCTCAGCCCCGAAATCGCCCAGCGCTATCTCGAGGTCAACGCCGGCCGCGCCTCGGGCCATTCCGGCATGGGCACGACCCTATCCGCCAACCCGATGCAGTTTGCCTGCCTCAAGGCAACGCTCGGCGAGGTGATGACCGAAAAGAACTATGCCAAGATGGAAAAGGGCGCGGCCCGCCTCCACCGTGGCCTCGCCAAGGCGATCAAGGCCCACAAGGCCCCCTGGCATGTTGTCCGCGTCGGCGCCCGGGTTGAATTTATCTGCTATCCGACCCCCCTTCGGAACGGCAAAGAGGCCGCTCAAGCGCACAAATCGAACCTTGAGGCCGCACTCCACGCCGCCCTTCTCAATCGCGGCTGCCTCATCGCGCCGTTCCATAATATGATGCTCGTATCGCCCTCGACCAAACCGGCCCAGATCGACCGGCTGGTGGCGGCCTTCAATGATGTCCTAGACGAGCTCTTTGCCTGAAAGCCCTTTCCATGACGACCTGCCCCTCGGGCGCCACGCCCGCCGAAGCCGAAGCCTTCCTCTCCGCCCACCCCGAGATCGAGGCCATCGACATTGTCCTGCATGACGGCAACGGCATCGGCCGCGGCAAGATCATCCGCCGCCATGAGCTCATGTCGCTCTATACCGGCGGGCGGCATATGCCGATCTCGATCCTCGGCCTCGATATCTGCGGCGAGGATGTGCACGAAACGGGCCTGATCTGGGATCAGGGCGATGGCGATCTGCGCGCCTGGCCGATCCCCGGCACCTTGAAGCCTCTGCACAACACCACCCCGCCCCGCGCCGAGGTCTTCCTGTCGCTCTACGAGCTTGACGGCCACCCCATGACCTCCGACCCGCGCCACGCCCTGCAACGTCAGGTCGATGCCTTTGCCGCGCGCGGCCTCCACCCCGCGGGCGCTTTCGAGCTCGAATTCTTCCTCCTCGCCAACGACCGCGACGCAAATGGCAAGGTCCGCCCCGCCGCCGACGTGCTCGATGGCCGCCATAGCTCCAAGACCGAGGTCTATTCCGTCGATCACCTACACGGGATGCTGCCCCTCTTCTCCGATATCTACGCAGGCGCCGAAAAGGCCGGGATCAAGGCCGAAACGATGATTTCGGAATATGCGCCCGGCCAGTACGAGCTGACGCTGCACTACCGCGAAGACGTGATGCAGGCCGCCGACGATCTCATGCGCCTCAAGCGCATCGTCCGTGCCCAAGCCCGCGCCCATGGCGTCACCGCCTGTTTCATGGCCAAACCGGTCGAGGAATACGCAGGCTCCGGTATGCACTTCCACGTCTCGATGCGCGACGACAACGGCCGCAACGTCTTTGTCGAGGAAACCGAAGGCCAGTGGAACGAAACCCTCCTCCACGCCCTCGGCGGCCTGCGCGTCACGATGGGCGAGGCGATGCTCGTCTTCGCCCCCCACGCCAACAGCTGGCGCCGCTTCTCCTCGCAATCCTACGCGCCTGTCTCGCCCTCCTGGGGCGTGAATAACCGCTCGGTGGCCCTGCGCGTCCCTGCCGGCTCCAAACAGGCCCGCCGCATCGAACACCGCCCCTCGGGCGTCGATGCCAACCCCTACCTCGTCGCCGCCACCGTCCTCGCCGGCATCCGCCACGGCCTTGATGGCCGGATCGACCCCGGCCCCGAAACGACCGGCAACGGCTATGAAGGCGACGACACGCTCTCGGTCCCCCGCGACTGGAACGAAGCCATCGCCGCGGCCACCAAGTCAGAGTTCCTCAAAGACGCCCTCGGCGAAGACATGCACCGCACCTTCACCGCCGTCAAAGCCGCCGAATACGCCCGCGTCGCCCGCACCATCTCCAACGTGGATTTCGACCTCTACCTCTACACGGTCTAGGCTTCTTTTGGCCTGAAATACTCCGGGGGAGGCCCCGCCGTCAGGCGGGGTCGGGGGCAGAGCCCCCTCTTCCGGCCGCCGCAAGGCACCAACCGGCAATCTCTTCCGCTCCGCCTGAAATGGCCTCACCCATGCCTTCGGTGAAGACATCGAAAGCCTCGAGACTCGCGGCAGGAACGATCACAAACACCGGCATATCCGCCGCCATCGCAGCACCGATCGCCGGACGAAAGCCGCGCCCTTCGATCTCCTGCTTGCCGAATTTGTTGACGATCAGGATCTGCGGGCCTTCGATGCCGCCCGCATGGATCGCCGCAATAACCTCGCCAACCGCCTCCTCAAGCGCCCCGGGATCAAGCCGGCAGCCGCGCGCATGGGGCCCCAGATCCTGACTGATCCGCACGACCCGGTTGCCCGTCAGGATCTCGAGGTCCATATGACAGCGCCCGTTCGAGGCCGCCCCGTGATTGTGCTGAATCGCCCCGGCCACGCGCACCCCACGCGCCAGAAGCGATTGGGCGACCTGCACCAAAACTGTATCCGCCGTCATGCTTTCGCCGGGAACCACATAGCCGAGCCGCATCGCCCATCCTCTTGCAACTGCTCCCCCCCGATTACAGTATGCCAGCAAACGAGGAAAGCGCCCCATGCCGCCTGTGCTGCCCATCCTGCCCGACCCCAAGGCCCCCGGCCTGACCCGCAAGGTCAGCGGCATCGACCATACCGGCGCCGAGGTCGAGACATCGGTGGTCGAGGAACGGCCCCTGACGATCTTCCTCAACTCCCAAGAAATCGTCACCGCCATGACGATCGGCGACTACCCCGACTATCTCGCAGTCGGTTTCCTGCGCAACCAGCGGATGCTGCGCGACGACGATGTGATCACCGCGATCGACTATGAGCCCGAGATCGACACCATCGTCGTCCGCACCGAGCGGCGCACCTCCTACGAAGAGAAGGTCCGCAAGAAAACCCGCACCTCGGGCTGTGCGGTGGGCACCGTCTTCGGCGACATGATGGAAGGGATCGAGGGGCTGACCCTGCCTAAAGCCGAGGTTAGAACGAGCTGGCTCTATCCCCTCGCCAAGACGATCAACACCCTGCCCTCGCTCTATCTCGAAGCGGGGGCGATCCACGGGACGGTCCTCTGCCAAGGCGACAAGCCTTTGGTCTATATGGAAGATGTTGGCCGCCACAACGCGGTCGACAAGATCGCGGGCTTCATGTTCCGCCATCAGGTAAGTGGCGCCGACAAGATCCTCTACACCACCGGCCGCCTCACCTCGGAAATGGTGATCAAGACCGCCCAGATGGGGATACCCGTGCTTGTCTCGCGTTCAGGCTTCACCGCCTGGGGCGTTGAGATTGCGCGGCAGGTGGGCCTCACGCTCATCGGGCGGATGCGCGGCCAGCGGTTTGTCTGCCTTTCCGGCGAGGAACGGCTGATCCGCGACGCGGCGCTTTCGGGCGAGGAAGAAGACCGCAAGCACCGGCGCAAGGGGGCAGGCGATGAATAGGCCGCCGGCAATCATCCTCGCGGGCGGCCGCTCGACCCGCATGGGCGGCGGCGACAAGGGCCTGCGCGAAGTCGGGGGCGAGCGCCTAATCGACCGCGTGATCGCCCGTATTGCGCCTCAGTGCGGGCCGATTGCCCTGAACGCCAATGGCGATCCCACGCGCTTTGCCGATCTCAGCCTGCCGGTCCTGCCCGACAGCCTGCCCGATCACCCCGGCCCCCTTGCCGGAGTGCTCGCCGGGATGGATTGGGCCGCCAGCATTGGCGCCGACGCCGTAGTTTCGGTCGCCGCCGATACGCCCTTCTTCCCCCGCGATCTTGTCGAGCGCCTGCAAGCCGCCGCTGGCCCCTCGGGCCTTGCGCTGGCCGCCTCGCCAGACGAGACCGGCAAGCTCTGGCATCACCCGACCTTCGGCCTCTGGCCCGTCGCCCTGCGCGACGATCTGCGCGAGGCGCTGAAGGGCGGCCTTCGCAAGGTCGTCCTCTGGACCGACCGGCACGGCGCGGGCACGGCCAGCTTTGCGTCCTCGCCCTTCGATCCCTTCTTCAACATCAACACGCCCGACGATATTGCCGAGGCTGAAAAACTGACGGAGCTGGCATGAAGGTCTATGGCGTCACTGGCTGGAAGAACGCAGGTAAAACTACGCTGGTTGAGCGGTTGGTGACCGAGATTTCGGGCCGAGGCATCACCGTGTCGACCATCAAGCACGCCCACCATTCCGCCGATATCGACGAGCCGGGGCGCGACAGCTTCCGCCACCGCGAAGCGGGCGCACGAGAGGTGATCCTCGCCACGCCCGAGCGCTGGGCACTCATGCATGAGCTGCGCGGTGCGCCTGAGCCGAAGGTTGAGGATCTGATCGCGCGGCTCGCGCCGGTAGACCTCGTGATCATCGAGGGCTTCAAGCGCGCACCGCATCCCAAGATCGAGGCCCACCGCGAGGAAATGGGACATCCCCTGATGGCGGGCGAAAACCCGACCATCCGCGCCGTCGCCTCGGATATCTCGCATATCGACGTTGCCGTTCCGGTCTTCGACCTCGACGACATCCGCGGCATCGCTGATTTCATCCTCGCCGAGACGGGCCTCTGATGTTCGATCGGGTCGCCATCCTCGATTGGTCGGCCTCGGGCGTGCCCAAGACGGGCAAGGATTCGATCTGGATCGGCGTGTCAGACGCCAGCGGCACCACAAGCTGCAACCTCGCAACGCGGATCGAGGCAGAAGCTGCCGTCCTTGCTCTCGCGCATGAGGCCATTCGCACAGGCGAGCGCCTGCTGGTCGGCGCCGATCTGAATTTCGGCGCGCCTGCCGGTCTGGCAAAGCACCTGACCGGCAAGGCCGAAGCGATGGCTCTCTGGGCTTGGCTCTCTGAGCGGATCACCGACAATGCCCGCAACCACAACAACTACCGCGCCATCGCCGCCGAGATGAACGCCACGCTGCCCGGCGGCGGCCCGTTCTGGGGCAATGGCAGCATGGCCGATTTCGACGGACTGCCGCGCAAGAAGCCCGCCCTGCCCGACTGGTTGGCCGAACATCGCCAGTGCGACCGGCAGAGCAAGGCCGAGGGGCTTGCCCCCAAGACGCTCTGGCAACTCGCCGGGGCGGGTGCTGTAGGGGCACAGAGCCTACTGGGGATGCCGATGCTGCACCGGCTCAGGGCCGCGCTCGGGGCCGAATGCGCCGTCTGGCCAATGGAGTCCATTGAGAGCAAAGCCATCGTCATTGCCGAGATTTATGCCGCACTTATCGGCCCCGATGTGAAAGCCGCCGAGGCGCGTGGCAAGGTCCGCGATGCTGCGGAGGTCGAACTACTCTCCTCCGCCTTTTGGACCCTCGCCCGGACCGACCGCCTCGCCCCATTTTTCGAGGTCGACGTCGATCCCGTCCTCCTGCGGGAAGAGGGCTGGACCCTCGGCACCGGCCACGGCCCCGCCCTCCGCGCCGCGATTCCGGCAAGCCAGCTCCCCCCGCGCTTGCGCGACGATTGTTTCGCCATGCCGCAAGGCGTGAGTTGGGTGCCGGTCGATGAGGCGCTGGAACGTTTGAGAGCTGCGCTTGCGCCCGTGACAGGCACCGAAGCCCTTAAGACCGCCACCGCCTGCGGTCGCATCCTCGCCGCCGATTGCATCGCCCGCCGCTCGAACCCACCGCGGCCCAATTCGGCGGTGGATGGCTATGGCTTCGCCCATGCCTCGACCAAAGCTGGCGTCAACCGCCTGCCCCTCGTCGCTGGTCGTGCGGCCGCTGGCCAGCCCTTCGAGGGCGCGGTCCCGCCCGGCCACGCCGTCCGCATCCTCACCGGCGCGATCCTGCCCGAAGTTGTTGATACCGTCGTGCTCGAGGAAGACTGCGCCACCGACAGCGCCAGTGTCACCTTCGACGGGCCGGTGAAGCCCCTCGCCAATACCCGCAAGGCGGGCGAAGACGTGATGGAAGGCACGGTGGCGCTGAAGGCAGGCCACCGCCTGCGCGCGCCTGATCTTGCGCTTCTTTCGGCGCTGGGGATCGGCGAGGTGACGGTTCACCGCCCCTTGCGGGTGGGTGTCCTCTCGACCGGCGACGAGATCATCGCATCGCCCGACAGGCCCGCCCTGCCGCATCAGATTTATGACGCCAACCGGCCCATGCTCTTGGCTCTCGCCCGCCAGTGGGGCCACGCGGCCGTCGACCTCGGCCACGCCCACGACAGGCCCGCCACCATCGCCGGCAAGCTCGACCGCGCCGCGCGCGAAGTGGATGTTGTCCTGACCTCGGGCGGCGCTTCGGCAGGCGACGAGGATCACGTCTCCCGCCTCTTGCGAGAGAAAGGCACGCTCTCAAGCTGGCGCATCGCCATGAAACCGGGGCGGCCCTTGGCACTGGCGCTGTGGAAGGGGGTTCCGGTGATTGGCCTTCCGGGCAATCCGGTCGCCGCCTCGGTTTGCGCTTTGATCTTCGGCCGCCCTGCCCTGTCGATGCTCGCGGGCGGCGACTGGACCGCGCCGCAAGGCTTCACCGTGCCTGCCGCCTTCACCAAGTCCAAGAAACCGGGCCGCCGAGAATACCTGAGGGCGCGGATCAACGCCGAGGGCGCGGCCGAGGTCTTTGCCTCGGAAGGTTCGGGCCGGATCAGCGGGCTGTCATGGGCGGATGGGATCGTCGAGCTGCCGGATGGCGCCGCCGAGATCACTCCGGGCCTGCCGGTGCGCTATATCCCCTACGCCTCCTTCGGCCTGACCTAGCCCCGCCGGATCAGATAGGCGCGGGTGCCGTCCAGTTCGGCCATTCCCTGAAACTCATGCCCCGCCTCATTGCAAAAATGCGGCACATCCACGACCGCCATCGGATCGCTCGCCAGAAGGCGCAAGACCTGCCCCGCCTGCATCTGGGACAGCCGCTTGCGGGCCTTGAGCACAGGCAAAGGGCACAAGAGCCCAGTCGCGTCGATTTCCTCATCCCATGTCATGGCGCAAAAGTTATGCAAAGGGTCAGAAACTGTCCATTGTCGGGCGCGACAATCTGTCAGAAAGTCGCCAGGTTCTATGCGCCGCTGATAAGGAAAACGATATGGCCCTCGACGACGGCAAAGGTGTTTGGAAATCCGGCCGAGGCAAAGGTCGCAGAACGCCGAAGGGGCGCCAGCTTGACGATGCCGCATGGGCCGAGGTCCGCGCGCTTTTGGGCGACCGGCCACGCAGCCGCGATCTTTTGATCGAGCATCTGCACCTCATTCAAGACGGCCACGGCCACCTTTCCGCCCCGCACCTGAGGGCGCTGGCGGAAGAAATGCGCCTTTCGATGGCCGAGGTCTGGGAAGTGGCGACCTTCTACGCCCATTTCGATCCGGTCCGCGAAGGCGAAGAGACGCCCCCCGACCTAACGATCCGTGTCTGCGAGTCGCTCTCTTGCGAGCTGGCAGGCTCCGAACAGCTGATCGCCGCGCTTGAAGCGGGGATGGACCCGGCAAAGGTCCGCGTTTTGCGCGCGCCCTGCATGGGACGCTGCGACACCGCGCCGGTCCTTGAGATCGGGCATCATCACATCGACCATGCCACGCCGGAAAAGGTCGAGGCGGCCATCGCGGCCTCCGACACCCACGCCCATATCCCCGCCTATGAGGCCCTCGCCGCCTATCGCGCAGCGGGCGGCTATGCGAAGCTCCTCGATCTGCGTGCAAACGGCGATTGGGAGAAGGTTCAGGAAACCATCCTCGCCTCGGGCCTGCGCGGCCTTGGTGGCGCGGGTTTCCCCTCGGGCCGCAAATGGGGCTTTGTCCGTGCGAACGCAGGCCCCCGCTATCTGGCCGTGAATGGCGACGAGGGCGAGCCGGGGACGTTCAAGGACCGTTTCTACCTCGAGCGCACGCCGCACCTGATGCTGGAAGGTATGCTAATCGCCGCTTGGGCGGTCGAGGCGGATAAGTGCTTCATCTATATGCGCGACGAATATCCCGCCGTCCTGCACATTCTGCGCACCGAGATCGCCGCTCTTGAGGAGGCTGGCCTCGTCGCCCCCGGATATATCGACCTGCGCCGCGGCGCGGGCGCCTATATCTGCGGCGAGGAAAGCGCGATGATCGAGTCGATCGAAGGCAAGCGCGGCATCCCGCGCCAGCGCCCGCCCTACGTCGCGCAAGTCGGCATCTTCGACCGCCCGACCCTCGTCCACAACGTCGAAACCCTGCACTGGGTCGCCCGGATCTGCCGCGAAGGGCCGGAGATTCTCAGCTCGACCGAGAAGAACGGCCGCAAGGGCCTGCGGAGCTATTCCGTCTCGGGTCGCGTCGCCAAGCCGGGGGTTTACCTCCTGCCCGCAGGCTCGACCATCACCGATATCATCACCGCCGCGGGCGGCATGGCCGAGGGGCACGCGTTCAAAGCCTATCAACCGGGCGGCCCCTCTTCCGGCCTTTTGCCCGCCTCGATGAGCGATATCCCCCTCGATTTCGACACGCTCCAGCCGCACGGGACATTCATCGGCTCCGCCGCGGTCGTCGTCCTTGGCCACAAGGACAGGATCCGCGCCGCCGCGCTGAATATGCTCCGCTTCTTCGAAAGCGAAAGCTGCGGGCAGTGCACGCCTTGTCGCGTGGGCTGTGAGAAGGCCGTCAAGCTGATGCAGGCGCCGAAATGGGATGCGGGGCTTCTCTCGGACCTTTGCACCGTCATGGCCGACGCCTCGATCTGCGGCCTCGGCCAAGCGGCGCCGAACCCGATCAAACTGACCCTGAAACATTTTCCGGACGAGGTCTGAACCATGACCGATCAGATCAAATTCACCCTCGACGGGCGCGAAGTTTCGGCCAATGCGGGCGAGACCATCTGGGACGTGGCCAAGCGCCACGGCACCGATATTCCGCACCTCTGCCACAAGGATCAGAAAGGCTATCGTGCCGATGGCAACTGCCGCGCCTGCGTGGTCGAGATCGATCAAGATCGCGAGCGAGCGGGCCGCAAAATCCCGTGCGCTGGTGATGGAACTACTCCTCGCCGATCAGCCCGAACAGGCCGCCGCGCACGACAAATCAAGCCATCTGTGGGACATGGCCGCCTTGAATGGCGTGAGCGAGAGCCGCTTCCCGACGATCGAGCCCGAGCGCATCCCACTTCTCGACGACAGCCACGTGGCGATGCGTGTCAACCTTGACGCCTGCATCCAGTGCGGCCTTTGCGTTCGCGCCTGCCGCGAGGTTCAGGTCAACGACGTGATCGGCATGGCGGGGCGCGGGCACGATGCCTATCCGACCTTCGATTTCGCCGATCCGATGGGCCAATCGACCTGTGTGGCTTGCGGCGAATGCGTTCAGGCCTGCCCGACCGGCGCCCTGATGCCCGCGACCGTTCTCGATACCGCCGAAGTCGGCGACCGCGCCGATATCGACAGCGAGACGCTGAGCATCTGCCCCTTCTGCGGCGTGGGCTGTCAGGTGAGCCTGAAGGTCAAGGATGGCAAGGTCAAATACGTCGAGGGCGTCAATGGCCCCGCCAACGAGGGGAGGCTTTGCGTCAAGGGCCGCTTTGGCTTTGACTATATCCATCACCCCCACCGCCTGACCAAACCGCTGATCCGTAAGGACGGCGCGCCCAAGGGCCTCAACGTCGATCCCGCCGATCCCCTCACCCATTTCCGCGAGGCGACTTGGGAAGAGGCGCTTGATTTCGCCGCCGGCGGTATGGCGCGACTGGCGCAGGCGCATGGCGGGCGGGCGATTGCAGGCTTTGGCTCGGCCAAATGCTCGAACGAAGAGGCCTATCTCTTCCAGAAGCTGATCCGGCAGGGCTTTGGTCACAACAACGTCGATCACTGCACGCGCCTCTGCCATGCCTCATCCGTGGCAGCGCTGATGGAAAACGTGGGCTCGGGCGCTGTCACTGCGACCTTCAACCAGATCGAGAACGCCGACGTCGCCATCGTCATCGGCGCCAACCCGATCGAGAACCACCCCGTCGCCGCGACCTATTTCAAACAGTTCACCAAGCGCGGCGGAAAACTTATCGTCATGGACCCGCGCGGCGTTGGCCTGCGCCGTTTCGCGACACATATGCTGCAATTCCGCCCCGGCGGCGACGTCTCGATGCTCAACGCGATCATGCATGTGATCGTCGAGGAAGGCCTTTACGATCAGGCCTATATCGAGAAGTTCACCGAAAACTGGGAGGCCGAGAAGGCCCACCTTGCGGCCTTTGCCCCCGAAAAGATGGAGGCGATCTGCGGCATCCCCGCCGAAACGCTCCGCGCCGTGGCCCGCGATTTCGCCAACGCCAAGGCGGGGATGATCTTCTGGGGCATGGGTGTCAGCCAACATATCCACGGCACCGACAATTCCCGCTGTCTCATCTCGCTTGCGCTGATGACAGGCAACGTCGGCAAACCGGGCGCGGGCCTTCACCCGCTGCGCGGCCAGAACAACGTTCAGGGCGCATCCGACGCGGGCCTTATCCCGATGTTCTTGCCCGATTATCAGACCGTCACTTCCGACGACATTCGCGGCAAGTTTTCCTCCGTTTGGGGTTCGGGCGACTGGTCGGCCGAGAAGGGCCTGACCGTGACCGAGATCCTCGACGCGGTGCATCACGGCGACATCAAGGGGATGTATATCCTCGGCGAAAACCCAGCCATGTCGGACCCCGATGTGACCCACGCCCGCGAGGCGCTGGCGAGCCTCGAGCACCTCGTCGTGCAGGACATTTTCCTTACCGAAACGGCGAATTACGCCGATGTGATCCTGCCCGCCGCCGCCTTTTACGAGAAATCGGGCACGGTCACCAACACCAACCGGCAAGTGCAGTTGGGCCGCCCAGCGGTGGTGCCTCCGGGCGAGGCGCGCGAGGATTGGGCGATCACGGTCGATCTCGCCAACCGGCTTGGCCTTGGCTGGCGCTATGCCAGCCCAGCGGATGTGTTTGCCGAGATGAAGCTCACCATGAAGTCGCTCGACAACATCACATGGGAGCGCCTTGAGGCCGAAAACGCGGTCACCTATCCGAGCCTCTCGCCCAGCGATCCGGGGCAGGCGATCGTCTTTGCCGATGGCTTCCCCCGTGCCGAGGGCCGCGCGCGGTTTGCCCCCGCCTCGGTCATCTCGCCCGACGAGACGCCGGACGCCGATTACCCGATGGTCGTCACCACCGGCCGCCAGCTTGAACACTGGCACACCGGCTCGATGACCCGCCGCTCGACCGTGCTCGATGCGATCGAACCCGAGGCCAACTGCTCGCTCCACCCCGACACGCTCAAAGAGCTTGGCTTGACGCCCGGCGGCATGGTCCGGCTCGAGACACGGCGCGGCACGATCACCATGCTGGCGCGGGCCGACAGGGCCGTGGCGCGGGATATGGTCTTTGTGCCTTTTGCCTATGTCGAGGCGGCGGCCAACGTGCTGACCAACCCGGCTCTCGATCCCTATGGCAAGATCCCCGAGTTCAAGTTTGCCGCTGTGAGGGTGACGGCAGCCTAATCTGCCGCCGCAAGCCCAAGCAGGGGCGCCTTGTGCGCCTCGGCTCTGCCGCGCTAGTCTTTGGGTCCGCGCCATAAACAGGCATGGAAAGAGCCGAACTGTCGGCCGCCAAACGGAACTGAAAGGCTAGCCTATGAGCGAACCCCTGATCATATGTGTCGCGATCACTGGCTCGGTGCCGACCAAGGAAAGCAACCCTGCCGTTCCAATCACCGTCGAGGAACAGATCGAGAGCACGCAGGAGGCCTTCGAAGCTGGCGCAACCATCGCCCATTGCCATGTGCGCGATGTTGAAGGAAAACCGACCTCGGACCCCGAGCGTTTCGCCCGCCTCAAGGAAGGGCTCGAGAAACACTGCCCCGGCATGATCATCCAGCTCTCGACCGGTGGTCGCTCGGGCGCAGGGCAAGCGCGGGGCGGGATGCTGCCCCTGCGGCCCGACATGGCCTCGCTTTCGGTGGGTTCCAACAATTTCCCGACCCGTGTCTACGAGAACCCGCCCGATTTGGTGGACTGGCTCGCGGCCGAGATGATCCAATATGACGTGAAGCCCGAGATCGAGGCCTTTGACCTCAGCCACATCCTCAGGGCGGCCGAGATGCACCAAAAGGGGCAGATCAAGGACACGCCCTATGTCCAGTTTGTCATGGGCGTGAAGAACGCCATGCCGGCCGACAGATATGTGTTCGATTTCTACGTCGAGACGGTCCACCGCCTTTTTCCCGGCGCGCCGTGGTGTGCGGCGGGGATCGGGCCGAACCAGATCGTCCTCAACGAATGGGCCATCGCGGCAGGCGGGCACGCACGGACTGGCCTTGAGGACAATGTGCGGCTCGACCGCACCACGCTCGCGCCATCAAACGCCGCGCTGGTGCGGCGGACGGTCGAGATCGCGGAAAAGCACGAGCGCCCGATTGCCACATGGCAGGAGGCGCGCAAGCTGTTGGGGCTGCGCGCCGCCTGACGGCGATCAGGGCTTCTTGCGGCGCGGCGTGTCGGTGCCGCCCGGCTTGTGCGGCGAGGTCTTTACGCCCGGCGGGGTAAACCGCTTGGAGGCATCCGCAGCCCGGCTCGGCTTGGCGGGCTTGTCCTTGGGCGTGAAGTCGCCCTTGCGGTCAGACTTGCCCTCGGATTTGGCATAGGGCTTCCGGTCCGCCTTGTCGTAAGGCTTGCGGCCCTCTTTGTCATAGGGCTTGCGCTCGGACTTGTCGTAGGGCGTCCGGTCAGACTTCTCGTAGGGCTTCCGCTCGGCCTTGTCATAAGGCTTGCGCTCAGGTTTCGGGCCGCGCTTTTCATAGGGCTTGCTGTCATCGCGGTCGCGGCGCGGGCGGTCTTCCTTGGCCTCGGGCTTCTTCCAGACCGGCTTGGCCGCCGGACGATCCGAAGCCTTGTGGCGCGGCTTGCGCTCGGGGCGCGGCTCTGTAGTCGCCTCGGCTTCTACCGGCGCGGGGCGCTCAGCACGCGCGGGACGATCCTCACGGGGTTTGTAATCCTCACGGGGTTTGTAGCCTTCACGCGGCTTGCGATCCTCGCGGGGCTTGTAGTCTTCACGGGGTTTGTAGCCTTCACGCGGCTT
>RFZI01000056.1 GCA_009920775.1 Paracoccaceae bacterium | reverse complement strand
GCAGGCCCTAGGGCCTGCCTCGTGATGGTGCGGTTGAGAAGACTCGAACTTCCACTCCGGTTAAAGAACAGCGACCTCAACGCTGCGCGTCTACCAATTCCGCCACAACCGCACTGTCGTGGTTTGGTGAGGCGCTGAATAGCGAAGGATTCGGGGGATGTGAAGAGCAAAATCGGCGCTATGGCGCGGTTTTTTCCCGAGGTCTTTTCGGCCCTTGATCGAGGGCCTTGCCGAACAACACAGCCGCAACCGAAGCCGTCAGAACCAGCGCGAAACCGAGATCCTGGTTCCCTTCGAAAAGCATCCGCGACATGAGGCGACCGGGCATAAAAGCCAGTGTCCCCGCAACGCCGAGCGACCAGAAAGCGAGATTGCGCATCACCCCTTCATGGGCCCGCCGATTGCCGAAACGGGCGTGGCGGATCGCCACGTAGAGCGCCCAGAGGGTGAAGGCCGACATCAGATGAATCGGGCTGAACGGCCCGACAAGCCTCATGCCGCTGATCCAGAACGAGCTGAGTGCTGTCAATGCCATCGCGCTCACCCAGACATAGCCTGCGGTCTTGTGAAGTCTGTCCCGCCGCCTGCGGAGAAGCACGAGAGGCACGAGGGCCACAGCGAGCAGCGCAGAGACGACGTGCAGCGTCACCGCCGGGCCAGCTTGCAGAACCTGTTCAATCATTGTCATTTCAATCACTCCTTGGTTTGATTGCCCAAAGAATTGAGACAGCCCCGCGCAGCCTTCCAGCGCGGATACGCGGAAAGGGAAACGCCATCGCAGACCGCACGCCGATCCGCTTTGCGCTTCGTGAAATGCAACGGCAGGCCCGAACGCCGCGGGTCTGGGTGACGCTTGCGGCCGTGGCGCTGATCCTCGGGATCTCGGGCCCATTCGGCACCGAGAGCGCCATGCGGCTTGCCCCGCGGATCGGCTATTGGGGGCTGATTGCGATCGTGACCTATTTCTCGGGCAATCTTGTGGTTGCCCTCCTCACGCACCGGTTCGAGCGGACCAAGCCACCTTTGGCCATCGGCTTTCCGGTTATCACCCTGTCGATCGCGGTTGTCGTTCTGATCGAGGTGATTGCCATCAACTGGCTTGTCTTTGGCATTGCCCCCAAAACGATAGGCGAGATCCTGTCGCTCGGCGTCAATGTGCTCGGGGTCGGCATCGTCGTCGCCGGAATCATCCTCTACTTCTCGCGCAGCGCGCCAAGACCTGACGCTGAAAGCGCAGGTGCGCCGCAAGCGCCCCGCATTCTTCAGAGGATGGATTTGGCAAAACGCGGCAGGCTGATTTCGCTATCGGTGCAAGACCATTACACCGAAGTCGCCACGAGCAATGGTGCCGCGCTTGTGCTTTTGCGCCTCACGGATGCCATCGCAGAAGCCGAACCAATAGCCGGCCTGCAGGTGCATCGCTCGCACTGGGTCGCCACGGGCGAGGTCGTCTCCGCCCGGCGGGACGGCGCCAAGGCGGTGCTGACCATGTCGGACGGGCGTGACATTCCGGTAAGCCGACCCTATGTGCAGGCCGTGAAGGATGCAGGGCTATTACCCGGATAGGCGCATGGTAGAGTGGATTACCTCAGACGGGCTGACCGACTATGACGCCGCGGTTGCTTTTATGGAGGCGCGGGCCGAAGCGATCTCGCGGAGCGAGGCCGACGAAGCGATCTGGCTGGTCGAGCATCCGCCGCTTTACACGGCCGGCACCAGCGCCAAGCTCGATGATTTGACCGAGCCGAACAGGTTTCCCGTCTATGAGGCCAAACGCGGCGGCCAATATACCTATCATGGCCCCGGCCAGCGGGTCGCCTATGTGATGCTCAACGTGGGCGAGCGGGGGCACGATGTGCGCCGCTTCGTCAAAGACCTCGAGACTTGGGTCATCGCGGCGCTGGCCGAGTTCAACGTGAAGGGCGAGATCCGCGAGGGGCGCGTGGGCGTCTGGGTCGAGCGGCCCGAAAAGCCGCGAGGCATTGACGGCTCGGTGCGCGAGGACAAGATCGCCGCTCTCGGTATTCGTCTCCGCAAATGGGTCTCGTTCCACGGCCTGTCGATCAACGTCGATCCGGATCTGGAGCATTTCTCGGGAATCGTCCCCTGCGGCATCCGCGACCACGGGGTGACGAGTCTCGTCGATCTTGGCCTGCCGGTGACGATGGCGGATGTCGATGTCGCCCTGAAGCGGACGTTCGAGGCTTCGGTGACGCCGAGAAGCCGCGCCTGACCGCGCCTGCGCCAATTTATCCCAAGCCTTCCATACATTCGAATATTGCCCCCTTTGGCCTGAGCGACTAGAACCACCCCAAAGCTGGTGGGACGGGTCTGACTCGTGCCGCCCTTTAGTTGACGCCAATACGGGAGAGCCACATGGCAGACGCCGCCATCCACGGCCATGATCACCACGACGAGCGGGGTTTCTTTACCCGCTGGTTCATGTCCACCAACCATAAAGACATCGGTATCCTCTATCTCTGGGTTAGTGGTGCAGCAGGCTTCATTGCGGTCTTGTTCACCGTTTACATGCGCCTCGAGCTCATGGAGCCGGGTGTTCAGTATATGTGCGCCGAAGGGGCCCGCTTTATCGCGGATGCCTCGGCCGAGTGCACCCCGAACGGTCACCTCTGGAACGTGATGATCACCTATCACGGCGTCCTGATGATGTTCTTCGTCGTCATTCCGGCGCTCTTTGGCGGCTTCGGTAACTACTTCATGCCGCTGCAGATCGGTGCGCCCGACATGGCCTTCCCGCGCATGAACAACCTGTCGTTCTGGATGTATGTGGCCGGTACCTCGCTTGGCGTCGCCTCGCTTCTGAGCCCCGGCGGCAACGGCCAGCTCGGCTCGGGCGTTGGCTGGGTTCTCTACCCGCCGCTCTCGACCACCGAAGGCGGCTACTCGATGGACCTCGCCATCTTCGCGGTGCACCTCTCGGGTGTCTCCTCGATCCTCGGCGCGATCAATATGATCACTACCTTCCTCAACATGCGTACCCCGGGTATGACCCTTCATAAAGTGCCGCTGTTTGCCTGGTCGATCTTCGTAACCGCCTGGCTTATCCTTCTTGCGCTTCCGGTTCTGGCCGGCGCCATCACCATGCTTCTGATGGACCGCAACTTCGGCACGACCTTCTTCCAGCCGGCCGGTGGCGGTGACCCAATCCTCTACCAGCATATCCTGTGGTTCTTCGGCCACCCGGAAGTGTATATTATCATAGTTCCGGCTTTCGGCATCATCAGCCACGTGATCGCGACCTTTTCGCGCAAGCCGATCTTCGGCTACCTGCCGATGGTCTATGCGATGGTCGCCATCGGTGCTCTGGGCTTCGTCGTCTGGGCGCACCACATGTACACCGTCGGTATGTCGCTGACCCAACAGTCCTATTTCATGCTGGCCACGATGGTGATCGCGGTGCCCACGGGCGTTAAGATCTTCTCGTGGATCGCCACCATGTGGGGCGGATCGATCGAATTCAAAACCCCAATGCTTTGGGCTTTCGGCTTCCTCTTCCTTTTCACCGTGGGTGGCGTGACTGGCATCGTACTAGCGCAGGCTCCGATCGACCGCGCCTATCACGACACCTACTATGTGGTGGCGCACTTCCACTATGTGATGAGCCTCGGCGCCGTATTCGGCATCTTTGCGGGCATCTACTTCTACATGCCGAAGATGTCGGGCCGCATGTTCCCCGAGTGGGCTGGCAAGCTGCATTTCTGGGCCATGTTCATCGGTGCCAACCTGACCTTCTTCCCGCAGCACTTCCTCGGGCGTCAGGGTATGCCGCGACGCTACATCGACTATCCGGAGGCCTTTGCCTACTGGAACTACATCTCGTCGATCGGCGCCTTCATCGCCTTCGCCTCCTTCGTGTTCTTCATCGTCCTGCTGGCCGTCGTCCTGATGCGCCCGCGCAACGTGACCGCGAACAACCCGTGGAACGAATGGGCAGACACCCTCGAGTGGACCCTCCCCTCGCCGCCGCCGGAGCACACCTTCGAGACGCTCCCCAAGCAAAGCGAATGGGACAAGGGCCACGCCCACTGAGGCAAGCTAGACTAGCGAAAGGCCCCGGAATTTCCGGGGCCTTTTCTTTTGCAGGCTGGTGAAGCCGCGCCGCTTGGCGATAGGCTTAACCAAACATGGAGACAGACATGAGCGGCATCTTCGACGAAGACCTCTTCCTCAAAGGCCTCGAACAACGGCGGGCGACGCTCGGCAAGGACTATGTCGATGCTAACCTCGCCGCGGCCGACGATTTCTCGCGGCCCTTTCAGGAGGCGATGACGGCTTGGTGCTGGGGTTTTGGCTGGGGCGACGATGTGATCGACCCCAAGACCCGCTCGATGATGAACCTCGCCATGATCGGCGCCTTGGGCAAGATGCACGAATGGGAGCTGCATTGCCGTGGTGCGCTCCGCAATGGCGTGAGCCGCGAAGAACTCCGCGCCATCATCCATGTGATCGGCATCTATTGCGGCGTGCCGCAGGCGGTCGAGTGTTTCCGCGCGGCCCGAAAGGTGCTCGAGGAAGAGGCCGAAGGCTAGACCCATGCCCTATGAGTGGATCGAGCCAGAGGCTGGCCCCGATGCGCCGATGGCCGAGCTGCACCTCTGGCCCTATCGGTCGCTGCCCAAAGCGGGCTTTGTCATATTCATCGGCCTGACTGCGGGGATGATCTCCCTTCCCCTCGTCGCAGTGATCGGCTCCAAGATCCTCTGGGCGCTCTTGCCCTTCCTTGCCGCGGCTGTAGCCGGGCTCTGGTATGCCTTGAACCGCAGCTACCGCGATGGCAGCACGCTCGAAATCCTGACCCTTCGCCGCGACCGGATCGCACTCATCCGCCACAACCCGAAGGGGCCGGTGCAGGAATGGCAGGCCAATCCCTATTGGACGACCGTACAGATGCACGCCTCAGGCGGGCCGGTGCCACAGTATCTCACGCTCAAGGGCGAGGGCCGCGAGGTCGAGATCGGCGCATTCCTCAGCGAGGAGGAGCGTCTCAAGCTGAAAGACCAGCTGGCCGAAGCGCTCGTTCGGGCGAAAAGCTACGCCTAGAAGTCGCGCCCCAAACGCCGCGCTTCCTCGATAAGGCCGGCGCGGATCTCGTCGGTCTCGAGCGCGTCGTAGAAAAGCCTCAGATCGGCATTCATTATCCCGCAGTAGTTCAGGACGCCCACCAGAAGCTGCGACCGCATCGCGGCGAGGTCGCCGCGCTCGCGGTAGCCTTCGGCACTGTTGGCGGCGATACCGATCATCAGCGCCTTCTGGTGCGGCAGCTTGCGGGCACCATAGGCCCAGCCGTTGTTCCAGACCCGGTCGATCCAGCCCTTGGTCATGGCCGGCACCGACCACCACCACACGGGAAACACAAAAGCGATCGCGTCATGGCGGGCAATCCGCGCCTGTTCGGCCAGAACCGCCCCGGAATAGACCTTATCGTCGTCGTCCCAATCCGGTTCGTCGGCCAAAGGCATCCGCGGGTCGAACCCCTCGGCATAGAGATCGGCAACCTCGGCCTCGTGCCCTGCCTCGGTCAGTCCCTCGAGAAAGGCATCGAGAACCGCGCCGCTAAACGAGTGGCGGCGGGGATGATCGAAGACAACGAGGACTTTCATAGACGAGGCTCACGACGCGGTTTGCGCAAGCCTAGCAACCGGCAAGGCGATTGTCGCCGCCTATCAGCCGAGCTTGGCCTTCACCATCGGGCCGACTTTGCCGAAATCCATCTGGCCGGTGTATTTGCCCTTGAGCGCAGCCATGACCTTGCCCATGTCGCGGATCGACGTGGCTTCGACCTCGGCGATGGCGGCGGCCACGGCGGCATCGGTCTCGGCATCATCGAGCTGCCGCGGCAGGTATTCCTCGATGATCCGGATCTCTTTCATCTCTTTCTCGGCCAGCTCAAGCCTCCCGCCCTCTTCATAGGCGCGCGCGCTTTCCTGCCGCTGCTTGACCATCTTGCCGAGAATCGCCAGCACCGTGTCGTCGCTGACCTGCGCTTCTTCGCCCTCGGTGCGGGCGGCGATGTCGCGGTCCTTGATGGCGGCGTTGATCAGGCGCAGGGTCGACAGGCGGTCGGCATCCTTGGCTTTCATCGCCTCTTTCAAGGCGGTGCTGATCGTCGTTCTCATATCCATTTGGCTGGCCTTTGAGCGGTGGTCCGAGGCCGCGACTCTTATCCTGACATGGCGCGCGTGACAACAGGGGCGACGCGCGGTCACATCAGGGGTGCTTCTGCCTTGACCACCGCCGCCCGACCCCTTAGGACCGCAGCAATTTGGCCAGAGGGGAGTCGCGATCATGCCGCACAGTGCAATGGATAAGCCTACCGCCTGTCTTGCTCTTGCAGATGGCACCCTCTTCTATGGCTACGGTTTCGGCGCCACCGGGCAGGCGGAAGCCGAGCTGTGCTTCAACACCGCGATGACCGGCTATCAAGAGATCATGACCGATCCCTCCTACGCCGGCCAGATCGTCACCTTCACCTTCCCGCATATCGGCAACACCGGCGTTACCCCCGAGGATGACGAAACGGCCGAGCCTGTGGCCGCCGGCATGGTTGTCAAATGGGATCCGACCGAGCCGTCGAACTGGCGGGCGACGCAGGATCTGGCGAGCTGGCTTGCCGCCAAGGGCCGGATCGGCATCGGCGGTGTCGATACCCGTCGCCTGACCCGCGCGATCCGCCAACAGGGCGCGCCGCACGTCGCCATTTCGCACAATCCCGAAGGCAATTTCGATGTCGAGGCGCTGGTCAAGGCCGCGCGCGGCTTCAAGGGCCTTGTCGGCCTCGATCTGGCCAAGGACGTGACCTGCGCGCAGTCCTACCGCTGGGACGAAATGCGCTGGGCCTGGCCCGAGGGTTATGCCCGTCAGGAAGCACCCCGTCACAAGGTCGTCGCCATCGACTATGGCGCCAAGCGCAATATCCTGCGCTGCCTCGCCTCGACCGGCTGCGATGTGATCGTGCTTCCGGCCACCGCGACCGCCGACGAGGTTCTCGCACATAATCCCGATGGCGTGTTCCTCTCGAACGGCCCCGGCGATCCGGCGGCCACCGGCGCCTATGCCGTGCCGATGATCCAAGGGGTTCTCGAGCGCAGCGAGCTGCCGGTCTTTGGCATCTGCCTCGGCCACCAGATGCTGGCCCTCGCCCTTGGCGCCAAGACCATCAAGATGAACCACGGCCACCACGGGGCGAACCATCCAGTGAAGGATGTGGAAACCGGCAAGGTCGAGATCACCTCGATGAACCACGGTTTCACCGTCGACAGCCAGACCCTGCCCGAGGGCGTCATGGAAACCCATGTCTCGCTTTTCGACGGATCGAACTGCGGCATCCGGATGACCGACCGCCCGGTGTTCTCTGTCCAGTATCACCCTGAGGCGAGCCCCGGCCCGCAGGACAGCTTCTATCTCTTCGAGCGTTTCGCAAACGCCATGGAAGCCCGCAAATCCTAGGCCCGTTAAGGTCTGATTAACCCTGATCAACGATCCAGTCCTGAAGGCAACGCCGAGGGGCAAGAATGGATCTGGAGGCTCTCAGTAGTATCGGCGCGGGATCGCGTCAGGCGGTTCCGCTTTCGCCTCTCGCGACGACATTGGCGCGCAAGGGCATTGCCTCGGGGCGGCGCCTTGCCGAGATCGAAGCAGAAGCCAGCGGCTACGACCGCCCCCTTCCCGAGCTTCTCTCCCGCAGCCTATTTCTGTCCTCCGACACGCTGGCCGAGGCCGAGGCCGAAACCCTTGGTGCTGGTTTGATTGATCCGGTGTCAGAGCCGCCCGACCCAACCCTCCTTACCCGCCTCGGACCGGACCAAGCGCTGCGACTGGGCCTATTACCTTGGCGGCGGGTCGGTGGCCGCACAATAGTTCTTGCCGCGCGGCCAGAAGGGTTCTCGCGGGCCCTACCCTATCTGACCAAGATCTTTGGATCCGTCCGTATGGCCGTCGCTCCCGCCGACCTGATCGAAGAGGCCATCGTCACAGCGGCGTCACCGGAGTTGGTCGCACGCGCCGAGGCCATGCCGCCTGCTAGGCTGAGCGCCCGAGGCTGGCCCGGAAGAAAGGGGATCATTGGGGCAGCGCTCGTCGGCGCCATGCTATTGCTGATTACCGCCTTGGCGCCAAAGTGGAGCTTATACATCGCTATCACATGGGCGTTGGTGACACTCGTGCTCAACATGGGGCTCAAGATTGTCGCGGCGTCTGCGGTCTTTGCTGGCCGCTCGGATCGGGCGAAGGTCGATCCCCTGCCGAAGCGTCTTCCTGTCGTGACGCTGCTGGTGCCACTCTACAAGGAACGCGAGATTGCCGGCCACCTGCTGCGCCGCCTGTCTGCGATCGACTATCCCGCACCCCTGCTCGACGTGATCCTGCTTTTGGAAGCCGACGACCATCTAACGCGCGAGACATTGGCCGCCGCCAATCTGCCGCGATGGATGCGGGCGATCACCGTGCCCAGGGGCACGATCAAGACCAAGCCACGTGCGCTCAACTATGGCCTCAATTTTGCGCGCGGGCGGATTATTGGTATCTATGATGCCGAAGACGCACCGGCCCCCGATCAGATCAGGAAAATAGTCGCGCGCTTCGCAGCCCGCGGCCCCGAGGTCGCCTGCCTGCAGGGCATCCTCGATTACTACAACAGCCGCGCAAACTGGCTCGCGCGGTGCTTTACACTGGAATATGCGGCATGGTTTCGGGTCGTCCTCCCGGGAATGGCCCGCCTTGGCCTGACAATTCCGCTTGGCGGCACCACCGTTTTCTTTCGCCGGAGCGTTCTGGAAGAGATTGGCGGCTGGGATGCCCATAATGTCACCGAAGACGCCGATCTTGGCCTGAGGCTCGCCCGATTTGGCTATCGCACCGAATTGGTGGATACCGTCACGGGAGAAGAAGCCAATTGCCGCGCCTGGCCCTGGGTTCGGCAGAGGTCACGTTGGCTCAAGGGCTATGCCGTGACCTATGGGGTGCATATGCGCGACCCGCTAAGGCTTTTGCGGGATCTCGGGCCGTGGCGATTTCTCGGCGTTCAAATCCTCTTCTTTGGCACCCTGAGCGCATTTGCGCTGGCACCCGCACTCTAGAGCTTCTGGCTGATTCTCTTTGGGATTCCTCATCCTTTGTCGGGCACACTGCCACCGGCTGCGTTCATTTCGCTATCGACGCTGTTTGTCATGAGCGAGCTGACAAACCTAACGGTCGCCGCGCTCGCCGTCCGCCGCGCCGGGAAAGGCGGGCTCTTGCCCTGGGCCATCACGCTGCAAGCCTATTTCCCGCTCGCGACGCTCGCGGCCTACAAGGGGCTTTTGGAGATACTCTGGCGGCCGTTCTTCTGGGACAAGACGGCACGCGGCCATTCGATCACGCCCCAAGAAGGGGCGATCATCCGTTCCGTTCGACCGACGCAGCATCCAGTTTCAGGCGGGTCATAAAGGCCTTGGAGATATGCTCGCGCACCGCCTTGTCGGCCCCGTCACCATCGCCCGCTTCGATTGCCGTAACGATCGCCTGATGTTCGTCCAGAGCGCCCGCGCCGCGCCCTTCAGCCGCGAGCGAGGTGGTCGCCAGAAGCGCCATCGAGCGGTGCACGAGATCGAGCTGCTGGACGAGGAAGCGGTTGTGGCTGGCGAGGTGGATCTGCTTGTGAAAGCGCCGGTTGGCCCGCGAGAGGGCATCGGGATTGCCGATGAGCTTGCGGTCGGCCTCGACCATGTCGCGCAGGACGCGGATCTCTTCAGGGGTGGCGTGGCGCGAGGCAAGGCGGGCGGCAAGGCCTTCGAGCTCGCCGCGGACGACATAGAGCTCGGCCATCTGGGTGTGATCGAGCGAGGCCACGATCAGCGACCGGCCATCGCGGGTCAGGAGCGATTGGGTTTCGAGCCGCTGCAGCGCCTCGCGAATGGGCGTGCGCGAGACGCCGAAACGCTCGGCCAGTTCACTTTCCACCAGCCGGTCACCGGGCTTGTAGATATGGCTGTCGATCGCCTCGAGGATCAGCGCATAGGCGTCCTTCTGGGGGCTGCGGGCATCTTGCATTGGCGTGTCCTTGAAGTGTCGGCAAAGCCTAGCCGCCAAGCCCCGCCTCTTTCAAGCCAAAGAGATTGCGCCTATTGCCGCGCTTGATAAGGTCCGGCGCATGGTAGCTGCCTCTTTCTGCTTTTCGACCAGATCGAAGTGCGGATGACGGATTTCGTCCAGCGGGCGCTGGGGGTGGATCGGGCCGAGGCCGACCGGCTCCGCGCCAGCTATTGGGCGCGGTACGGCACGACGCTTGCGGGCCTGATGAACGAGCACGGTGTCGATCCGGGGCCCTATCTCTACGAGGTCCACGAGATCGACCTGAGCCACCTTGACCCCGACCCCGCTCTCGCGGCAGCGATCCAGCGCCTGCCGGGGCGGCGCATTGTCTATACCAATGGCTCGCGCCCCTATGCCGAGCGGGTGCTGGCCGCGCGGGGCCTGACAGGCATTTTCGACGCGGTCTACGGGGTTGAGCACGCAGGCTTTCGCCCCAAGCCCGAACAGGCGGCGTTCGAAGCGGTCTTTGCCCTCGATGGCCTTGCGCCAGAGGAAGGCGCGATGTTCGAGGATGATATCCGCAACCTTGCCGCGCCCCACGCGATGGGGATGCGGACTGTCCATGTCGGCCCCGAGCCGCTGCCGCTGCCGCATATCCATCACCACACGAACGACCTTGCGGGCTTTCTGTCGCAACTCGGCTGATGCCCCTTTCCCCCCTCGCGCGGCGGGCCTATGACTGGACCATGACGCGGGCTGAAACCGATATCGTGATCGCCGGTGGCGGCGTGGCGGGCCTGACGGCCGCTGCGGCCTTTGGCACCGCTGGTTTTCGGGTGACCATCGTCGATCCTGCCCCGCCGGTAACGGATGCAGGGACCGCAGGCGCAGATCACCGCACCACGGCGTTCCTTCAGCCCTCGCGCGAGTTTCTCATGGCTGCGGGCCTCTGGGAGCGGCTTGAACCGCACGCCATCCCGCTCGATGTGATGCGGATCGTCGATGCGGGAGGGGAAGAACCCGAGCCCCGCGTCGCCCATGATTTCGTGGCCTCCGATATCGGCCCCCTGCCCTTCGGCTGGAACTTCCCCAACTGGCTTTTGCGGCGCGAAATGGTCGCGCGGCTGGCTGAATTGCCCAATGTCGATTTCCGCCCCGGCACCGGCTATCGCCGCTCGCTGGCGCGAGAGGGCGAGATACTGGTCGATCTGAGCGATGGCTTGAGCCTGCGGGCGCGGCTTTTGATCGGCGCGGACGGGCGCAACAGCGCGGTGCGGCAGGCGGCGGGAATTGGCGTCAAGACCACGCGCTATGGGCAGAAGGCGGTTGTTTTCGCGGTCACCCATGAGCTGCCGCATGGCAATGTCTCGACCGAGGTGCATCGCACGGGTGGGCCGTTCACGCTTGTGCCCTTGCCTGACCATGACGGTAAGCCTTGCTCGGCGGTGGTCTGGATGGAGAGCGGCCCCGAGACCAAGCGGCTCGCGGCGCTGGATGCGGCCGCGTTCAACGCGGAGGCGACCGCCCGTTCGGCGGGCGTCTATGGAGCGCTGACGCTGATTGGCCCCCGGCAGGTCTGGCCGATCATCAGCCAGATTGCCGACAAGATGATCGCCGCCCGCACCGCCCTTGTGGCCGAGGCGGCGCATGTGGTGCCGCCGATCGGGGCGCAGGGGCTGAATATGAGCCTTGCCGACCTGACTTGCCTGCACGGGCTTGCCGTGGCGCGGCCGGAGGGCTTGGGCGACAGGCAGATGCTGGACGCCTACGAGCGGCGGCGGCATCCCGAGGTGCGGCTGCGGGTAAGCGGCGTTGATGCGCTCAATCGGGCGTCGATTGCGGGCGCGCCGATCCTGCGCGACCTGCGCGCCAAGGGGATCGCCGCGCTCTACGGCGCGGCGCCGGTGCGCAAGACCTTGATGCAGCTCGGGCTGGGCGTCCGGGGCTGAAGGGGCTCTGCCCCTCTGGGCCTCACGGCCCATTCACCCCGGAGTATTTTTCGCCAAAAGAAGGATCAGAGAACCTGATCGACGACGCTTTTGAGGCGGGCGATGGTGCCTTCGACGTCGTAGAGCTTGTCGAGGCCGAAGAGACCCAAGCGGAAGGTGCGGAAATCGGCGGGTTCGTCGCATTGGAGAGGCACGCCAGCGGCGATCTGCATACCGTGGGCGGCAAATTTCTTGCCGTTCTGGACATCGGGATCGTCGGTATAGCTGACGACGACGCCGGGGGCAGCGAAACCTTTGGCGGCTACAGAGCGGATGCCCTTGGCGGCGAGCATGGCGCGCACGCCATTGCCGAGCGCCCATTGCGCCTCGCGCAGCTTTTCAAAGCCATGCTCGCGGGTCTCGGCCATGGTGTCGCGGAAAGCCACGAGGCTGTCGGTGGGCATGGTGGCATGATAGGCATGGCCGCCGTTTTCATAGGCCGCCATGATCGAGTGCCATTTCTTGAGGTCTAGGGCGAAGGAATTGGAGGTGGTCTCGGCCATCCGCTGCATCGCGTTTTCCGAGAGCATCACGAGGCCTGCTGCGGGGGTCGAGGACCAGCCCTTTTGCGGGGCCGAGATCAAGACATCGACGCCGGTCTTCTTCATGTCGATCCAGACACAGCCCGAGGCGATGCAATCGAGGACCATGAGCGCGCCCACATCATGGGCGGCGGCGGCGAGCGCAGTGATGTAGTCGTCGGGCAGAATGAGGCCTGCGCTGGTTTCCACATGGGGCGCGAAAACCACATCTGGGCGCGCCTCGCGGATTGCCGCGGTCACCTCTTCGATCGGGGCCGGCGCAAAGGGGGCGCGGGTGTCGTTGCCGGTCTGGCGGGCCTTGAAGACGGTGGTCTTGGCGGCGAACTGACCCGCATCGAAGATCTGGGTCCAGCGGAACGAGAACCAGCCATTGCGGACGATCATCGCATGCGCCGCATTGCCGAACTGGCGGGCGACCGCTTCCATCCCGTAGGTGCCGCCCCCCGGTACGATGGCGACGTGATCGGCGCTGTAGACCTCTTTCAGCATCGACGAGATATCGCGCATGACGCCCTGGAACTTGGCGCTCATGTGGTTGAGCGAGCGGTCGGTGAACACCACCGAGAATTCCATCAGGCCATCGGGATCAACGGGCGAATGCGTCATGGGAGGC
>RFZI01000055.1 GCA_009920775.1 Paracoccaceae bacterium | reverse complement strand
GCTTCGATCCGTGGCGAACGGCCAAGCAATCGCCCGCGCGCGGCTTCGGATCCGATGCGCAGCTCGTATTTCAAAAGAGTATTCTCGCGCTTGAGAAATCTCTGATCGACCGCACGGCGCACGGCATTGAGGATCTGGTTCGACCGGAAAGGCTTAAGAACCAGATCGATGGCGCCCACCCGCAGGGCATGGATCGCAGTTTCAAGATCGGCGTAGGCCGTCATCAGGATGGTATCGGCGAAGAGGCCGACCTTGCGCTGCTCGGCCAGCCAGTCAAGCCCCGAGATCCCCGGCATCACATTATCAAGGATCACGATATCGAAATGCTGGGTGTCGAGACGCTTCGAGGCAGCCTCGGCACTGTCGGCTTCTTCGACCTTCTTGCACAGGGGCGCCAGGAGCTTCACGACGAAATTGCGGATGCCCATCTCGTCGTCGATCACAAGGATCGAGACATGCTTGAGATTCCGTTCGAACCATCGATCGTCCGGTTGGGCAGGGAGCCCTGCTGCTGGCAGGCTTCCGGAATTCATGAGCCGTATGCCTTTCCCGCTTAGTCGAGGCGGACCGATTGCCCGCTTGTAACGTCCTGCGTGGAGAGCGGCACGTAGTCAAGTATCACGTCGGCTGCGAAAGCAAGAAGAATGATTGTGGCGAAGGCGAGAAACATTGTCTTCATGGTGATCTCTCCCCTTATTCGGCCGGATGGTTCGGGGATTTCCCCGTCACTTCTTCATACCACAGCCCGTGGTGCTCCTTGGCCCATTGCTCGTCGACTTCGCCCTTGCCCATGGCGTCGAATGCGCCCTGCATCCCGATGGACCCGATGTAGATATGGGCAATCACGATGGCGATGAAGACAAAGGCGACGATGGCGTGCCAGAGCTGGGCCAGCTGCATTTCTTCATGCGGGGTCAGGGTAGAGGGCAACTCGCCGAGTCCCAGAAGCTGAGGTAGGCCGATGGCATTAAGATGTTCGAAGGTTGCCGCAAAGAGCGGGAGTTTGAAGGGGAACAGAAGCGAAAGCCCCGAGACGGAGATGGAAACCCCAAGGACCACCACCGACCAGAAAATCAGTTTCTGGCCCGCGTTGAATTTCCGCGCGGGCGGATGAACGCCCTTGCTGAAAAGGCCGCCACCGACGGCGATCCATTTGAGGTCGAGCCGGTTCGGGATGTTGTGCGAGATCCAGGTGACCGTGACCCACACAAGACCGATCATGAAGGCCCAAGCCACATTGTTGTGGATCCATTTGCCAACCACAGCATAGGCAGCGAAGGCCTCCTTGCCGAAGTAGGGGATCAGGGCGACACGGCCGAAAAGCTGAAGAAGCCCGGTTATGCCCAAAAGGATAAACGATCCCCCAAGAAGCCAATGGCCGAACCGCTCGAAAGCCTTGAAACGCTGGATCGTCTTGCCAGTCAGTGGCCCGTCGATCCGGATCCTGCCGCGCCCGAGGTAAAAGAGTGTAAGAACCCCGATCATGCCAAGGAGAAGATAGCCGCCATAGGTTTGCAAGTCTCCGTCGCGAAATGCCAGCCAGCGCATACCGCTATCCTGAATGATGATATTTGCGGCAGGCGCTCCGGTTGAAACCGTCACGTTGGCCGAACCATAGCGGAGGGCGCGCCAAAGTTCGGGGTCGGAGGCGCCGCCCAAAGTGCCAAGCTGGTCGGCGATTGCGGCGCCGCTACGGTCCGCACCGGTATCGTCGCGGCGGAAACCGTCATCGATCGCAAGGCCCTGCTGGCGCGCGAGAATGTCTTCGAGGGTCTGGGCGCCGCCGGTCGCAGAACGGTCAACCGTGACCGCGGCCATCTCCTCTTGGGCGAGGGCCGAGCTCACCATGCCAAGGGAGACAAGAACGAGGGTGCAAAGGATGCGAAGAAGAGAGCGGGTCATGTCCGGGGTCCTGTTCGACGTGAAGGGCCGACAAAGCTGCGGGCCAAAGCCGGCCCGCTCTTGAGGAAATGGAGGGCGAGCCGAATTGCGGCCCGCCCGATCCTGTTAGTTGGAGACCTTGGTGTCGTAGGCGGTGCCCCAACCCCAAGCGCCCGATCCAAAGCCGCGGGCGACGACACGCTCGCGGTAGATCGCGGAGACGACATCCCCGTCACCGGCGAGAAGCGCCTTGGTCGAGCACATCTCGGCGCAGATCGGCAGTTTGCCTTCCGCGATCCGGTTGCGCCCGTATTTGGCGAACTCGGCGGTCGAATTGTCCTCTTCGGGGCCACCGGCGCAGAAGGTGCACTTGTCCATCTTGCCGCGCGAGCCGAAGTTGCCGGCCTGCGGATACTGCGGTGCGCCGAAGGGGCAGGCGTAGAAGCAGTAGCCGCAGCCGATGCAGAGGTCCTTCGAGTGAAGGACGATGCCATCGGCCGTCTGGTAGAAACAATCCACCGGGCAGACCGCCATGCACGGCGCGTCCGAGCAGTGCATACAGGCCACCGAGATCGACCGCTCGCCGGGCTTGCCGTCGTTGATCGTCACGACCCGGCGGCGGTTGATGCCCCACGGAACCTCGTGCTCGTTCTTACAAGCGGTGACACAGGCGTTGCATTCGATGCAGCGTTCGGCGTCGCAGAGAAACTTAACTCTTGCCATGGTTCATTCTCCTCCTCAGGCCGCGCTGATCTTGCACAGGGTTGCCTTCGTCTCCTGCATCAAGGTGACGGAGTCATACCCGTATGTCTGGGCCGTGTTTGTCGATTCACCGAGCACATAGGGGTCGGCGCCTTCGGGGTATTTGTGACGCAGGTCTTCGCCCTGGTAATGGCCGCCGAAGTGGAACGGCATGAAGGCAACGCCCTCGCCGACCCGCTCGGTCACCATCGCCATGACCTTGACCTTGCCGCCTTCGGGGCCCTCGACCCAGACCTGAGACCGGTCACGGACGCCGAGGTTGTTGGCATCGCGCGGGTTGATCTCGACGAACATGTCTTGCTGGAGTTCGGCAAGCCAGGGGTTCGAGCGGGTTTCGTCGCCGCCGCCTTCGTATTCGACAAGGCGTCCGGAGGTGAGGATGATCGGGTAGTCCTGACTAAAGTCATTCGCCTGGATCGAGGCATAGAGCGTCGGCAGACGATAGAGCTTGCGGTCAGAATAGGTCGGATAGTCTTCGACCAGATCACGCCGGTTGGTGTAGAGCGGCTCGCGGTGTAGCGGCACCGGATCGGGGAAAGTCCAGACGACGGCACGGGCCTTGGCGTTGCCGAAGGGCGCGCATTCGTGCTTGATCGCCACCCGCTGGATGCCGCCGGAAAGGTCGGTCTTCCAGTTGGTATTAGGGCCGGCCACCGCGTCGATCGCGGCCCGCTCTTCTGCGGTCAGATCGCCGTCCCAGCCAAGGTCCATCAGCATCTGCATGGTGAACTCGGGATAGCCGTCCTTGATCTCGGACCCGACGCTGTAGACGCCTTCGGCCAGAAGATTGTCGCCGTCGCGCTCCACGCCGAAACGGGCGCGGAAGGTCAGGCCGCCTTTCGAGACGGGTTTGGACATGTCGTAAAGGTTCGGCGTTCCCGGGTGGTTCATCTCGGCAGTGCCCCAGCACGGCCACGGCAGACCGTAGTAGTCGCCGTCGCAGGGGCCGCCGACCGCCTGAAGCGTGGTGCGGTCGAAGGTGTGCTGGTTAGCCATATGCGACTTGATGCGCTCTGGGCTCTGGCCGGTATAACCGACCGTCCACATGCCGCGGTTGAACTCGCGGGTGATGTCTTCGACCAGCGGCTCGCCATCATTAACCGCGATATTGCGGAACAGCCTGTCGGCAAAGCCGAACTTCTCCGCGAAATGGTTGATGATGGTGTGATCCGGCAGCGCCTCGAAGAGCGGATCGACAATCTTGTCGCGCCACTGGATCGAGCGGTTGGATGCCGTGACCGAGCCATAGGTCTCGAACTGGGTCGCCGCCGGCAGCAGGTAAACCCCGTCGGTGCGGTCGTGCAGAACGGCCGAGACGGTCGGATAGGGATCGACCACAACGAGAAGATCGAGCTTCTCCATTGCAGTCTTCATCTCCGTGCCGCGGGTCTGCGAGTTGGGGGCGTGACCCCAAAGCACCATCGCGCGAACGTTGTCGTTCTGGTCGATGTTGTCCTTGTCCTCGAGAACACCGTCGATCCAGCGCGAGACCGGGATGCCGTTGGTGTTCATCAGGCTGATCGGGTTGCCATTGCCATCCAGAGCATCCTGACCGTCGGGGCCCTTGAGGTTGACGAAGCGGCCCTTGAGCCAGTCGAGGTCTTCCTGCCAGACGCGCGCCCAGTGGGCCCAGGAGCCGGCGGCGAGGCCGTAGTAACCCGGCAGGTCATGGCTCAGGACGCCAAGGTCGGTGGCGCCTTGCACGTTGTCGTGGCCGCGGAAGATGTTGGTGCCGCCGCCGGTGATGCCCATGTTGCCCAGAGCAAGCTGGAGGATGCAGTAGGCGCGGGTGTTGTTATTGCCGTTGGTGTGCTGCGTGCCACCCATGCACCAGATCACAGTGCCGGGGCGGTTGTTGACCAAGGTGCGCGCGACGCGCTCCATCTGGCTACCGGGAACGCCGGTGACACGCTCGGTCTCCTCGGGCGTCCACTTCTTCACCTCGTCCTTGATCTGGTCCATGCCCCAAACACGGGTGCGGATGAACTCTTTGTCCTCCCAGCCGTTCTCGAAGATGTGCCACAGAAGGCCCCAGATCAGCGCCACATCAGAGCCGGGGCGGAAGCGGACATATTCATCTGCATGGGCCGCGGTGCGCGTAAAGCGCGGATCGCAGACGATCAAGGGCGCGTTATTCTCTTCCTTGGCCTTGAGAATGTGCAGAAGCGAAACAGGGTGCGCCTCTGCGGGGTTGCCGCCGATGAGGAAGATCGCTTTGGAATTGTGGATGTCGTTGTAGCTGTTGGTCATGGCGCCATAGCCCCATGTGTTGGCCACGCCGGCAACCGTCGTCGAGTGGCAGATCCGCGCCTGATGGTCGACGTTGTTGGTGCCCCAATAAGCGGCGAACTTGCGGAACAGATAAGCCTGTTCGTTGGAGTGCTTGGCCGAGCCGAGCCAATAGACTGAGTCCGGGCCGCTCTCGTCGCGGATCTGGAGCATCTGGTCGCCGATCTCGTTGATCGCGTCTTCCCAGCTGATCCGCTTCCAGACGCCGCCCTCTTTCTTCATCGGATACTTCAGGCGGCGCTCGCCGTGGGCGTGCTCGCGCACCGAGGCGCCTTTGGCGCAATGGGCGCCGAGGTTGAAGGGGCTGTCCCAGCCGGGCTCTTGCCCGATCCAGACGCCGTTACGCACTTCGGCAAGTACGGTGCAGCCGACCGAACAGTGGGTGCAAACGCTCTTGACGGTTTCGACGGCCGCGTCGACCGAGGTCTGGGCCTCGGCGCGGGCTACGGTCCCGCCGAGCGCGCCAATGCTGGCAAGGCCGCCGATGGCCAGACCCGAACCGCGCAGGAACGCGCGACGGTCGACCGATTTTTCAGCTACGCCGGACAGGAGGGTCGGACGGTTCGCAGTTCGCACCCCACCGGTTGTCTTTCTCTTTAGCATACTTCTCTCCCTTGAGTATCTAGCCCTAGAGGCCGGGAATTCGCCCCTTAGAACCGGGCTGACTCGTAATAGGCCCGTGTGTGGGCAGTATCCTGAAGGCCCGAGCCGCCTGCGCCCGATGCGGTGTCGGCAGCGGCTTCGGTCCCTGCGGCGGCGGCAGCTGCGGCTACCGGCGCGGCCGACGCGATCTTGAGGAAATCACGACGGCTCGTTGCTTTGTCTTCGGTTGATTTCGTCATACCTAACTTCTCTCCCTCTTTGGCGGAGACCCGCCGCTTCGCCTCCGCGCCAAGACGCGAAGGCCCTCGTTCACTCAGCCGCCCGTCATCCGGAAGGCTTCGGTTTCGATGACCAGAAAATTCCGGCTTCGGCGCCCGCGTGATGCCGTTCTTGCGCATATCGTCCCGCAGGACGGCGAGCGGCTTTTCGTTGAGAAAGCCGGTCATGTAGTAGCTGGCATAGGGCAGAAGCTCGCCGCGCCCGAGGCCGATGAACAAATCGTTGAATTCGCGCTCGACCGAAGCGGCGGAAACCTTGCTGGCCAGCGTCGCCAAAGTGTTGATCGCAGAGCCAAGATCGCTCTCGTCACCTTTCAGTGTTGCGCTGCGACCCAAGAGCGCCTTGTCCGGCGGCGAGGCAAGAAGCGCCGACAGATAGCCGTAAAGATCGGCTCTGAGCTGATCTTCTTCGGCGATCATCGGTGCTGCGGCTGCGGCTTGGGACATTTCTTCTCGCTCTCTTTCAATCGGCAAATGCAAAGCGCATGTGGCGGCGGGGCATGGGGTGCTCTTCTACAGGTTCGGACGCCGATACCTCTGCGGCAGGCAGGGCAATTGCTTGATCTGCCGCATCGACTTCAGGGTTTGCCTCGCCTTCTGCTATGCCGTCTTCAATTGTCTCGTCTTCGCCCTCTGCCGTGCCGGACGCCGTTTGTTCGGCGCTCGCTGCCAGGGCTTCGATGTGCTTGAGCATCCCCTTGCCGACGCGATAGGCCGAGGCGACCGTTCCCGCCGACGTGGCCGCATCGGAAAAATCCTCGGCGTGATCGAGGAGCCCGTCGAGATTTGCCAGAACCGGGTTTGAGACCCAAAGCCGACGCAGGGCGCGGCGGCGCAGATGTTCGGGAATGTGCTTGCCCATGAAGGCGGCGCCTTGCGGCGCGACCAGAAATCGGTGCGCTCTACGCCCGCCATCAATGAAGCCCTCCGCGATCGTGGCCGGGTGCGCGGAACACATCGGCCATCTGCCGCACGCGGGGATCGCCTTTGCCATCCTCGACAAGGTCGATCCGCTTCTTATCTCGCTTGCGCTTTACGAAAACCTCTTCGACGTGGTTATCGTCGCAGAACTTCTGAACCCAGGCGATCAGGCCAGCAGGCATCGGCACCTGTTCGATCAAACCGTCGCCGCTGTCCATATAGTCCTGCCCCTCATAGGGCGAGGCGGTCACAAAGGTCGGAGTCCAAGGAAGATCGCTGTCGCCATCGAGCGCCTCGCGCAAAACGACCACGAGGCCGGGGGTGCGAGACGACAGGGCTGCAAGATAGGCCTCGGTATCGGTCGACCACAGATCAAGCGGCAGGGTCGCAGCGTGATATTCGACGGCATCCCCATCGCGGCGAAGCTCTTTCCACTTGGCGGGACCGGCGCCTTGCGCACGACGATCCCGATCGGGAGCGTTGCTCTGACGAGGGTCATTCGGTCTTCCTTCCCCGGGCTCTTTGTGGCCCAGACCCAGAAAAGCACTACCGGCGGGCGCGATTCAAAAGAAACTTGCCCGAATCGGGTATATTTCCTCGCTTGGACAATGAGGTCGGACAAAATGTCTACTATCGGGTTATTGCGACCCTTGGGGTCGAGACGAACTGTCCTGGTTCGGTTTTCTGACCAAAATGCTCGGTTGTTTCTGCGGTGAAAATTCACGAATCAACCCGGTTTTCGCGATAGGTTCTTTACGACCCGTCCGCTTCATGCCTAGCTTTCATGCGTTGCGCGGCAAGGTGCCACCCTTTGCAGGCGATGGGGAGAGAATGGCTAAACATCTGATTTTGTGTGATTGTCTTGGGTCTCAAACGCTCGAGGCAGCGGCAATCGAGAAGACCTGCGGTGTCTCGTGTACCAAGGTGTACAGCGCTTTATGCACGCGAGAGGCCGAAAGTGCAGCCAAGCTCTTGGCCGCGGGAGAGGCTGTCATCGCTTGCGCTCAGGAAGGGGCGCGGTTTGCCGAACTGGCCGCCGAGGTCGGGGTCGAGGCGCCGCAACTGGTCGATTTGCGCGATCGAGCCGGCTGGAGTGACGACCGGGCCCCGAAAGGCCCAAAGATGGCGGCACTTGTCGCCGACGCACTGCTTGCGCGCGGGCCCGCCAAGACATTCGATATCGCCTCGGAAGGAACCTGCCTTGTCATCGGTGCGCCCGATGTGGCGTTGGCTGCGGCAGAAAAACTTGCTGGGGTTCTGTCCGTGACCGCGCTACTGCCAGCCGTAGCAGATCTGCCTCTGTCTCGAGAGTTCGAAGTAGTCACAGGCAAGATTACCGGCGCCTCGGGCTCGCTTGGCGCATTCAAGGTCGAGATCGACCAGCTTGCCCTTCTCGAGCCGGGCGGGCGCGGCGGCTTTGGCTTCACCGCACCGCGCGATGGCGGCTGGACTGATTGCGATATCCTCCTCGATCTTTCTGGCGGCGCACCGCTCTTTCCCGCGCCGCACAAGCGCGACGGTTATTTCCGCGCCGATCCGGGCAGCCTCACGGCGGTCAGCGACGCGATCTTTGAAGCGTCGCAAGCGGTTGGAACTTTTGAAAAGACGATACATCTGTCGTTTGAAGAACACCTCTGCGCCCATTCCCGCGCCAGTCAGAGCGGCTGCACCCGCTGCCTCGATGCCTGCCCTACCGGCGCGATCCTGCCTGCCGGAGACCATGTCGCCATTGATCCCAGTATCTGCGCCGGCTGCGGCGCTTGCGCCGCGCTGTGCCCATCGGGCGCGATCGTTTACGACGCGCCGCAAACCAGCGAGACGCTGCGCCGGATCGCCGCCATGGCAGATGCCTATCACCGCGCCGGAGGTGAGGCGCCGCGGCTCTTGGTGCATGACAGATACGGGGCCGAGCTGATCGCGCTCGCGGCCCGCTTCGGGCGCGGCCTTCCGGCTGATGTGGTGCCGATCGAGGTGAGCGCCCTTCTCAATGTGGGGCATTCTGAAATCCTTGCCGCACTGGCATCAGGATTTGCCGCGGTGGATATCGTGCTAGCCCCAAGCAGCGAACGAGACGCCATCGCCTTCCAGATCGAGCTGGCCGCGGCAATGGGTGGCGCGGCACGTATCCGCGCGCTCGACTGTGCTGATCCCGACGCGCTTGAGGCCGCACTAGATGATCAGACGCCCTTGGCATCCCCCGCTGAGCGGATCGTGCCGATGGGAGGCCGACGTCAGGTGGCCCGGCTCTCGGCGCAGGCGCTTTTGCCCAAGGCCGACGCCCCGTTGCCATTGCCCGCAGGTGCACCCTACGGGGCAGTGGCGGTCGATACGGACAAGTGCACGCTGTGCCTCTCTTGCGTGTCGCTCTGCCCGGCGGGGGCGCTTCTCGATAATCCCGATCTGCCGCAGCTTCGGTTTCAAGAAGATGCCTGCTTGCAATGCGGGATCTGCCGCAGCGCTTGCCCCGAAACCGCAATCGCCCTTGTGCCGCAGCTTGATCTGTCGAACGATGCGCTGGGCCAGCGGGTCTTGAATGAGGAAGAGCCCTTCTGTTGCATCGAATGCGGCAAGCCCTTCGGCGTTCGTTCGACGGTCGAGCGCATTCTCGACAAACTCGCCGGCAAGCACCCGATGTTTGCCGATACCAGCGCCGGACGCCTGATCCAGATGTGCGACGATTGCCGGATCTCGGCCCAGTATCACAGCTCGGGCAATCCCTTGTCGGGCAAGGAACGGCCAACGGTGCGAACGACCGACGACTATTTCAGCAAGCGGCGCGATCACTGATGCTGGATTTCAGCTCCGAGATCAGCGGGTTCAAGGCTTGCGACATAGGCCTGTATCGCCTCTGCCTCGTCGAGCGTGAGAACAATCGGCACAATGGGCGGTGGCACGTCTGGCGAGAAATCGGGGCTGATTTCTTCGACCCGCAAGAAGGCGGGGTGCGGATTGAGCGCGTAGAAAGCCATGAGCCGCTCGGGCCAGTCGGACAGACTGCGCAGAGCGCGAAAGCTCGGGGTCGAGCCAATCCCCATGCCGTCCTGTGCCCCGCCCACGCGGTGGCAGCGCCCGCAATGTTGGGCGGCCAGAACTGCCCCCGCTGCGGCATCACCCTCAAAAAGGGCCGTCTCGCGTTCGACTTGTGGGGCAGGGGGCTGAAAGGTAGGCCCGCCATCGCTCGGCTGGAAAGCGGCAATGGTATTGGCGCCCCCCTCCGAGAGGAGCCATTCGGTAAAGATCCGGGCCGCAGGATGATCGGTCAGGAGCTCAAGGTAATAGACGGTCTCACCGCGCGTAAACGCGGACGCGCCATCGGCGCTTGGCGAAAGGCGCAGGTCGGCGGCCTCGCCTCCGATCTCGGCGCGGCGCGCTGTCTTGAGGGAAAACCGCGGCAGGAGATAGGCCAGAAGGCCGGTCTCGATCAGCGCCTCGTCGGCGGCCAGGCGAAAGCTTCTAGCCTCGTCGGCCTTCGCCAAGAATGGCAGATTGAGAAGAAGTATGACAAGGATCGGTCGCAGCATGGGGGTCTCCCTCAGAGCCAAGGGCTAGCGGCCCCGGCGCTGGCTGGTCAAGTTTGATAGCAAGGAGTGAGATCCATGGACAACGATTTCAACATGTCGCTGCGCAAGTTCCTCAAGCAGGTGGGCGTCACCTCGCAGCAGGCCATCGAGACAGCCGTGCGCGATGCCGGGGCCGGAGCGAAGGGCAAAGAGTTCAAGGCGCGTATGGTGCTTACGATCGAGGGGCTCGATGTCGAGCACGTCGTTGAAGGCAAGATCACGGGGCCCGATGCATGAGCCTTAGCCGCGAAAGTGTTTTGCAAGCCCTCTCCGAGGTAACGCTTCCGGCGGGCGGTAAAGATATCGTCGGGGCAGGAATGGTGCGCGCCCTGACCGTCGAGGGAAGCGCCGTACGTTTTGTTCTCGAGATTGATCCAGCCCGCGCGGGCGAGATGGAAGCCATACGGGCTGAGGCCGAAGCGCGTCTACGTGCGGCAGGGGCCGATCCGGTCAATGTGGTGATGACAGCCCACTCCGCGCCCAAACCGCCGCCCGACCTCAAAGGCGGAGGGCATGGTCACAGCCACAGCCACGCAAAGCCCGCAGGCCCAGAGAAGATCCCCGGCATCAAGAAGATCATCGCCGTCGCCTCGGGCAAGGGCGGAGTGGGAAAATCCACCGTCTCGGCCAATCTAGCCACTGCGCTTGCGGCTGAAGGGCTGAAAGTGGGTCTACTTGATGCCGATGTCTATGGCCCCTCACAGCACCGGATGCTCGGGGTCACGGGGCGGCCTGCCTCGCCCGATGGAAAGACGATCCTTCCCCTGCGAAATCATGGGGTTACGCTCATGTCTCTGGGCCTCATGACGCAGGAAGACCAGGCGGTCGTCTGGCGTGGCCCGATGCTCATGGGTGCACTTCAGCAGATGCTGTTTCAGGTCCAGTGGGGCGCGCTTGATGTCTTGATCGTCGATCTGCCGCCGGGCACCGGCGATGTGCAGATGACGCTTGCCCAGAAGGCGGCGGTCGATGGCGCAATCGTCGTCTCGACCCCACAGGACATAGCCCTTCTCGACGCACGCAAAGGGATCGACATGTTCCGACAGATGAACGTGCCGATCATCGGTTTGATCGAAAATATGTCGGTCCACATTTGTTCGAACTGTGGGCATGAGGAGCATATCTTCGGCCATGGCGGAGTGGCGAAAGAGGCGGCCAAGCTGGGCGCGCCGCTCCTTGCCGAGATCCCCCTGCACATCGACATCCGCACCACCTCGGACGGCGGCGCCCCCGTTGTTGTCTCGCGGGCCGCCTCGCCTCAGGCGCAGACGTTTCGGGCGCTGGCACGCGGGCTCATGGACGCGGGGACTATATGAATCTCGTCCCCCGTTTCCCTCCGCTCCTGACCAGCTATGCGACGGGGCCTGCAAATCCGTTTACGGTTGCCTGCGATCGCGCGCGGCGCGGTGTTGATGCCGGCCTTCTTGCTTGGTCGATCGGCAGCGAGCGGTTGCGGGCGGCTCTCGTTCTTGCCCCAGAGACACCGCTCGGGCAGGCAATGGCGGGCTATGTTGCCTGCGCCGTGGGCTTTCAAAACGCGCTGGGGGCTACCGCGCCGGCTGAGACGGCTGTCCATCTTGATTGGAACGGCGGGCTGCGGTTGAATGGCGGCCATTTCGGCCGCATTCACGCCTATGCCGGCACCCTTGACCCCAAATCCATCCCGGACTGGCTGGTGGTCGGTCTTGATGTAACCCTAGAACTGGGTCCCGATTTCGAGCCAGGCCAGACCCCGGACTGGACCTCGCTCTATCACGAAGGCTGTGGCGAGGTGGATCCGGTCGACCTGCTGGAGGCATGGGCGCGGCATTCGCTCGTCTGGCTTCATGATATCGAGACAGCGCGGGCGCGCGCCAATCTTCATCGCGAATATGAAGGGCTGTTGTGGAAAATGCACGACGAGACGGTTGTCCGTCTTCCCGGCGAGGTGATCGCGGGCAAGTTCCTCGGCGTTGATGAAGATTTCGGTTGCCTTGTCAAACCCGAGACTGGTGAGACCCGCCTTTTGCCACTTTATAGAATTCTTGAGGAGGCGCCGTGATGCTGCTGGCCCGTGCCATTCATTTCGACGAGAGCGATATGAACGTCTTTCATCGCCCTGCACGCACCGGCGAGTGGGCGGTCTCGGGTGGGTTTGAGTTCTCGAATTGGAGCGAGGCTGACTTGAAAGGCAAGGCACGCCAGTCCTTTGCGAATGGCTGGCTCGGTATCGAAACCTTCGGACGGGTGACGTTCGTCGCCGTCACCCAGATCGAACCACAGGAATACGAGGCCGCTATCGAGACACTGGCGAGGCATTTCGTGGAAGTCTATGGGGCGCCGTCCGTCGATGCCGCGCGCCCTGTCGCTAGAGACGAGCTGGCACATATGGCCGAGCTCTGCGCTGATCACGATCCTAACACCATTCTTACGGTTCTGCGCGAGCTGACCGATGCGGGCGTACGCGAGCAGTACCGTTTTATCGAAGCGGAGAGCGCCGCACTGGATCAGTTTGCCATCCACGGATCGCTCGACGAATAGCCCCGGCGCCGACTGCTGGTCGTCGGGGCCTTGTCAGAGGAACTTCGCTGAAGAGGGGGCAGGGCGGCCGATAGCGTTCGGGCATGACCAAACGCTCGCCTTCAAGTATTTCAAGACGAGCCCCGAGATCATTCGCTTGGCGGTGATGCGCTATGTGCGGTTTCCGCTTTCGCTGCGAAACGTCGTGGATCTGCCCCACGTACGCGGTGACGAGATCAGCCACGAAACTGTTCGATTTTGGTGGCACTGGTTCGAGTCGATGTTCGCCTCCGGGACCAAGAAGCGCCAGATCGAGGGGGTGAGAACGAGCCACTGGCAATGGCATCTCGACGAGGTTTTCGTGAAGTTCAATGGCGAGCAGTACTACCTCTAGAGCGCGGTCGACCACGAGGGTGAAGTTCTGGAATGCTTTGTCACGAAGACCCGAGACAAGAAAGCCGCATTGAAATTCCTCAAGAAAGCGATGCGGAAGCATGGTTGAACCGAGGTGATCGTCACAGAGCGGCTTCGGTCCTACGGCGCTGCATTGAGGGAAATGGGTGCTCTGGGTCGCCAAGAAACGGGGCGCTAACTGAACAACCGAGCTGAGAATTCACACCTACCATTTCGAAGGCAAGAGCGAGCGAT